>JAEYTJ010000203.1 GCA_023434095.1 Pseudomonadota bacterium | reverse complement strand
GAGAAGACGTCGCCGAGCTTGTAGGCCCAGCCACCGTCATGCTCGACGATCTCGTAGCGAATATGGCTCATCGGTAGTCCTCCCGCTGCCTAACCATGGAGCCGGCCGGGCGGTTCCGGCGCGGATCGCGCGCATTCTGCCCCGGACCACGACCGCCCGCTTGCCGATTGCCACCGCGGGAGAGCGTGGCGTCAGTCGGGCAGCCCCAGTACAGGCCCCACGCGCTGGAACTCCACGGCTTAGGAAGCGGTCCCGGAGCGCGCGAGTACGCACTTTCGACGTCTCTGGGGACACAGCGCCTTCCTGCAACTCATTTGCAGTTGCACGCGGCGGCGATCCACGTAGAATGCTTTTGCAAGTCATTCGCAAAAGGAGGCCGAGCATGTGGGGACTATCGAGGCGCGCGCTGCTGGCCGGCCTGCTGGCGGGAGGGCTGTTCGGGGCTTCCGGCGCCCTCGCTCAGGACAGTTCCAGCGCCGGGGCGGCGCCGAAGTTCAAGGCGGTGACCACCTTCACCGTCATCGCCGACATGGCGCGCAACGTGGCGGGCGATGCGGCGGTGGTGGAGTCGATCACCAAGCCGGGCGCCGAGATTCATAACTACGCCCCCACCCCCGGCGACATACAGCGCGCCCAGGGTGCGCAGCTCATCCTCTGGAACGGGCTGAACCTCGAACTGTGGTTCGAGAAGTTCTTCCGCAATCTCAAGGACGTCCCGAGCGTCGTGGTCTCGGACGGGATCGAGCCGATCAGCATTTCCCAGGGTCCCTACAGCGGCAAGCCGAACCCGCACGCCTGGATGTCGCCCGCCAACGCGCTGATCTATGTCGACAACATCCGCGACGCCTTCATGAAATACGATCCCGCCAATGCCGCGACCTATGAGGCCAATGCGAGCGCCTACAAGGCGAAGATCGAAGCCGCCGTCGCGCCGATCCGCGTCGAACTCGACGCTATCCCCGCCGACAAGCGCTGGCTGGTGTCGAGCGAGGGGGCCTTCTCCTATCTCGCCCGCGATTTCGGGCTGAAGGAGCTCTATCTCTGGCCGATCAACGCCGACCAGCAGGGCACCCCGCAGCAGGTGCGCAAGGTGATCGACGCGGTCCGCGCCCACAAGATCCCCGCCGTGTTCAGCGAGAGCACCGTTTCCGACAAGCCGGCGCAGCAGGTGGCGCGCGAGACCGGCGCGCTCTATGGCGGCGTGCTCTATGTGGACTCGCTGAGCGAGGCGGACGGCCCGGTGCCGACCTATATCGACCTTCTCACCGTCACCACGGGCACGCTGGAAAAGGGCCTCGCCAAGGGGTTGTCGCAATGAACGCCCCGCTTGCCTTATCCAGCGCCGGCGAGGGGCTCGCCGTCCGCCATGTCTCGGTAACCTATCGCAACGGCCACACCGCCCTGCGCGACGCCAGCTTCATCATCCCCACCGGCACCATCACCGCGCTGGTGGGCGTCAATGGCTCGGGCAAGTCGACCCTGTTCAAGGCGATCATGGGCTTTGTCCGCCTCGCTTCCGGCGAGATCAGCATTCTCGGCGCCGGCGTCGCCGAGGCGCTGAAGCGTAACCTCGTCGCCTATGTCCCGCAGAGCGAGGAGGTGGACTGGAACTTCCCCGTGCTGGTGGAAGACGTGGTGATGATGGGCCGCTACGGCCATATGGGGCTGATGCGCCTGCCGCGCGCCGCCGACCGTGCGGCGGTCACCGACGCGCTGGCCCGCGTCAATATGAGCGAGTTCCGCAAGCGGCAGATCGGTGAGCTTTCCGGCGGGCAGAAGAAGCGCGTCTTCCTGGCCCGTGCGCTGGCGCAGGATGCCAAGGTGATCCTGCTCGACGAGCCCTTCACCGGCGTCGACGTGAAGACCGAGGAGGCGATCATCGCCCTGTTGCGCGCGCTGCGCGACGAGGGGCGGGTGATGCTGGTCTCGACCCATAATCTCGGCAGCGTGCCGGAGTTCTGCGACCGCACCGTGCTGGTAAAGGGCACCGTGCTTGCCTATGGCCTCACCACGGAGACCTTCACCGAGGCCAATCTGGAGAAGACCTTCGGCGGCGTGCTGCGCCATTTCGTGCTGAGCGGCGCGGGGCTGCACGCCGATGACGACAGCCGCCAGCTGGCCGTGCTCACCGATGACGAGCGCCCTCTCGTGTTCTACGGCGAGAAGGGCGAACGCCCGCCGCGCGCCACGGAGAGCGCATCGTGATCGACCTTCTGGCGGAACCCTTCGGCTACGAATACATGCGCAACGCGATGTGGGTCTCCGCCCTCGTCGGCGCCGTCTGCGCCTTCCTCTCCTGCTATCTCATGCTCAAGGGCTGGTCGCTGATCGGCGACGCGCTCTCGCACGCCATCGTGCCCGGGGTCGCCGGGGCCTATATGCTCGGCCTGCCCTTCGCGATCGGCGCCTTCTTCTCCGGCGGGCTGGCGGCAGCGGCGATGCTGTTCCTGAACCAGCGCACCAAGCTGCGGGAAGACGCCATCATCGGGTTGATCTTCTCCTCCTTCTTCGCGCTGGGCCTGTTCATGGTCTCGCTCTCGCCGACCTCCGTGAACATCCAGACCATCGTGCTCGGCAACATCCTCACCATCACGCCGGAGGACACGCTGCAGCTCGCTATCATCGGCACGGTCTCGCTGGCGATCCTTCTGGTGAAGTGGCGCGACCTCATGGCCGTGTTCTTCGACGAGGCGCATGCGCGCTCCATCGGCCTCAAGCCCACGGCGCTGAAGATCCTGTTCTTCACCCTCCTCGCCGCCTCCACCGTCGCCGCGCTGCAGACGGTCGGCGCCTTCCTCGTCATCTGCCTGGTGGTGACGCCGGGCGCCACCGCCTATCTGCTGGCCGACCGCTTTCCCCGCCTGCTGGCGATCGCCGTCGCCATCGGCGCCGGCACCAGCTTCCTCGGCGCCTATGTCAGCTATTTCCTCGACGGCGCCACCGGCGGCATCATCGTGGTGCTGCAGACCGCCGTGTTCCTCACCGCCTTCGTCTTCGCGCCCAAGCACGGCATGCTGGCGGCGCGGCGGCGGGCGGCGGAAGCGTTGAGGTCGGAGGCATAGGCATGATCGAGACGCTGCTTTCCCCCTTCCAGTTCGACTTCATGGTCAATGCCCTGGTCATCTCCGGGCTGGTGGCGGTGCCGATGGCGCTGCTCTCCTGCTTCCTGGTGCTGAAGGGCTGGTCGCTGATGGGCGACGCCATCTCCCACGCGGTGTTTCCCGGCGTGGTGCTCGCCTATATCGTCGGCCTGCCGCTGGCGCTGGGCGCCTTCGCCGCCGGCATGTTCTGCGCGGTGGCGACCGGCTATCTCAAGGACAACAGCCGCATCAAGCAGGACACGGTGATGGGCATCGTGTTCTCCGGCATGTTCGGCGTCGGGCTGGTGCTCTATGTGAAGATCCAGTCCGAGGTGCATCTCGACCATATCCTGTTCGGCGACATGCTCGGCGTCTCCTGGCGCGATATCGGGGAGACGGCGTTGGTGGCGGCCGTGGTGGCGGCGGTCGTCGCGCTGAAGTGGCGGGACTTCCTGCTGCACGCCTTCGATCCGGTACAGGCACGCGCCGTCGGCCTGCCGGTCGGGCTGCTGCATTACGGCCTGCTGTGCCTGATCTCGCTCACCATCGTCGGCGCGCTCACCGCCGTCGGCCTGATCCTCGCCATCGCCATGCTGATCGCACCGGGGGCCATCGCCTTCCTGCTCACCCGCACCTTCGGCGCCATGCTGGCGGCGGCGCTGGGCGTGGCCGTCCTCTCCTCGCTGCTGGGGGTCTACCTCTCCTTCTTCCTCGACAGCGCGCCGGCCCCGACCATCGTGCTGCTGAAGAGCGTCATCTTCCTCGCCGCGCTGCTGCGTGCGTCGCTGATGACGCGCCGGACCGAGGCGGGCGAGACCGGCTGAGCGGTGCGGCGGGCGGGGCTGCGGACAGTGGCCCTATACGACCAGCATCAGCAGGAGCCAGACCAGCGACACCGCGCGCGCAGCGACGCCCCAGCCGGGCGAGGACTGCCCGGCGGCGCGCCAGACCGAGAATGTGAGCAGCACGTTCAACGGCAGGGGCAGGAAGAAGACCAACGCCGCGAGCCAGAGCGGCGCGCCGGCGACATGGGCGGCCAGCGCGGCCCCGCCCGTCACCAGATTGACCAGAGTGCCGACGGCGAGCATCTCCCACCAGAAGACCCGCGCCAGCGGCAAGGAACCGCGCAGGCGACGTCGCACGAAATCCCTCATCGACATCCTTTCCCGGGAGTTCGGCGCCTGTCGGCGGCGAGAGTAGCTGGCGGCGGCGTCTCGCGGCGGAAGAGCCGCTCCATCCCCGAGCCGCAGCGGCTCAGCCCGCCATCATCTCCGGCAGGGTGACGAGTTCGACGCCGGCCGCGCGCAGGGCGTCGCAGCAGGCGGTGGCCACGGCGAGCGCCGTGGGCTCGTCGCCATGCAGGCACAGGGAATCGAAGCGGGTCGGCATTCTCCTGCCGTTCACCGAGACGATCTCGCCGTCCAGCACCATGCGCACCGCCCGCGCCGCGGCGACCTCGGGATCGCGGATCATCGAATCCGCGAAGGTGCGCGCACGCAGATTGCCGTCATCCTCGTAGAGCCGGTCGATGAAGGCCTCCCGCGACAGCGGCACGCCGAGATCGATCGCCGCCTTTTCCATCTCGGTGCCGGAAAGGGCGAGAAAATAGAGCGAGGGATCGACGACCTTGATCGCCCGGGCCACCGCCCGGGCATAGTCCCTGTCCACCGCGCACATGTTGTTGAGCGCGCCGTGCGGCTTCACATGCGTCACCTGGATCCCCGCATAGGCCGCCATGCCGGCCAGCGCGCCGAGTTGGTAGGCGACGAGATATTCGAGATCGTCGGGGCTCATGCGGATCTGCCGGCGGCCGAAGCCCCACAGGTCGTTGAAGCCGGGATGCGCGCCCACGGAGACGCCGTTTTCCTTCGCCTTCAGGCACACGTCGCGCATGATCGTGGCGTCGCCGGCATGGAGGCCGCAGGCGACATTGACGCTCTGGACGATCTTCAGGATCGCGTCGTCATTGCCGATCGCGTAATGCCCGAAGCCCTCGCCGAGGTCGGCATTGATATTGATGCGCTTGGACACGGAAGCTCCCTCATGCCTGACGTCGGTGACATGCTTTATACGATAATGCCTTCACGTCGGAACGCGGGAGAGACATGAATGGCGGGCAAGGCGACGGCGGAGCGGATCAGCGAGCGGGCGCGCTTCCTGCCGGTCGGCGACACCGCCTTCGCGGTCGAGTTCGGCGACCGCATCGACCCCGCGATCAACGCGCGGGTCCACCGCACCGCTGCCCTGCTTGCCGACGCCTCCCCGGAAGGTCTGGTGGAGACCGTGCCCAGCTTCCGCTCGCTGCTGGTGCATTACGACCCGCTGCGCACCTGCGCGCCGACGCTGCAGGCGCTGATCGGCGCGCTGGAGCTGGATGACGATGCCGGTGCGGGGCCCGCACGCATCTGGCGGATTCCGGTGCTCTATGGCGGACCTTCGGGGCCGGACCTCGCGGAGGTGGCGGCGGCGACGGGCCTCGCCGAAGCGGAGGTGGTCGCCCTCCATGCCGGCACGCTCTACCGGGTCTATGTGCAGGGCTTCCTGCCGGGCTTCGCCTATCTCGGCGACCTGCCCGCGCCGCTCGACCTGCCCCGCCGGGCGAGCCCGCGCGTAAGGGTGCCGGCCGGGTCGGTTGCGATCGCCCAGCGCATGACGGGCATCTACCCCGTAGAATCGCCCGGCGGCTGGCATCTCATCGGCCATACGCCGCTGCGCTTCTTCGATGCCGGCAAGGCGCCGCCGACCCTCTTCGCACCCGGCGACGGCGTGCGGTTCGTGCCGGTGGAGGCGAACGCGCATGCCGTCATCGCCGAGGCCGTTGCGCAGGGCCGCTACACCCCGGAATTGGAAGGGACACCCGCGTGACGCCCCGCCTCGTCCTCCTCCAGCCCGGTCCCCAGACGACCGTGCAGGACCTCGGCCGCCCTGGCTTCCAGGCCTATGGCGTGCCGGTCTGCGGCGCGCTGGACGGGATGGCGCTGCGGCTTGCCAACGCGCTGGTCGGCAACGAGGCCGGCGCGGCGGGGCTGGAAATCCGGCTGGTCGGGCCGACATTCGAGGTGACCGGCGGCCCGGTGCGGCTGGCGCTGGCGGGGGCGCGGGCCGCGATCGAGGTTACCGTGGCCGGCGAGACGCAGCGTTACAGTGGCTGGCGCGCTATCGACGTGCCGGACGGCGCGCGCGTGCGCGTCGGCGCGCTCTCGGGCTCGGGCTGCGCCGTGCTGGCTTTCGCCGGAGGGATCGACGTGCCGCGCGTCATGGGCGCGCGCGCGACCGACCTGAAGAGCGGCTTCGGCGGCCATGAGGGGCGGGCCCTGGTGGCCGGCGACCGCCTCGTCATCGGCGAGATTGCGGCCCAGGGCCCCTGCCTCGAACTTCCCTCTCCTCCCCGGCCCGACGGCGAGGTGACGCTGCGGGCCGTGCCGGGCCCGCAGGCCGACGCCTTCACCGACCCAGCGCTCGACGCCTTCTTCAGCACCCCCTACCGCGTCTCCCGCGAGGCGGACCGCATGGGTTTGCGGCTTGAGGGCCCGGCGCTCTCTTTCCGTGGCGGCGCCGATATCGTCTCGGACGGCATCGCCACCGGCGCCGTCCAGGTGCCGGGCTCGGGGCTGCCTATCGTGCTGCTGGCCGACCATCAAACCATTGGCGGCTATGCCAAGATCGCCACCGTGATTTCCGCCGACCTGCCGCGCGCCGGCCGTCTGGTGCCCGGCGCGATGCTGCGTTTCGTGGCGGTGAGCGTCGCGGAAGCCGAGGCGGCGCGCCGTGCGGCGGAAGCGGAGATCGCGGCCATGATCGCCGCGCTGGCGCCGGTGCGCGAGGGCGCCCGGCTCGACCTTGAGGCGCTCCATGGCGCCAACCTGATTTCCGGCGTGGTCAGCGGGCTGTGAAAGGCCGATCTCCTTGCTGGAAAACGGCTTTCACCCCCGCCGGATATGGGCAATCAGCGATTCGACCGCCACGCCGTAGCCGGACGGCCCCAGCCCGATAATGCATCCTGTTACCGCCGCCGCCAGCGGGGCTTGGTGACGGAAGGGTTCGCGCTTGAAGACGTTGCTCACATGCACCTGAAAAGCGGGCTTCTGGATCGCCGACAGCGCGTCGAGCAGGGCGATGGAGGTGTAGGAAAGGCTGCCGGCATTGATGACGATGCCGTCCGCTGCCGTCCGTGCCTCCTGGATCCAGTCGACCAGCACGCCCTCATGGTTCGTCTGGCGGAAATCGACTGTTCCGCCAAGGGCTTGCGCCCGTGCCCGGCAGTCCTGCGCGATATCCTCGAGGGTCAGGGCGCCGTAGGGGCCGGTGGGATCCAGACCGTAGAGATTGGTGTTGGCGCCGTTCAGCACGAACAGGCGGACGGGCGGCAAGCTCATGATATGTCACGCCTTTCAGAAACGGGTCAGGCCGTGCGCTCGCGCGGGCGGGTGGCGGCCATGGCGGGGCGCGCATCGAAGGCGGCGAACCATTCCGCCGTCGCCGGACGGCCCTCGCGCCATTGCAGATCCGCATAGCGGAAGTCGAGATAGCCCAGCGCGCAGCCGAGGGTAATGAGACCGATGTGGTGGAGAGTGGGTGCGATGAGGCCAGTGTGAACAGCCTGCTCGATCGCATCGAGCGCGCCCGTGATCTTGGCCATCTGCGCCTGCGACCAGTCCGGCCAGCGGAGCGCCTCCGGCCGCATCACCGTCTCGTAGCGATTGCCGACGGCGGCATCGAGCAGCCCGTCGCCGAGCGCCTGCAGGGTCAGCGCCTCCCAGCGCGCCGGGCCGGCGGGGAAGATGTCGCGGTCGCCGGCGAGGTCGGCGAGATATTCGCAGATGACGGCGCTGTCGTAGAGCACCCGGCCGTCGTCCAGCACCAGTGCCGGGATCTTGCCCAGCGGGTTCAGCGCGGTGAGCGCCGGGTCGCGCGCGAGCGGGCTGGCGGCGTTGAAGACGATCTCGATGCGGTCCGCGAGGCCGGTCTCGCGCGCGACGACCATGACCTTGCGCACGAAGGGAGATGTGGGGACGTGGAGCAGCTTCACGGGATCTGATCCTCCGCGCCGATAGCCTTGAGCGCCGCGCGCGCCACCTCGACATCCTCGGCGGCCTTGCCGGAGCCGACCCCGATGCCGCCGACGCAGATGCCGTCGATGACGATGGGCAGGCCGCCTTCCAGATTGGTCAGGCGCTGGCCGGCGGCGAGGGAGAGCTTGATCTCGTCGGCCGGGTTCAAGCGCGAGGAGGGCTGGCGGTGCGAGGCGGCGGTGATCGCCTTGGACAGCGAGGTCTCGCGCGAGAGCAGCTTGGCCCCGTCCATGCGCACGAAGGCGAGCAGATTGCCGCCCTCGTCGACGATGTTGACGTTCTGCGGCACGCCCATCTCGCTCGCCCGGGCGACGGCGGCGGCGAGCATCTTCAGTGCGCCCTCATGGGTGAGCTTGAGGGCCGGGCGGGTAACGGACATGCGGGCCTCGCGGGGCTGGAAAAGGGCTGGCGGAGAGAGGCTGCATGCTTCGAGCGCGCTGACGTGCGCTCCTCAGCATGACGGCGGTTGTTCAGAGTGCAGATACGATCCCGGCGACGGCGCCTCGTCATGCTGAGGAGCGGGGCGCAGCCCCGCGTCTCGAAGCACGCAGGCGCCCTCGCCCCTCACTCATCCCCCGGCACGCCGTAGGAAGGCGCGGTGGAGGGGTCGAGGGCGCGGGTGACATAGGCCTCCATCTGTGGCTTCCACAGCTCCCACAGATCGGACAGTGCGCCGATGGGGTCGGTGTCGTGCCAGTCCACGCGCAGGTCGGTCACCGGCCAGGCCACCTTGTCGACCACGAGCATGCCGACGGAATGCACGGGTCCCTCCTCGCCGCCGGCCGCCAGCGCCGCCTTCATGGCAGCGACCAGCCGGTCGCCGAGGGGTCCCGAGGCGGCGGTGAAGGCGTCGACCATCGCCTGCGGCACGCGCGGCGAGGAGAGAAGATTGCCCGCCGCCACCACGCCGTCGCCCTCGGCGATATGATGAGTGCCGAGCGTCTTCGCGCCGGAGAAGCCGGCGGTGCGGCCCTGCGCATCGACGAGCGCGATCTGCCGGTAATCGATATGCGATCCTTCCGCCCGCAGCCGGGCCAGCGCTTCCGGCGCGGAAAGGCCGGCGGCCATCAGGTCCAGCCCCTTCGGCCCCAGCGTGGGATCGGTGATGTTCTGCGTCGCCACCGCGCCGACGCCGGCGCGGGCATGGGCGCAGCGCGCCGCCACCGCCGGCGAGGAGGAGGACACCGCAATGCCGAACTGCCCGGTGCGCGGGCAGCGGGCGGAAATGGAGAAGGTCATGCGCAGCCCCTCACGCGGCGTCGGGAATGACGGCGGTGACCTCGATTTCGACCAGCCATTCCGGCCGCGCCAGCGCCGGCACGACGAGGCCGGTGGAGCAGGGGAACACGCCGCCCATCCACTTGCCCATCTCCAGATAGACCGCCTCACGGTAGCGGATATCGGTGAGGTAGACGACGATGCGGCAGATATGGCTCATCTCGCTGCCCGCCTCTTCCAGCAGCATCTTGATGTTGGCCATCGCCTTGGCGGTCTGGGCGCCGGCATCGCCGACATGCACGCTCTCGCGCGTGTCGAGATCCTGCGCCACCTGCCCGCGCAGGAACACCATGGTCCCCCGCGCCACCACGCCCTGCGACAGGTCGTTGTTCAGCTTCTGCTCGGGGTAGGTTTCCTTGGTGTTGAACGGGCGGATGCGCTTGTGCGTCGGCATGGAGGCGGCCTTTGCTGGAGAGGGACGGAAGAAGGGAAAACGCTCACGCCACGTCGAGCCGGCGGTAGCGGCGATCTGAATAGACCAACGGATGCTCGGCATGGGTTTCCATCGCCACCACATTGCCGGCGATGATGCGGTGGGTACCATGCTCGAACACATTTGCCAGCCGGCAGTCGAAGCGGCACAGCGCGCCGCGCAGCAGCGGCGCGCCGGTGGCGAGGCCGTCCCATTCGCCGGCGCCGAAACGGTCCTCGCGCAGTTCCGGCACCAGCCCGGCGAAGGAATCCGCCACGCGCTGCTGGCCCTGGGCGAGAATGTTCGCCGCGAACACGCCATTGGACAGCAATATCGGCAGGCAGCGGCTTTCCCGGTGCAGGCAGAACAGCACCGAGGGCGGCTCCAGCGACAGCGAGGACAGGCTGGAGACGGTGACGCCGACACGGCCATGCTCGCCGTCGCTCGTCACCACGGTCACCCCGGCGGCGGTGCGGCCCATGGCGTGGCGGAAAGCGGCGGGGTCGATGGCGTGCATCGGCGTCGATCCTCAGTTGGTGCCGGCGACCTTGCCGGTCACCTTGTCCGACAGCCCGGCCGCCTTGCGGACGAAGTCCAGCGGGCCGGAAAAGTCGAAGGCATTGTAGACGGCATTGAGGTGGTTGAAGTGCGGCGCCTGCGCGAACTGCACGAAGGTCAGCCGGTGGCCGGCATAGTCGGAGTTGAGGAGGTCGCGGGCGAAGGCCAGCAGCTTGCGGCGGTCCTCCGCCTCCCACTGCTTGTTCAGCGTGTAGAACTTCTTCAGCCAGTCGCCCGAACCCGCATTGTGGAACGCGGCGGCGTTCGGCGTGACGCAGATCTGGCCGCCGCACAGCTCGCGGGCGATGTGCATCATCGCCGGAAGGTTGGAGCAGCCATGCACGCGGCCGGCATAGAGCAGCGACTGGTTGGGCATCAGCAACCCGCCCGGGCTCTTCTCGGCCAGCGCGATGGAAGCGGTGAGATGGGCGTTGATGCCCTCCCGGTAGCAGACGAGATCGGCCAGCTTCTCCCGCACCGACTGCAGCTTGTCGAGGCCGGTCTGCTTGGCGTTCCACATCGCCGCGCCGATCATCATGTCCGCGACATAGAGCAGGCGGTGGACATAAGGGAAGGCGGAGTAGCGGTGCAGCGTGGCGCGGATGTACTGCGCCGCCTTGGTGTGGCGGTAGAAGAACACGTTCTCCCACGGGATCAGCACATTGTCGAAGATGACGAGGGATTCGACCTCGTCGAACTTGTTCGCCAGCGGGTAATCCTGCGGGTTGGTGCGGCCGGCGAAGGAAGAGCGGCAGATCTGCTTCACGCCCGGCGCGCTCATCGAGATGATGCCGCCGACGGCGTAGTCCGACAGCGTCTCGTTGGTCCAGGCGCCGACGGTCGGCTTGAGGAAGGCCTGGTCGGCATAGGCCGCGGCGGTCTCGTACTTCGCCCCGCGGATGACGATGCCGGCATCGGTCTCCTTGACCACATGCACCATCATGTCGGGGTCCTGCTCCTGCGGGGGCAGGGAGCGGTCGCCCTTCGGGTCGGTGTTGGCGGAGATGTGGAAGATGTCGTTGTCGAAGATGTTCTGGACGTGGCGGTCGACATTGTCGGCAAAGCGCGGATCGTACTCGGCCAGCACGTCGCGGCCGTCGATCAGCGACCAGACCTCGCCGATGGTCTCGTCGCCGACCCGGGTGACGACGCCGCCAATGTCCTTCATGACGAGATCGACGGCCTCGATCTTGTCGTTCCAGTCCTTGGTCTCGCGCGGCGGCTTGTAGAAGATGGTGTTACGCTTGTTCTCTTCGACATAGGTGAGGCGATCCTGATACCTGGCCTCATGCGCCATGTCGTACATGCGGGCGCGCACATCGACGATCGGCTTGAAGGCGGGATGCGTGGTGACGTCTTTCACCCGCTCGCCGTCCATCCAGATTTCGCGACCGTCCTGAAGACCCTGCCGATAGTCCTGCCCTGTGCGGATCATTGAAGCATCCTTTTCCTGTGAGGAAATATTGCGTTGGGCCTATAGATCGGTAAAATATTTTGATTGATTGCTCGACATAGAAAAAGCTGATGAACATCTCCCTGCGTGCGCTGCGCTACGTCGTCGCCACCGCCGATTTCGGCAATCTCACCGAGGCGGCGCGGCATCTGAACGTCTCGCAGCCCTCGATCTCGGCGGCGATCGCCCAGTTCGAGGCGGAGTACGGCGTGCAGGTGTTCGTGCGGCACCATGCAAAAGGCGTGACGACCACCATCGCCGGCACCCGCATCATCAACGAGGCACGGCTGCTGCTGAACCACGCCCGCGATTTCGGCCAGAATGCCCGCGCCATGGCGGACGAGGTGCGCGGCGAGATCGCGGTGGGCTGCTTCTGGACCATCGCCACCCATTTCATGCCGGGCCTGCTCTCGACCTTCGCCGGCTCGCATCCCGGCATCACGGTGAGCCTCGACGAGGGCGACCAGCAGCAGATCCTCGACGCGGTGATCTCCGGCCGCACCGAGATGGCGCTGTCCTACGAATTCGCCCGGCCGGAGGAGGTGACGGCCGAGCCGCTGGCGGAACTGCCGCCCTATGCGGTGCTGCACCCGGACCATGCGCTGGCGCAGCGCGAGCGCATCAGCCTCGCCGACCTGCGCGACGAGCCGTTCATCCTGCTCGACCTGCCGCATTCGCGCGATTATTTCATGGGGCTGTTCGCCTCCGTCGGGGTGGAGCCGCACATCGCCTTCCGCTCGCGCGCCTATGAGCTGACGCGCGGCCTTGTCGGCCACGGGCGCGGCTACACGATCCAGAACGTGCTGCCGCGCACGCAGATCACCCATGATGGCGGGCGGGTCGCCTCGGTGCCGCTGACCGACACGCTGCCCCCCGTGCGGCTGGTGAGCCTGCGCCTGCGCCGCCAGACGCCGCGCCCGGCGGTGGAAGTGTTCGCCCGCCATCTCAAGAGCTCCTTCGCGCCCGGGGGCACCTTCGCGCCGGGCACCCTCTCGCCGCGGGCGACGGTGCGCTAGTCATAGCGCGGCCCTATCCATTGCATCGGCAATCTGTTTCCCGCGCCGATTGCCTCCGGGGCGGGCGGCTCTCTAGAGCTTTAGGCGAGGAATCGAGGGGCGAGGGCAATGAGCGCATTGCGGGTGATCGGGCCGTCGGACTACCGTCGCGTGCCGTGGAAGAATGGCGGGGGCATCACCCAGGACGTGCTGCTGCTGCCCGACGGCGCCTCGCACGACGATTTCGACGTGCGCATCAGCCTCGCGCCCATCGTCGAGGAAGGGCCTTTCTCCTCCTTCCCCGGCATCGATCGCCACATCACCCGGCTCAGCGCCAACGCGCTGTCCCTCGCCTTCGCGCAGGAGACGCGGGCGCTGAACCGGCTGGAGCCGCTCTATTTCGACAGCGTGCTGCAGCCGCGCTCGCTCCTGCCCGAAGGCCCGGCCGAGGTGATCAACGTGATGACGCGGCGCGGCCGCTGGCATGCGCAGGTGATGCCGGCCACCGGCGGCAACGGCCCGCTGCTCGCCGCTCCCGAGGGCGGGCTGGTGATGCTCCACGCGGTGACCGGCACCTGGCAGGTCGGCAATGCTGCCGGCTCGGTGCTGGTGCGACCGGGCGAAACGATGCTGGCCGGCGACGCGCAGACGCTGCGCGTCAGTTGCGAACCCTCCGGCGAGGCCGTGGTCGCCTTCCTCACCCCGACCGGGGCGCGGAGCCATGCTGCATAAGATCCACCTATGTTATGTAAAGGGTAAAAGTATTTTTCGATCCAAGCTTCGCAGCGCAACATTTCCTGACAGGAAAAAATAACAAACCTTCGGAGATGGGATCGATGAAGCGGGAACATGCCCGGCGGCATGGGCCGGCCGCGCGTGGCCTTGGCGTCGCGACGTTGCGTCAGGCACGTTCATGAGCCGGGACGCACTGGTCTTCTACAGCCCGGTGGACGATGCCGACGCCTGGCGCGCGGCACTGGCCGCCGAACTGCCGGACCTCGACTTCCGCGTCGACCCCGATGTCGGGGACGCGGCGGAGATTCGCTATGCCCTCGCCTGGCTGCCGCCGAAGAACTTCTTCGCGCGCTTTCCCAACCTCCAACTGGTGACCAATCTCGGCGCCGGGGTCGATGCGCTGGTACGGCGCGACGATCTGGTGCCTGTGAAGTTCTCCCGCCTGTCCGACCCCGGCATGGTGGCGATGATGACGAGCTATGTCGTCTTCGCCGTCACCCGCTACGCCCGCGACATCCCCGTCTTCGAGCGCGCCAAGAAGCGCGGCGAATGGGAGTATGTGCATCCGCGCGCCCTCTCCGAGATCAAGGTGGCGGTGCTCGGCCTCGGGGAGCTCGGCGGGCCGGCGGCGCGCATGCTGGCGCAGATGGGCTTCACGGTGAGCGGCTGGTCACGCTCGGCCAAGGACATTCCCGGCGTCGCCTCCCACACCGGCCGCAACGGGCTGGAGCGCGTGCTCGCCGAGAACGAGATCATCGTCAGCCTGCTGCCGCTCACCCCGGACTCGCGCGGCCTCCTCGGCGCCGCCGAGTTCGCGCGGATGCCGAAAGGCGTCAAATTCGTCAACGCCTCGCGCGGCGCGGTGGTGGACGAGGCCGCGCTGATCGAGGCGCTGCGCTCGGGACAGGTGGGCGAAGCCACGCTCGACGTGTTCGAGACCGAGCCGCTGCCGCAGGGCCATCCCTTGTGGGACCTCGACAATGTCCTGATCACCCCGCACCTCGCCAGCATCACCGTGCCGGCGCTGGCGGCGCGCGATGTCGCCGAGAGCATACGTCGCGTGCGCCAGGGCCTGCCGCCGCTGCACGAGGTCGACCCCGGCCGCGGCTACTGAGCCGCCGACAGCCTTTGCGCGCGGCGCCCCCCGCGCGCGACCAGAGACTGCGCAAAGCGTGCCCGCCTGAAGGCGCGCGGCCAGAAAATCCGGGCGGCCCGCCGCCCCAATCACAGAGGTGGAACATGAAGAAGCTGTGCATTGCACTGGGTGCCCTGGCCGTCATGGCCGCCGGCACCGCCCTCCCCGCATCGGCCCAGGAAAAGCTGGTCGTCAGCACCTGGGGCGGCAACTGGAAGGCCGGCGTCGAAATCGTCGGCAAGGAATTCACCAAGCGGACCGGCGTCGAGGTCGAGTACATCACCGGCGGCACGCTGGACCGGCTGGCCAAGGCGAAGGTCGCCCGCGACAACCCCGAATCCGACCTCATCAACACCACCGCCCATGTCGGTTATCTCTATTATTCCGATGGGCTGATGGAAAAGCTCGACTGGGACAAGCTGCCCAACGCCGCCAAGCTGTACCCGATGGCCAAGCGCTCGGACTACACGGTGGCGGACTATGTCTATGTCTACACCCCCGCCTTCCGCACCGATTTGATGCCGAAGGGCTTCAAGATCACCAGCTGGGAAGACCTGTGGGGCCCGGAGATGGTCGGCAAGCTGGGCCTGCCCGACTTCGACCCCAGCCACATCATCATCGCCGCCACCCGGCTCGCGGGCGTGAAGCCGGAAGAGTGGGACCAGGTGAAGCCCAAGCTTCTCGAACTGAAGAAGAACATAAAGGCCTTCTACCAGTCGGACGCCACCAGCCAGAACCTGATGCGCACCGGCGAGACCCCGGTGCAGGTGCTGCTGAACATCAACGGCTACCATCTCGAAAAGCTCGGCATGCCGGTCGAGATCGACGTGCCGAAGGAAGGCGCCGTGGCCGGCACCGACGTGTGGGGCATCAATGCCGGCTCGAAGAAGAAGGAACTGGCGCTGCAGTTCCTCAACATCGCGCTGGAGCCGGCCATGCTGGCGCAGCTGTGCAACTTCCACAAATGCTCGCCGATGACCGCCGAGGCGAAGCTCGATCCGGAAGTCGCCAAGCTGCCGGGTATCTTCACCAGCCAGGAGGCGATCGAGAAGGGCACCATCGTTCTCGAAGACAAGACCTATGCCACCCTGCTGCCGCAGTGGAAGGCGTGGTTCACCGAGAACATGATGCACTGATCGACGGCGCGGCTTCCCGGCCGCAGCAAAGGAGACTGTGCCGACGAGTCTTGCGCTGGATCCCGGATCGGCACGGCGGCTTCGCCGCCGCTGGTCCGGGACACGGTTTCCCGGACAAGCTGTGCACCGCGCAGCGCCGATCCGGGACCCAGGAGAAACTCTTCGGCATCCGCCGAAGCGGCTCCGGGGCAAGGCGGCATCGGCGGATCGGGCGGCGTCCCTCAAAGCCCGCCTGCGCCGGGCACACGCTGAACACCGTCATGACCGGGCCAAGCCGGGGCATTACGGCCGTCGCAGACGACACTCGTTTCAAACGATCCCGGGATCGGCCTGCGGCCGTCCGGGATGACGCGAATGGGTGGGCGAGGGCTGAGGCGCCTTCGTCGTTGCCACTGCCCCCGCTCCCTCGTCATGCTGAGGAGTAGGGGCCCGCCCCGCGTCTCGACGCACGCACGATAACCCCGCCCTTGCCTCCGATCGTTCGAGCCCCATGATCCAGCGCCGCCCCTTCTTTCTCACCTTCCTCGCCCCCGCCGTGCTGACGGCGGTGATCCTGGCGGCGGCTCTGTTCGAGGTGCTGCAATACAGCGTGCGGGAATTCGTGCCCGGCTCGCTGAATGTCGGCGGGCTGACGCTGGAAAACTTCACCCGCATCAACCGGCCGATCTATTGGTGGGTTCTGCTCGACACCTTCTACATCAGCCTGCTCACCGCGATCTTCTCGCTGCTGCTGAGCTACCCCGTCGCCTATGCGCTGGTGCGGGCAAAGCGCGACTGGGTGCGCTCGCTGCTGGTCTCGCTCTCCATCACCCCGCTGTTCACCGGCGAGATCGTGCGCACCTTCTCCTGGATGCTGATGCTGGGCTCGGACGGCTTCATCAACTCCGTGCTGCGCAAGCTCTCGCTGATCGATCTGCCGCTGCAGATCATGTACACGCGGCTCGGCGTGGTGGTGGCGCTGGTGCAGTTCTCGATGCCCGTCATGATCATCCTGCTCGCCACCGCCATCAGCCATGTCGACCGCGACTGCGAGAAGGCCGCCGCCAATCTCGGCGCCAGCCCCGGCGCGGTGTTCTGGCGCATCACCCTGCCGCTGACCCTGCCGGGCATCCTGTCGGGCATCGTCGTCGTGTTCGCCTGGACGATGAGCGCCTTCTCCACCCCGCAGCTGATCGGCGGCGGCAAGGTGCTGATGATCTCCAACCTCGTCTATCTCCAGGGCTTCTCGGTGCTGAACCTGCCCTTCGCCGCGACGCTGAGCGTGATCGCGCTGATCGCTGCGCTCGGCAGCCTCGTCCTCATGAAATCCCTGACCGGCCGGCTGGAAAAGCGGCTGGCGGTGCGCTGAGGGAGAACGCCCGTGACACGCCTGCGCTCGTTCGGCTTTTGGAGCCTCGTCGTCGCCATCCTCACCTATATGACGCTGCCGACGCTGGTGGTGCTGATGACCTCGGTGAACCCGACCGAGATCCTCGCCTTCCCGCCCGAGGGCGTGTCGTTCCAGTGGTACGAGAAGGCACTGACCTATCCCGACTTCCAGCGCGCCTTCAAGAACGGGCTGATCGTCACCTCACTCGCCTCGACGCTGGCGCTGGTGGTGGGCTCGACCTTCGCCTGGCTGATCCACCGCTACCGCTTCCGCGGGCGCGGCGTGCTGGAGGCGGTGCTGTGGTCGCCGCTGATCATCCCGCATTTCACGCTGGGCTTCGGCTTCCTGCTGCTCGGCGGGGCGTTCGGGCTGCAGCAGGGCTATGTGATGATCGTGCTGGCGCACATGGTGCTGGTGATGCCATTCGTCACCCGCGCGGTCTATGTCAGCCTCGCCACCATCGACCCCGACCTCGCCCGCGCCGCCGCCAATCTCGGCGCCTCGCCCTTCCACGTGCTGGCCCGGATCGAGCTGCCGCTGGTGCTGCCGGGCATGGCGGGCGGCTGGCTGATCGCGGCGGTGCTGTCGCTCACCGAGTTCACCGCCTCGCTCTATGTGACGGGCAGCCGGACCCAGACGCTGCCGGTCGCCATGTACAATTACATCCGCGAATATGCCGACCCGACCGTGTCGGCGATCTCGGCGATGCTGATCATCGCCACCACGCTCATCATGTTCGTCGCCGACCGCGCCTTCGGCCTGCGCCGGGTGCTGGCCATCGACACGCACTGACT
>JAEYTJ010000014.1 GCA_023434095.1 Pseudomonadota bacterium | reverse complement strand
ATTGAGCCGCGGGCCGACATTCCCGAGATCACTCGATGATCTGGACCACGCGGTTGGTCGCGGGGTCGACGAGCACAGTGCGCTCGTTGACGACGGTGTAGCGGTATTCCTGCACACCATACTCGGCGGGAACCTCATAGTAGCGGATGCTGCCGGGAGGAAGCTCGGTGCCGACGACGACCTCGCGCTCGACGCGATAGGTCGGGATGTTCTCTTCCACGACATAGCCGCGGAAGCGCGAGCGGCGCTCGTCGGAAATGCCGCCCACCACCGCGCCAGCGACACCGCCCACGACGGCACCGACCGGCCCGCCCACCAGCGCGCCGCCGACGGCGCCCGTGGTCGCGCCAGCAGCCGTGCCCGCGCCATCCTGCGCATTCGCGGCCAAAGGCGCGGCAAATACAAGCGAAGCCGCAATAATAGCATGTCGAAGCATCATATTTCTCCTGTCGCCCTGCCCCGTTGATTGGCGGGATTAGAACTCCGCATTTGGAAAGCTGTTCCAAATGTCGGGAAAGACGACAGAAGACAGCGGCTGAATACCTCTTGTTTCTATGAAGCTCAGGCTTCGGTGTCGGATAGCCGGCGGTCACGTTGGAACAGCCGGCCGCCTTCGGCAAAGAGCACGCAGCCGAGGGCGGCAATCCCGAGGACGGCGAAACCCATGGTCAGGGGCAGTGTGGTGCCATCGAAATTCTGTCCCAGCGCGAAGCCGGCCAGCGCACCGCCGACCGTGCTGACGAACCCCAGAACCGAAGAGGCCGTGCCCGCCACATGCCCGACCGGCTCCATCGCCATCGAATTGAAGTTCGAGACCATGAGGCCGAAGAAGAACATCATGGCGCCCTGGAGGATCGAGAAAGTCCAGATGTTCTCCACCCCTGCCAGCACGACGCCCGCATGCACCAGCGTGACGGCGAGATAGCCGCACAGGGCCGCATGCGAGACCCGCCGCATCCCCAGCCTCTCAACGATGCGCGCATTGAGCAGCGAGGAGGCCGCCATGAAGACCGCGATCAGCGCGAAGATCAGCGTGAACAGTTCCTCGGCGTCGAAGGCGTCGGCGAACACCTGCTGCGCGGAATTGATGAAGCCGAACAGCCCGCCCATCGCCATGGTGATGGCGAGCATGTAGCCGACGGTGATCCGGCTGCGCACGATAAGCCCGAACGCATGCGAGATGCCGGCGAAGGAGATCGGCGAGCGGTCTTCGGCATGCAGCGTCTCCGGCAGGCGCGCCAGAGTCCACGCGAACAGCACGGCGCCGAACAGACACAGCATCAGGAAGATGCCGCGCCACGGCGCCACCAGCATGATCGCCTGCCCGATGGAGGGGGCGATGATCGGCACCGAGAGAAAGACTAGGAAGGCGAGCGACATCACCCGCGCCATATGCGAGCCGGAATAGCAGTCGCGCACGATGGTGATGGCGAGGATGCGCGTCGCCGCCGACCCCACGCCCTGCAGTACGCGCGCCGCCAGCATCACCCCGAGCGTCCCGGCGAAGACCGCGCCGATCGACGCCACCGTGTAGACGGCGAGGCCGAACAACAGGACGCTGCGCCTCCCGAAGCGGTCCGCCAACGTCCCGTAGACCAGCTGGGCGCCGCCGAAGCCGAGAAGGTAGGCGGTAATGACCAGCTGGGTGTGGTTCGCCGTGTCGATGCCGAGCGACTCGCCGATCTCCGGCAGCGCGGGCAACATGGAATCGATGGCGATGGCGTTGGTCGCCATCAGGCCGGCGATGAACAGCACGAATTCCCGGAAACCCATTCCCGGGTGCGGGTTGCCGGAATGCGGGCGCTCCGGCGTGGAGGCGGGGGAGGACATGGGCGATCCAATGCGGCAGGGCCGCTCCGAGCCACGGCGGGAGCAGCGGCGGGCGCGACGGCAGGTCTCGGACCTCGCCTTATCGCGCGGCGCGGGCGTGGCCTATAGGCCGAAAGACACAGCCGGGTGATTTCCATCCCGGCATCACCGTCAAAGCCTGTAACCGCAACGTTTCCCGCTGACGTCAATAAAAATGATGCGTATCATCAATTCCGCCGGCGGCCGCCATGCCGGCGCCGCGCGCCGCGTCGGGCGGAAGCGCAATCGGGGAGCATGCGCATGTTCGATCCGACCACGTGGACGGGTTTCCACACCTGGCTCAGCCTTGTCGCCATCGCCGCCGGCTTCGTCGTGATGGCCGATCTCATCGCCGGACGCGACCGGCGCGGCTGGACGGCCGTCTTTCTCGTCACCGCTTTCGCCACCAGCGCTACCGGATTTGGCTTCCCCTTCAACGGGATACTGCCTTCGCACATCGTCGGCGTGGTGGCTCTGGTCGTGCTCGCCTTCACGGTACCGGCGCGCTACCACTTCCACCGCGCCGGGCGCTGGGCGGGCGTCTATGCCGTCGGGATCGTTGCCAGCCAGTGGCTGCTGGTCTTCGTCGCCATCGCCCAGGCCTTCGCCAAGATCCCGAGTCTGCAGGCGCTCGCGCCGACCCAGTCGGAACCGCCTTTCGCCATAGCGCAAGGCGTCGTCCTGCTGCTCTTCGTGCTGGCGGGGATCGCCGCGGTGCGGGGAAGAGGCTCGCGCGCCCTCCCCGCCTGACGTCAGAGCTGCGGCGGCGCCAGGTCGAGCGGCGGCGCATCGTATTGCGGGATGTTCAGCTCGATGGTCGAGGGGTCGATGGTGGAGGGCGCGCTGATCCAGTAGGTCACCGCGTCTGGCCACAGGATCACCACGACCACGAGGACGAGCTGCATCAGCAGCCACGGGATCGCGCCCCAATAGATCTGCGAGGTGCGGATCGACTTGGGCGCGATGCCGCGGAGGTAGAACAGCGCGAAGCCGAAGGGCGGGTGCATAAACGCCGTCTGCAGGTTCACGCAGAGCAGCACGCCGAACCAGACGAGATTGATGTCGAGCTTCATCGCCACGGGCACCAGCAGCGGCACGATGATGAAGGCGATCTCGAAAAAGTCGAGGAAGAAGGCGATGAAGAAGACGAAGACGTTGACGAAGATCAGGAATCCCGCCTTGCCGCCGGGCAGCTGGGAGAGCAGGTGCTCGATCCAGAGCGCACCGTCCATGCCCTGGAAAACGAGGCTGAACACGGTGGCGCCGATGAGAATGAACACCACCATAGAGGTCAGGCGGGCCGTCGACGCCATGGCCTGCCGCAGCAGCGTCCAGCTCAGCCTTCCATGCAGCGCCGCCAGCAGGATCGCACCGACCGCTCCCATGGCGCCGGCCTCGGTCGGGGTGGCGAGACCCATGGCCAGCGTGCCCAATACCAGCAGGATCAGCACGACGGAGGGCACCATGCCCCACAGGACCTGCCGGATCAGCGGCCAACCGCCCTCGCCGCGCGCCTCGGGCGGGAGCGGCGGCATGTATTGCGGCTTGAACAGCGACAGCACGAAGACATAGGCGAGGAAGATCAGCACCTGCAGCAGCGAGGGGCCGATCGCACCGAGATACATCTCGCCCACCGGGCGGCCGAGCTGTTCGGCCAGCACGATGAGGACCAGCGACGGAGGGATGAGCTGGGTGATGGTGCCGGAGGCGGCGATCACCCCGGTCGCCAGCCTCTCATTATAGCCGTAGCGGATCATCACCGGCAGCGAGATCACGCCCATCGCGATGACAGACGCTGCCACCGTGCCGGTGATGGCACCGAGGATCGCGCCGACGATGATCACCGCATAGGCGAGCCCGCCCGGCACCTTTCCGAACAGCTTGCCGGTCCCCTCCAGCAGGTCCTCAGCAAGCCCGCAGCGCTCCAGAATCGCCCCCATGAAGGTGAAGAAGGGAATGGCGAGGAGCAGGTCGTTGGAAATGATGCCGTAGAACCGGAACGGCAGCGCGTGGAGGAAGCTGAAGGTGAAGTGATCCGTCAATATGCCCAGCGTGCCGAAGAACAGCCCGACCGCGACCAGCGAGAACGCGACGGGGAAGCCGGCCAGCATGAAGCAGATCATGCCGGCGAACATCAGCGGGGGCATCACGCCATAGGAGAACATGCAGGGCTCGCGCGTCGGGTAAGGGGCCGGAACATCGGGTGTCGCGCCGCTCCTACTGGAGCGGCTTCTCGTAGTCGGTCGAGATGTCCAGCACACCCGACAGCGCGGCGACGCGCTTGATGAGTTCGGAAAGCCCCTGAACGGTCAGCAACGCGAAGCCAAGCGGCAGCAGCAGTTTGGCGGGCCACAGGATCAGGCCGCCGGCATTCTGCGAGACTTCGCCGGCCTCGAAGGACTGCCAGAAGAAGGGAAAGCTCAGCCAGGCGAGGTAGGCCCCGGCGGGGATCAGCACCAACAGGAATCCCAACGTGTCGATCCACAGCCTCGCCCGCGGCGGGACGGACATGTAGAGAAGGTCGACGCGCACATGCTCGTTGCGTTGCAGCGTGTAAGGAGCCCCGAGCAGCACCACCGCCCCGAACAGATACCACTGCACTTCCAGGAGGCCGTTGGTGGAGTAGCTGAAAAGGTAGCGTACCGTCGCATTGCCGGCGCTGATTAGACAGGCAAACAGCACGCAGTAATCGGCGACGCGGCCGAACCTCTCGTTGAACCCGTCAACGAAACGGCTGAAGGCGAGCAGCCCTCCCATCCTATCCCCCCAACTGGCCGGCTTTTCTGGTTGCGGCCGGAGCGCCCCCATCGCTGCCCAGGCCGGTGGCGGCAAGATAGACCATCGTCTCAATCTGTTTAAGCCGGCTTGTCGCTCCGCGGCAGCGCGAAGCCCTTTCCCGCGCGGAAGCGAACCGGTGGTCAAGCCGATGCAGCCGGATTTCCCAAGCCCGCGCGGCGTGTTATCCCGAACGTTCCCCTACCGCGACGTTTCACGAAAGCTCCCATGACGCTCGGCGCGCTTCGACTCCCGCTCGGTATCTGCGCGTTCATCCTCGCAGCCGGGGCGATCTATCTTGCCCGCTCCGTCGTGGCACCGGTCGCGTTCGCCCTGTTCATCATCGCCTTGGTATGGCCGCTCCAGCAGCGGATGCAACAGCGCGTTCCGGCACTGCTGGCGATGATGGTGACGCTGGTGCTCACCATCCTCGTGCTGGCGCTGCTTGGCTATGTCACGATCTGGGGCTTCAGCCAGGCCGGGCGCTGGCTCATCGCGAATGCCGGGCGCTTCCAGGCAATCTACAGCGAGACGGCCGCGCAGCTGGAGGAAATGGGCCTCTACTCGGCCGGCATGCTGGCCGACACCTTCAACGCCAGCTGGCTCATCGGCACCTTCCAGGGCCTCGCGGGGCGGCTGAACGGCATGCTCGGCTTCGGCGTGGTGACCCTGATCTTCGTGATGCTCGGCCTTCTGGAGGTCGACATCGTCCGCGCAAAGCTGATCACCGAAGCCGACGAGACCGGGCGGCGCCTGGTGCGAGCCAGCGCGGCGACGGCGGCGAAATTCCGCACCTACATGATGGTGCGCACCGTGATGAGCCTGCTGACCGGCATGTTCGTCTGGGCGCTCTCCGCCGCCATGGGGCTCGATCTGGCGCTCGCCTTCGGCGTCATCGCCTTTGCGCTGAACTACATCCCCTTCATCGGCCCGCTGGTGGCGACGCTGCTGCCCACCTTCTTCGCCCTCGCGCAGTTCGGCACGTGGGAGACGGCGGTCGCCGTGTTCCTCGCCATGAACGTCATCCAGTTCTTCAGCGGCAGCTATATCGAGCCGCGCATGGCCGGCAAGGCACTCGCCATCTCGCCCTTCCTGGTGCTGTTCGCCGTGTTCTTCTGGGCCTTCATGTGGGGCCTGTCCGGCGCCTTCATTGGCGTGCCGCTGGTCATCGCGGCCCTCACCTTCTGCGAGGAAGGCGACGGCACGCGCTGGATCGCCCGCCTACTGTCCGGCAGAGAAGAGCCCGAGATCCGGCTATGAGCCCCCTCTTTCTCATCCTGCGCCGGGTGCTCAAATGGCTGGCGCTGCTCGCGCTGCTGCTGTTCGTCGCCTTCCTCGGCTCGCGCGTCTGGTTCGCCCAGAGCGGCCCGCCGCTGGAATCCTGGCACACCTTCGTGCCGGAGGAGATGAGCGTCGCCGAGCTCGACAAGGCCGACTGGCGCGGCTACCTCACCCGCGAAGACAAGCTGTTCGCCGACGTCACCCGCGAGGTGGTGCAGAAGCTGCCGGAGGACGAGCGCGTCCCTTCCAACCGCTATTTCGTCGGCAGCGCGGTCTACCCGCCGAACCTCTCGCAGGACTTCAACCGTTCGTATGAACTGGTGCCGGAAGGCGAGCCGACGGGCGTCGTGGTGCTGCTGCACGGGCTGACCGATTCGCCCTACAGCCTGCGCCATGTCGCCCAGCGCTACCTCGCCAACGGCTTCCTCGTCGTCGCCCCGCGCCTGCCGGGCCACGGCACGGTTCCGGCGGGCCTCACCGCTGCAAAATGGGAGGACTGGCTGGCCGCCACCCGCCTTGCGGTGCGCGAGGCCGCCGCGCGGGCGCCGGGCAAGAAGCTGGAAATCGTCGGCTTTTCCAATGGCGGCGCGCTGGCGCTTAAATACGCGCTCGACGCGCTCAGCGACGACAAACTCGTCCGCCCGGACCGGCTGGTGCTGATCTCGCCGATGATCGGCATCACCCGCTTTGCCCGCTTCGCCGGGCTGGCGGCGTTGCCGGCCTGGCTGCCCGCCTTCGACAAGGCGGCGTGGCTCGGCATCGTGCCGGAGTTCAACCCTTTCAAGTACAACAGCTTCCCGGTCAACGGCGCGGTGCAGTCGCACCGCCTCACCCGGGCGCTTCAGGCAACCATCACCGCCGAGGCGCGCGCCGGGCGGCTGAAGGAGCTGGCGCCGGTGCTGACCTTCCAGTCGGTGATGGACTTCACCGTCTCCACCCGCGCGATCATCGACGCGCTCTATGGCCAGCTACCCGCGAATGGCAGCGAGCTGGTGCTGTTCGACATCAACCGCAACACCAAGCTCGGCCCGCTGCTGCGCGCGACCTCCTATTCGGCCCTTCTGCGCCTGCTGCCGCCGCTGCCGCGGACGTTCCGCACCGTGATCATCACCAATGATAATGAGCGATCCGACCAAGTAGTCGAGCACGCGATTGCGGCCGGTAGCACAGAGGAGACCGTGCGCCCGCTTGGCCTGTCCTATCCGCTGGACGTCTATTCGCTCTCCCATGTCGCCCTGCCCTTCCCGCCGGAAGACGGTCTCTATGGTTCGCATCCCGATCCCAACGAGAATTTCGGGCTCGAACTCGGCGCCATGGCGGTGCGGGGCGAGCGTGGCGCGCTGATCGTCAGCCTCGACGCGCTTGTGCGCATGTCCTCGAACCCGTTCTTTTCCTACATGAACGACCGCATCAAGCCGCCTCCGGAGGCCGTGCCGACCGACACGACATCGCCGGCGCCCTGAACAGCCGGAAACAGATGCCGCCGCCTCGGCACGACTCGCCTTTGCCACATGGCCGCGCTAATGCTGGCGCTCGGCACAGGCAGGGGCCTGCGGAGGCTGGATGCGTCTCGTCATTGTTGCGTTGGCCCTCGCCTTGTGTGCGGGATGCTCGAACCGGCCGGTGGGCGTGCTGACGCCCGTCGAGGCGGCGGCACCGGACACCACCAAGATCGACCTTCTGGTCGCCACCACCCGCGAGCCGTCCGCCGACGCCGGCATCCTCTATACCGGCGAGCGCGGCCCGGGCGTGTCGCTGGACGCATTCACCGTCTCCATCCCGCCGGACAGCCGCCGCCAGATCGGTGAGGTGCAGTGGCCCCGCCGCCTGCCGCCGAACCCGGAAACCGACTTCGCCACTCTCGCGGTAAAGCCGCTGCCCAATGTGAAGGCGGCGCGGGGCTGGCTCGACAGCCACCTGCCGCCGAGCCGGCGGGTGCTGATCTTCGTGCACGGCTTCAACAACCGCTTCGAGGACGCGGTCTACCGCTTCGCGCAGATCGTCCACGATTCAGGGTCGGAAGTGGCGCCGGTGCTGTTCACCTGGCCGTCCCGCGCCCGGGTGTTCGACTATCTCTTCGACCGCGAGAGCACCATCTTCTCGCGTGACGCCTTCGAGGAGACGGTGTGGCAGGTGGCGAGCGATCCGCGCGTCGAGGACGTCACCATCATGGCCCACTCGATGGGAGCGTGGCTCGCCATGGAGAGCCTGCGGCAGATGGCGATCCGGCACGGCAAGCTGCCGGCCAAGATCCGCAACGTGATCCTCGCCTCGCCCGATGTGGATGTCGACGTGTTCGCCTCGCAATGGCGCGCGCTGAACGGACCTCAGGCGCGCTTCACCCTGTTCGTGTCGCAGGACGACCGGGCGCTTCAGGTCTCCCGTCGCATCGCCGGCGGCGTGGACCGGCTGGGGCTGATCGATACCCAGAAATACTACGCGAACCTCGAGAAGTCCGGCATCGTGGTGATCGACCTCACCGCCATGCGCAGCGGCGACTCGCTCAACCACGGACGCTTCGCCTCCTCGCCGGAGGTGGTGCAGCTCATCGGCCAACGGCTGGTGAACGGCCAGACCGTCACCGATTCCGAGGTCAGCCTCGGCGACCGGATCGCTGCCGGCGCCATGGGCGTCGGCCAGACGGTCGGCAGCGCCGCGGGCCTCGCCCTCAGTGCGCCGATCGCCGTCATAGATCCCAAGACCCGTCGTACCTATCAGGGTCAGGTGGAACGGTTCGGCCAGACGCTCACCGAGACGGCCGAGGACCCGGGCGCCGACTGAGCGCGGGCGTCAGCGCGCGAGGAAGCCGATGGCGGCCGCGTTGATGATGTCGATGAAGAAGGCGGACACCAGCGGCAGGATGATGAAGGCGCGCGGCGACGGCCCGTGCGCCTTGGTCACCGCCGTCATGTTGGCGATGGCGGTCGGCGTGGCGCCGAGGCTAATACCGGTAAAGCCGGCGGAAATGACCGCCGCCTGATAGTCGCGCCCCATCGCCGGGAACACCACGAAGATGATGTAGGCGACCGCCGCCAGGGTCTGGACCGCCAGCACCAGCACAAGCGCAAGCCCCAGCCCGCCAATGCTCCAGAGCTGCATGCTCATCAGCGACATGGCGAGGAAGATGTTCAGCGCGAGGTCGGATACGAGGGCCAACGCCCGTGTGCGGGTGGGCCAGCGCAGGCGGGGGAGAAGGCGGGGCACGGTGTTGGTGAGCACGATGCCGACCAGCAGGCAGACCACGAACATCGGCAGCTTCAGCCCGGTCCACTCCACCGCCCCCTCCAGCGCGAAGGCAATCAGGATGGTGACGTTGAGCACCAGCACGGTGCGCAACAGACTGACATGGCTGATGTCGTCGTCGCGCCGCTCGTCCACCGGCTTGGGCAGACCGACGATGGCCTCCTGCCCCGGCTCGCTCTTCAGCCCATGGCGGGCGATGAGGTAGCGGGCGATCGGCCCGCCGGCGAGGCTCGCCAGCACCAGGCCGAGCGTCGCCACCGCGATGCCGACCTCCAGCGCGTTGGCGACCCCGAAGCGCTCCGTTATCAGCGGCGCCCAGGCGATGGTGGTGCCATGCCCGCCGATGAGCGAGGCAGAGCCGAGGAACACCGCGAGCCCCTCGGGCAGGTCGAGCAACCCGACGGCACCGATGGCGATCAGGTTCTGGATGACGAGATAGACGACGGTGAGCGCGAGCAGGATCAGCAGCGGCCGCCCACCGGCGAGAAGATCGTCGAGCCGGGCGTTGAGGCCGATGCCGGTGAAGAAATAGAGCAGCAGCATGTCCCGAGCGCCGAGATCGAACAGGATCGCGGTGTCGAAGAAATTGTAGGCGACGAGCGTCGCCAGCGCCGCCAGCAGCCCGCCGGTCACCGCCTCCGGTATGTTGAAGCGGCCGAGCGGCGGGATCGCGCGATTGATGCCGGAGCCGGCGAAGAACACCACGATGGCGATGGTGAAGGTGAGAAGACCCGAAATCTCGATTGCCGGCATCGTCTCTCCACCTCCGCGCCCGTCGACGCGCCCTTTGAACCCGCGGCCAGCGTGCCGGCCCGATGATGCCGACAAGTGCCATCCCGGTGCCTGCCATGGCAACAGCTGGACACCACTCCCGTGACGGGCTGCCGGTTCACACGCCTTCCAGCAGTACGTCGAGATTCACAGAGGAGCGCACGCCGATCTTGTCGCCATCGGCTTCGAGGAAGGCATCGGCTGCCTTCCTCCCCTCGTCCCGAAGCATGAGGAGGAATTCCGGCTCGGCGTTGAGCTTCGAGGAATAGCCGAGTTGGTCCATTACGGCGTTGCGCACCAGATGGATGCGCATCCGTGCCCAGTGCGCGCCCTCGCAGTTGCCGGGATCGGCCACCTGCCGCAACAGGGCGATCATTCGAAGCTCCTTGATCAGCACGGAGTTGAACGAGACCTCGTTCAGCCGGTTGAGGATCTCCGACGCGGTGCGCGGCGTGCCCGCTCGCTCCACCGGGTTGATCGGGACGAGGATGGTGTCCTCCGATTCCAGTTCGCGCACCAGCGGCGTCATCGTCGGATTGCCGGAATAGCCACCGTCCCAATAGCTGTCGCCGTCGATCTCCACCGCCTGGAACAGGGTGGGCAGGCAGGCCGAGGCGAGCAGCACCTCGGGCGTGATCTCGGCATTGCGAAACACCCGGCCGCGCCCGGTATGCACATTGGTGGCGGTGATGAACAGCTTGATCGGCGAGGTTCG
Organism: Pseudomonadota bacterium; assembly: GCA_023434095.1. Lineage (GTDB taxonomy): Bacteria > Pseudomonadota > Alphaproteobacteria > Rhizobiales > Xanthobacteraceae > Ancylobacter. The sequence continues at coordinate 560 of JAEYTJ010000014.1, read as the reverse complement.
CAGCCGCTCGAACTCGATCACCTTCTCCAGCACCGCGCGTAGCGGATTGGCGCCGCTCGGATTGAGATCATAGGGCGAATAGAGCCGCGACATCAGGTCGAGGGCGACGAAAAGCGGGGAATGGTCGAGCGTCCAGCGCCCGAGCAAGACGTCGAGCGGGCCGCGCTGGAACGGGCTGAAACGCGCCGCCTCCGCCACATGGTGCCAGAAGGCGTCGAGCGCGGCCCGGGCCCCGTCTCGCCCGCCCGCCGCAAAGCCGTCCGCCAGCACAGCGGCGTTCATCGCCCCGGCCGATGTGCCGGAAATGCCCTCGATGATGAGCCAGTCCTCTTCCAGCAGCCGGTCGAGCACCCCCCAGGTAAACGCCCCATGCGAGCCGCCTCCCTGCAGGGCGAGATCCACCCGGACGGGGACGGAGCGCACCGGAAATGGAGCCTCCGCTGCGCCGGCAGCGGCGGTTACCTCCTTCGCGGCCGGTCGTCCTCGGCCTGCGCGCCGCTTTGGCCTGGCATCATCACCTGCAGGGGCCGGCGCGGGAGGCAGGATCTTGGAAGGCATGG
>JAEYTJ010000199.1 GCA_023434095.1 Pseudomonadota bacterium | reverse complement strand
CGGCGGAGGTCGAAGCGCAGGCCGATTTCCAGGCGCCGGCGGACATTCGTCGCGCGCCGCTGCACGCTTTCGACGCCAGCCTGAAGGCGCGGGGCCTCAACCCCGGCACCAGCGCCGACCTCACCGTAGCGACGCTGTTCGCGCAGGCCCTGCTCAGCCCATGAACGCCGCAATGTCCTGCCGCGACAGCCGCCCGTCATGCAGCGCGCTCGCCAGCAGCACGCCGGCGACGCCGAGTTCGGCCAGACGATGAAGGTCGTCCACGTCGCGCACACCGCCGGCGGCATAGACGCGCCGCCCCTCTGCCCGTGCGAGAATAGCGGCGAGGCGTTCCAGATCCGGCCCCTGCCCGGCGCCGACCCGTGCCAGCGTCATCACGATCACCGCTTCCGGCCACAGGGCGGCGTTGCCGTGCAGGTCCTCCGGCCCCCGCGCGCCTTCCGGCCCAAAATCGAGCGAGAGCAGCCCGGCGCCAGCGGCCAGCGCCGCCTCGGCCTGGGCGTGGTCGGCGAGGCTTTCACTGCCGATCACCGGCCGGCCGGGCCCCCGGGCAACACGGCGGGCCAGCGCTTCGGGGGACGCCTCTCCAGCATCGACCCACAGGGTGAGCCCCGGATGGCGCGCCGCGAGAGCCTGCATTTCCGCGTCGTGCCCTCCGGTGCCGGCGATGGCGTCGAGGTCGGCGATGTAGAGCGTGCGGAAGGCGCCGAGCGCCAGCAGGCCGCCGGCCACTTCCTGCGGCGTGGCCTGCGCGGCCAGCGGCGTCTCGATCGGCCGGTAGGCGTCGCGGGTGCCGCGCCGTGCGTGGACCACCGCACCTCCCATCAGGTCGATCACCGGTATAAGTTCCACCTTCGGCCTTCCTCTCTGGTGCGCGGGTAGATGCTGGTCTTTGTCGTCGAAACGGTCACGGGGGGCGGCGCCCTCGGGGCGGACCTTCCCGCCTCGCTGATAGCCGAAGGCGCGCTGATGCGCGACACACTGATCGGCGACCTCGAAGATCTTCCCGGCGTGCGGGTGGTCACCACCCATGATGCGCGCTTCCCCGCCCCGCAGCGCGGCACCAGCACGGCACTGCGCCTCGGGGACGAGGCCGCCTCGGTCTGGCGGCTGATGGCACGGGAGGCCGATTGCTGCTGGCCGATCGCGCCGGAGAGCGAGGGGGTCCTGGAAGGACTGGTCCGCGACTTCCGCGCCCATTGCCGGCGGGTGGTGGCGCCGGAGGCTGAGACCATCGCCCTGTGCGCCAGCAAGCTGCGGACCGCGCAGGCACTGGCAGGCGCGGGCGTGCCGGTGGTCCCCACCTTTGCGTTCGATGCGCTGCCGCAAGACATGAGCGGCCCGTTTGTGGTGAAGCCCGACGACGGGGCCGGCGGGCTCGGCGTCCGGCTGTTCGCCCAGCGCCCGACGCCGCCCTACCCGCCGGGCCATGTCGTCCAGCCCTTCATCGAGGGCGAAGCGGCGAGCCTGACCCTGCTGTGCCAGAGCGGGCGCACCCATGTGCTGACCGCCAACCGCCAGCACATCGCCCGCACCGAGCACGCCCTGCGCTTCACCGGCGTCACCGTCGCCGCTTTCCCGGTGGACGGAGCGCTGCGCGCCTTCGGGGAGAGCGTCGGCGCGGCGCTACCGGGCCTGCACGGTCTCGTCGGGGTCGACTACATCGCCACCGCGACCGGCCCGGTGGCGGTGGAGGTCAATCCGCGCCTCACCACCTCCTATGCCGGCCTGCGCCGGGCTCTGGCGGTCAATCCGCTGGCCTTCATGAGCGAATTCATCCGCGACGGCGCGGTGCCGGACCTGCCGCACCTGCCGCCCGCCCTTCCCATCGACATCGTGCCTGAGGAATGAATGTGAAGAGAATTGCCCGCCTGGGATGGGACGTCGGCGGCGCCCATGTGAAGCTCGCCGCCTTCGGGCAGGATGGACGGCTCAAGGCGGTGCGCATCGCTCCCTGCCCGGTGTGGAAGGGGGAGGAGACGCTGGCCCTCGCCCTGCGCGACCTGCGGGCGGAGTTCGAGCCCGGCGTGCCCTCGGCCGTCACCATGACGGCGGAAGGCGCCGATCTCTGGCCCGACCGCCAGGCTGGCGTCGTCGGCACCGCCGGCCTGCTGATGCGGGAACTGTCCGGCGCCCCCCTCGCGCTGTTCGCCGGCCCGGAAGGCTTCGTGCCGCCCGAGCGCGCGGCCGAGCACGCCGAGCGCATCGCCTCGGCCAACTGGTACGCCACCGCCGCCGTGCTGGCGCATCTCCTGCCCGGCGGCATTCTCGTCGATATCGGCTCGACCACGGCCGACCTCATTCCCTTCGAGGCCGGGCGGGTGACGGCGCGCGGCTTCTCGGATGCCGAGCGCCTCGCCAGCAATGAGCTGGTCTACACCGGCGCCGCCCGCACGCCGGTCATGGCGCTGGCAACCGAGGCACCGTTCGCGGGCCGCTGGCTGCCGCTCATGGCCGAACACTTCGCCACCGCGGCGGATATCCACCGCCTCGCCGGCGACCTGACCAAGGAGGCCGACCTCTACCCGAGCGCCGATGGCGGGCCGAAGACCGTCGAGGCCAGTGCCCGCCGCCTGCTGCGGATGATCGGGCAGGATTTCACGCCGCCGCTCCTGACCAAGGCGAAGGCGCTGGCGCGCCATCTCGCCGAGGCGCAGCTCACCCGCATCGGCCGCGCCTTCGACGGCGTCGCCTCCGCGCAGGAGAACGCGCCGGAGATGCTGGTCGGCGCCGGGGTCGGCCGGTTCCTCGCCGCGCGGCTCGCCGAGCGGCGCGGCCTGACCTATCTCGACCTTGCCGACGTGCTGACCGACGATCCCGCGCTCTCCCGCCAGGCCGCCGATTGCGCGCCAGCGGTGGCGGTGGGCCTGCTCGCCGCCGCCCTCGACGCCGCCTGACTCCTTCTCGAACCGACCGGAATCCTGACCATGTCCGACCGCCCCAAAGCCGACCGCGTCTTCCTCCGGGGGGTCGAACTGCACGCCTGGCACGGCCTGCATGAGGAGGAGGCGCGGCTCGGCCAGCGTTTCATCGTCGACATCGACTGGTGGCTGGATGCGGGCGACGCCGCCGCCCACGACAATTACGCGGAGACGGTCGGCTACGAGAAGGTGTTTGAGGTCATCCACGAGGTTTCATCGGGCCACCGCTTCCACATTCTCGAGGCCTTCGCCCAGGCCATCGCCGAAACGGTGCTCGCCCGCTATGCGCGGGTGGAGAAGGTGCGGGTCGAACTGCACAAGCCCTCGGCGCCGATCGCGGGCATCTTTCGCGATGCAGGGGTGGAAATCACCCGCACGCGCTGAGCGCAGTGCGGCACCGCGCGTCGGGCTTCCGGCGCGGGGCACGAGCTATTACCTCTTGAATGCAACACCGCCTTCCCGGAGTCGACCATGTCGCGCGATGCCGTACCCCCGCCTGTCCGCCTCGGCGACTACCGCCCGCCGGACTGGCTCGTCGACACGGTGCATCTCGACGTCCACCTGCACCCCACCGCTTCGCGCATCGTCGCCCGGCTGGCGATGCGGCCGAATCCGGAGGGGCGGGAGGGGTCGCCGATCGTCCTCGATGGCGATGAACTGCAGCTGAAGTCGCTCGCGCTCGACGGCACGCCGCTGGCCGGCACCGCCTATGTGGTCACTCCGCAGGCGCTGACCGTGCTCGCCCCGCCGCAGCGGGCGCTGACGCTCGAGATCGAAACCGTGGTGAACCCCACCTCCAATACCAAGCTGATGGGCCTCTACCGCTCCAGCGGCACCTATTGCACCCAATGCGAAGCCGAGGGCTTCCGCCGCATCACCTTCTTCCCGGACCGGCCGGACGTGCTCGCCGTCTACACCACCCGCATCGAGGCCGAGCGCGCGGAGGCGCCGGTCCTGCTCGGCAACGGCAACCCGGTGGAGAGCGGGCCGGTGGAAGGCACCAGCCGCCATTACGCCGTGTGGCACGACCCGTGGCCGAAGCCCTGCTACCTCTTCGCGCTGGTCGGCGGCCGGCTCGACCGCATCACCGACGCGTTCGTCACCGCCACGGGCCGCAGCGTCGAGCTCGGCATCTATGTCGAGCCCGGCAAGACCGAGCGTGCGGGCTACGCCATGAACGCGCTCAAGCGCTCCATGCGCTGGGACGAGGAGGTGTTCGGCTGCGAGTACGACCTCGACGTGTTCAACATCGTCGCGGTGGCCGATTTCAACATGGGGGCGATGGAGAACAAGGGTCTCAACATCTTCAACGACAAATACGTCCTCGCCAGCCCGCAGACCGCCACCGATGCCGACTACGCCAATATCGAGACGATCATCGCCCATGAATATTTCCACAACTGGACAGGCAACCGCATCACCTGCCGCGACTGGTTCCAGCTCTGCCTCAAGGAAGGGCTCACCGTCTTCCGCGATCAGGAATTCTCCGCCGATGCGCGCTCGCGCCCGGTCAAGCGCATCAGCGATGTCCGACTGCTGAAATCCCACCAGTTCCCCGAGGATGCGGGCCCGCTGGCACATCCGGTGCGCCCGTCCAGCTATCGCGAGATCAACAACTTCTACACCGCCACCGTCTATGAAAAGGGGGCGGAAGTGGTGCGGATGCTGAAAACCCTGCTCGGCGACGAAGGCTTCCGCACCGGCATGGACCTTTATCTCGACCGCCATGACGGCGACGCCGCGACGGTGGAGGACTTCCTCGCCTGCTTCGCCGATGCCAATGGCGTCGACTTGACCCAGTTTGCCCTCTGGTACGCCCAGTCCGGCACCCCGCAGCTCGCCGTCAGCGGCAGCTGGGACGAGGCGGGGCGCCGCTACCGGCTCGACGTGGCGCAGACGCTGGCGGCCACGCCGGGGCAGGACGAGAAGCAGCCCATGGTCATTCCGCTCGCCATCGGGCTGGTCGGACCGGACGGCCGCGACCTGCCGCTCACCCTCGACGACGGCAGCAATGCCGAGCGGGGCGTGCTGCGCATCACCGAGCCGCGCCACAGCTTCGTCTTCCGCGACATCGCCGAGCGGCCGGTGCCCTCGCTCAATCGCGGCTTCTCGGCGCCGGTGAAGCTGTCGAGCGACCTTACCACCGCCGATCTGCTGTTCCTCGCCCGCCATGACGGCGACCCGTTCAACCGCTTCGACGCCGCCCAGACCATCGCCCTCGCCCATCTCGTGGCGGCAACCGCCGCGGTGCGCGAGGGGGGCAACCTGCCGGCGCCGAACGCGCTCGTCGAGGCGCTCGGGGCGACGCTGGAGGACGGTGCACTGGACCCGGCCTTCGTGGCGCAGACCCTGTCGATCCCCTCAGAGGCGGACGTCGCCCGCGAAATCGGCGCGGATGTGGACCCGGACGCCATCCATCTCGCCCGTACCCGCCTGCGCCGGACGGTGAGCGCAGTGCTGGCGCCGGCGCTGGAAGCAGCCTATGCCGGCCACGCCCCCTCCGGCGCCTATTCCCCGGACGCGGGCTCGGCCGGCCGGCGCGCCCTGCGCAACGCCTGCCTCGATCTTCTCGCCGCCGGCGGCACGCCGGAAGCGCTTGCGCGGGCGCAGGCGCATTTCGAGACCGCCGACAACATGACCGACCGCTTCTTTGCCCTCGCGGTGCTCGCCCATGCGGCGCCGCAGGCGCGCGAGCCGGCGCTGGCCGCCTTCCATGAGCGGTTCCGCGACGATCCTCTGGTGGTCGACAAATGGCTCGCCCTGCAGGCGCAGATCGCGGAGCCGCAAGCGCTGGAAAGGGTGCGCGGGCTCACCCGCCACCCGGCCTTCGCCTGGACCAACCCCAACCGCGTGCGCGCGCTCATCGGCAGCTTCGCCGGGCTCAACCCCACGCAGTTCCACCGCGCCGACGGCGCCGGCCATGCGCTGGTCGCCGACGCGGTCATCGACATAGACGGGCGCAACCCGCAGCTCGCCGCCCGGCTGCTCGCCGCCTTCAAGAGCTGGCGCTCGCTGGAGCCGGTGCGGCGGGCCTCCGCCGAAACGGCGCTGCGGCGCGTCGCCGCCAAGCCCGGCCTGTCGCCCGATGCGAGCGACATCGTCGGCCGCTCGCTGGAGTGAGGCCCGCCCTCCCCGCGTCATCCCGGCGGGCGGGACGACGCGGGACGTCGCGGCTCAGTACTCGACCACGCCGTCGAGCGCGTAGTGCTTGACCGTCTTGCGGTTGGCGATCAGCTCGTCGACCGTCGGCTTGCCGGTCATCGCGCGCTCCAGCGCCAGCTTCATCGCCTCGTAATTGGTGCGGTAGAGGTCGGCCTTGTCGAGGTTGGCGTCCTCGGCGCAGCGGGGGTCGAGCCACACCATCACGATCATGCACAGCTCGTCCGCCTGGTCCTTCGGCAGGATGCCTTCGGCCAGTGCGTCGACGATCGCGTCGCCGATGGCGCCCTGCACCACGCCGCCGAGCAGATCGACATATTCCAGCGTGTGGATGGTGGCCTTGGTGGTCATCATCGTCGCCGGGCGCACCTGCTGGTTCAGGTCGCGCACCACGAACATGCGGGTGTGTCCCTGCACCTGCCCCATCATGGAGGCGAAGGCATGCCCGGCGGGACCGCGCACCGAGCCGATCAGCACTTCCGGCATCGCGTCGGTGAACTGCCCGTCGGCGGCGAGAACGGTCGCCTCGCCGGTGCGGAACCAGATGTCGCTCATGTGAACCTCTTTCTTTCTGCCGCCACCCGCAAACCGGGTGAAACCGCTTAGCACCAGCGCCCGCGCGGCGTCCATGCGGCGTGGTTGTCGGCAGGCGTCACCCCGCTTGTCCGGGCGCGCCACACCCTGGCACCCGCTCCACCCTTTCAGGTTGCTGAATCGTTAACTTGACTCCCCCGGACTCTGGACAGGGAGGGGTCGGTTCGATTCAAATCGGAGTGATTCGGAGAGATGCGGCACATCGCTCCTGTCGTACTGGGAACGGGTTTTGGGACTTCGGGGGAGGCCGGCGATGGCGCGCGCCAACGCTGCAGGCGCGTCCGTGCGCGTACAAGCCATGAGAGGGCTTGCACGCAGCGTGGCGCGACCTGCTTATCAGCGATTGGTCGACGCCGAGCCCTTCATGCGCAAGGCGGTGCCGGCGTTGATCGTGGCGTTCATCGCCTCGGTCGCCATCGCCGCGATCGTGCAGATCCACGCCTATCGCGCCGACGCCATCGCCAATGCCAAGGACGAACTCGCGCTGTTCGCCGCCGCCATTGCGAGCGAGGCTGGCCGCCAGCCCGCCGGCGCCGCGACGCCCGACGCACTGCTGAAAAACAGCCTGCCGCCGCGCGCCGCCGAGGACGGCCGGCGCTACGGCCTGATCGACGCCAACGGCAAGATCCTCGCCACCCATGACGAGGCGGCCACCGCCGCCGACCAGATCAGCCAGCTTCTCGCCAACACCCAGGCGCTCACCATCTTCGCCGAGAATGCCGGCGTGCTCGACGTGGTGATGCCGGACGGCAGCGCCGCCCTCGCCACCGTGCGAAACCTGCCCAATGGCGCCCTTCAACTGGTGGTGGTGCAGCCGCTCGCCGGCGCCCTGTCGACCTGGCGCTCCGACACCGTCCTCACCGTCACCCTGCTCTCCACCACCGGCGCCGTGCTGCTGATCCTCGGCTTCGCCTTCCACTGGCAGGCGACGCGGGCCCGCGAGGCCGATGGCATCTACGAGACGGTGCGCGCCCGCATCGACACCGCCCTGTCCCGCGGCCGCTGCGGCCTGTGGGACTGGGATATGGGCCGGGGCCGCATGTTCTGGTCGGAATCGATGTTCGAGATGCTCGGCCACGAGCCGCGCGAGGACCTGATTTCCTTCGGCGAGGTGGCGAGCCTCGTCCACCCCGACGACACCAACCTCTATGACATCGCCCGCGAGATCGCCGACAAGCCCGGCCGCACCATCGACCGGGTGTTCCGCATGAAGCACGCCGACGGCCACTGGGTCTGGCTGCGCGCCCGCGCCGAGGTCGTTCCCCAGCACAATGGCGAGCCGCCGCATCTGGTCGGCATCGCGGTGGACGTGACCGAGGAGCGCCGGCTGGCCGAGCGCACCGCCACCGCCGACATGCGCCTGCGCGACGCCATCGAGAGCATTTCCGAATCCTTCGTGCTGTGGGACGCGGCGAACCGGCTGGTGCTGTGCAATTCGCGCTTCCAGTCGCTCTACGGCATCGGCGACGCCCATGTGGTACAGGGCACCGAGTTCGAGACCATCGCCTCGCTGGCCCGCCAGCCGGTGGTGCGCATTCCGCTCCGCACGGAAGACCGGCCGGAGGAAGGCGCCCGCGCCTTCGAGGCGCAGCTGGAAGGCGGACGCTGGCTGAAAGTGGCCGAGCGCCGCACCAAGGATGGCGGCTACGTCTCGGTCGGAACCGACATCACCGCCCTCAAGCGCCATGAAGAGCGCCTGATGGAAAGCGAGAAGCGGCTGATGGCACTGGTCGCCGATCTGCGCAAATCGCAGCAGACGCTTGAGCTGCAGGCGCTCCAGCTCGCCGAGCTGGCGCAGAACTACGCCGACGAGAAAACCAAGGCCGAGGACGCCAACCGCGCCAAGTCCGAATTCCTCGCCAATATGAGCCACGAGCTGCGCACCCCGCTCAACGCCATCATCGGCTTCTCCGAACTGATGGAAAGCGGCCTGTTCGGCCCGCTCGGCAACGACAAGTACAACGAGTACTGCCGCGACATCCGCGATTCCGGCCGCTACCTGCTCGACGTCATCAACGACATCCTCGACATGTCGCGCATCGAGGCCGGCCGCGTGCAGCTCAACCTCCAGTCGGTACGCCTCGACGAGGTGGTGGCCGATGCCATCCGCGTCATGTCGGTGCGGGCGGCGGAGAAGCAGCTCACCATCGTCGACGAATCCGATGCCGCCGTCGCGGTGGAGGCCGACAAGCGGGCCCTCAAGCAGATCACCCTCAACCTGCTCTCCAACGCCATCAAGTTCACCCCCGAGGAGGGTCGTGTCAGCCTGCGGACGCGCCGTTCCAAGCATGCAGCGCTGCTGGTCATCGAGGACAGTGGCATCGGCATCGCCAAGAGCGCGCTGGCCAAGATCGGCCGCCCGTTCGAGCAGGTGGAAAGCCAGTTCACCAAGACCCACAAGGGCTCAGGCCTCGGCCTCGCCATCGCCAAGTCGCTGGTCGAACTGCATGGCGGCTCGATGCGCATCCGCTCCTCCGAGGGCGTGGGCACCACGGTCGTCATCCGCCTGCCCTTGAATGGGCGCCCGGCGCTGCAATACCGTACCGGCCGCGTTTCCGCCGCCGAGTAGCCTGCCATGAACAGCCTTGAGGAAAATGCCGTCGACTGCGTGGTCGCCGGGGCCGGCGTGGTCGGCCTTGCCATCGCCCGCGCGCTCGCGCTCAAGGGCCGCGACGTGCTGGTGCTGGAGGCCACCGGCCTCGTCGGCTCCGACACCTCCGCGCGCAACAGCGAGGTGATCCATGCCGGCATCTATTACGCGCCGGACACGCTGAAGGCGCGGCTCTGCGTCGAGGGGCGCGCGGCGCTCTACGCCTATTGCGGCGAGCGGGGGATCCCTCACCGCCGCGCCGGCAAGCTCATCGTCGCCACCAGTGCGGCGGAAACGGACAGGCTCGCCGCCATCGACGCCCATGCCCGCGCCTGCGGCGTCACCGATCTCCAGAAGCTGACCGGCGTGCAGGCGCGAGCGCTGGAACCCGCGCTGAATGCCGAGGCGGCCCTGCTCTCACCCTCCACCGGCATCGTCGACAGCCACGCGCTGATGCTCGCCTTGCGCGGCGACCTCGAAGACGCCGGCGGCATGATCGCCTTCAACGCGCCGGTCCTTCGCGGCGAGGTGACGGCGCACGGGATAAGCCTCGAAATCGGCGGCGCCGAGCCGATGCGGCTGTCCTGCACGACGTTCGTCAATGCCGCCGGCCATGGCGCCGTGCCGCTCGCGCGGGCGCTCGACGGCATGCCCGCCGAGGCGATCCCGCCCGCCTATTACTGCAAGGGCTCCTATTTCACCCTGTCCGGCCGCGCGCCGTTCACCCGGCTGATCTATCCGGTGCCGGAACAGGCGGGTCTCGGCGTGCACCTGACGCTCGATCTCGGCGGGCAGGCCCGCTTCGGGCCGGACACCGAGTGGATCGACGCGCCCGACTATACCGTCGATCCCGCGCGCGGCGACGCGTTCTATGCCGCCATCCGCCGCTACTGGCCGGCGCTGCCCGACGGGGCACTCAATCCCGGCTATGCCGGCATCCGCCCGAAGATCGTGCCGGCCGGCGCCCCGGCG
>JAEYTJ010000168.1 GCA_023434095.1 Pseudomonadota bacterium | reverse complement strand
GGGCTATGTATATTGCGTTGCGGCGGCGTGATTGGCGTCACGCTGCTGCCGCCCTCCTTGGGCGTTTCCTCCCTAGACTTGGGCCGCTTGCGCGCTGCGTAAGCGGCCTCTTTCTTTTGGGCCCGCGGCCCCGTCTCGCCGCCGTTTCAGTGCTCCCGCTTCACCCTTCAGTCCGCTTCGCCGGTACGGCGTCGGCAGAGACATGTCCGTCTGGTCGGCCAAGTGGCCGGCCGGCGCGCACGGGCACGCGCTCGTCTTGACCGAGGGCAGGGGAGGCGCCTGGCCGGGATCGCCGGCGCGAGGAGCGGGCGGTGCGCGCAAGGGCGACGCCAGGGTGATTTCCGGGCGCGCCCCGCTGCCACCGGATGTCGGCCGCCTGAGGACGGCGAAAGCGATTCTGCAACGAAAAAAGGCGCTGAACGAAAACGGGCGCTGACGCGCTGCGACCCCCCGGTCAGCTACGTCAACGCCCGAAGGGCGCCATGCGCCCGTAAAAAGTAATCAGATACCCTCATCTGCGGCATTTATACCACACAGAGGTCGTCAACGTATTTGGTATGCCAGAAAATGACGGCGCCTGCCTTGATTATTCCGCAATGCACCTACATCTTTCACTCGTACGCAGCGATTGGCGTCGCTCGTACAGCCCTCCTTGGGCGTTTCCTCCCTAGACTTGGGCCGCTTGCGCACTGCGTAAGCGGCCTCTTTCTTTTGCGCCGGACGAAGCGCCTGCCGTGGCTTGTGCCATCTTGCCGGCCGTCCCGTTGCGATCCCGTGGTCTCCCGCAAGAGCCCGTCCGTCCTTTCAGACCGACAATTCCCCCCGCCTTTTCAGCGGCTTTGACCGAAACAATCGGTGGTGGAATTCAGCCCGGAACCGAGCGTGCAGAATTGGTATAGCTCGCATGTTTAAAATGCAAGGCTCTCGGATGAGGTTTTTTGCGCTGCCCTGTCAAAAATTTGAAGCGTCGCGTTAGGGCGTTGTCTTGTAACGACTATTCAGCGGCAGTGCGCAGCGGCGCGAGGTCCAGATGAGGGATCTGCGTGAGGGACAGGGCCACTTCCAGCAGATCGTTCTGGACGATCTCGAAATTTTCGGAGGGCTCATAGGTGGCCTCGCGCATGTAGAGCGCGCGATTGATTTCGATCTGCACCGCATGCATTCCCGAGGCCGGGTTGCCGTAATGCTCGGTGATGAAGCCGCCCGCATAGGGCTTGTTGCGCAGCACGCTGTAGCCGCGCCGCCGCAGCTCGGCCTCGATCGTGTCGGGGATGATGCCGGCGCAGCTCGTGCCGTAGCGGTCGCCGAGCACGATGTCGATGCGCCCGTCCCGCTGGCAGCCGGAGGGCATGGAATGGCAATCCACCAGCACCGCCACGCCGAAGCTGCGCTGCATCTGCGCCATGAGCTGGCGGAGCGAGCGATGATAGGGCTTGTACAGAGATTCGATGCGGGCGATCGCCTCGTCCACCGGGATGCGCCGGCCATAGATCTCCTGCGCCTCGCCGACGATCCGGGCGATGGTGCCGAGCCCGCCGGCGACGCGCATGGAGCGTGTATTGGCGTAGGCGGGCAGGCGCCCCTCGAACATGCGCGGGTCCAGCTCATAGGGCTCGCGGTTCACGTCGAGATAGCAGCGGGGGAAGTGCGCGCGCATGAAGCCCATGCCGAATCGCGTCACCTCGCCGAAAAGCCGGTCGACGAAGCTGTCCTCCGAGCGCCGCAGCACCGGCAGGTCGAGGCGGGACTGGTCGACGAAGGCGCGGGGATAGACCACCCCGCTATGGGGCGAATTGAACAGGAACGGGGCGCGAAGCGAGGCCGGCTGGACGATCTCGAAGGCGGGCTCGATCAGCTCGGCAATGACGGCCATCATTCCTCAATCCGCTTCCGGTCCCGCCGCGCGCGGGCCCGCCGGTCGTCTCTAACATGACGTTCGGCAAGGCGGAATGCGCGTGCGCGCGGGCGCATGGGTTTTTGCGGACACGTCCGCGAGAGGCGGGCCGGCGCTCGTTCACGATGTGCTAAGGGGCGCTGGGGTACCCAAGGAGAACGTGTACGCGGCGCGGTGCGCGTGTCGGCTGGTCCGATGCCCGCCTCGCCGCCTCAGGACAATCAGGATGCCCGGGATGCTCAAGATCCTGCTCGCCGAAGACGACAACGACATGCGCCGCTTTCTGGTGAAGGCGCTGCAGAATGCCGGCTACGAGGTCGCGGACTTCGACAATGGCCGCTCCGCCTATGACCGGCTGCGCGAGGAGCCGTTCGAACTGCTGCTCACCGACATTGTCATGCCGGAAATGGACGGGATCGAACTCGCCCGCCGCGCCACCGATCTCGATCCCGACATCAAGGTGATGTTCATCACCGGCTTCGCGGCGGTGGCGCTCAACGCCCACAGCCAGGCGCCGAAGGATGCGAAGGTGCTCTCCAAGCCCTTCCACCTGCGCGACCTCGTCAACGAAGTCGGCAAGATGCTGGCGGCCTGAGCGCCGCCGACCGGCCGGGAAGGGCGGCGTCGTCCACAGCCGCCATTCCCCGCTTGCGCCGGCGCGGGCTTCTCGTTATAGGGGAGCCCCGCTCGCAAGAGACCACGGAATGGGCGCGTAGCTCAGCGGGAGAGCACCTCGTTGACATCGAGGGGGTCACAGGTTCAATCCCTGTCGCGCCCACCATTCCACCCACCTCGCAATATCCGGTCATGCCAACGCTCCGCGTCTGCCTTCGGGCCGCCGGCGGAACGACACGCGTCGTGAAGCACGACCTTGATCGCGTCAGCAGGCTCGGTCCCGTGGCGGCGCGGAGGCCGGGGCGCTTTCGCTCGTCAGCATCCCCGTGCGGGGACATTCCGTCTCAGGCCGCGCGCTCGTCCAGCAGGCCATTGGCCTCGCACCACCAGCGGAAGGCGTTCGCCGCCTCGACCAGATCTTCGTCGAGATGCGCGCCCTGCAGGCGGCGGATCATCCCTTCATAGTCGCCCCTGGGGTGGGGATTGCGCTCGGCAAAGACCAGCGCCTCGTCGAGCGTGCGTATGAGAGGGCTGTCCTCCACGTGCGTCAGATGCAGCGGAGGGTCGAATGCGAAGGGGAGGTTGCGGGGCACGGGCATCGTCATGATTTGCGCTCGGGTTATCGGCGGTAAACGGAGAAGCTGCCGGAAGGTTCCGGCAGCTCTGCGCCGAGCCGCCACAACAATCATCACGCATTTTCTGGCGTCGCCGGGCGACTGTGCATGAAACTATCCGGCGCTCTTCGTGTTGTCTCGCCAGAATGTCGTTTTTTCAGGAGGTCAACATGACGAAGACTCGAGTGAGTTCGGTCGGCGTTGCCGCTCTGGTGGCCGCCGGTCTCGTTTTCGCGGCGGCTCCGGCCGGCGCCACGTCCGTCGGTCCGCGCGACACGCCGCGATTCGGCGACAGCGTGGATCGCAAGCAGGTGCGCGAGCATGAGCGCATCCGCAAGCAGCAGGTGCGCCAAACGGAAGGCCAGTCGAAGCAGCGCGCCTTCTTTGGCCCGCTCTACGAGGGCAGGAATTCGCCCTGGCAGAAGATGAAGCGTTCGTTCGACTGACCGTGCCGATCCCCAAATGGACCTAAACTGAGCGCCCTCGTGGCGCTCTTTTTTGTCAGGAGCAGCCGCTCTGCGCGGGGCGGGGCTCCGGCGCGCCCCAATCATTGGAGGGGAGGTTGGCATAGGGCTCGGCGAAATATTGCCGCACCACCTCGAACCGGCTCGGCACCGTGTCCTGCGGCCGGTCATAAGTGAGTATCCAGAAGAAGTTGTAGTTGCTGTCCGGCCAGGTTTTCGGCACGCCGCCCTTGACGCCCTTCACCCGGTCGAGATGCAGCAGCTGGCGAAGCGTTACTTCCTCGCCAGCGAATTCCGCCTCCAGCGCCGCGCTGGCGATGTGAAAATGCTCCCACACCATCACCACCGTCCGGCCGTGCCAGCGCGGATTCTCCAGCAGATCGCGCGCCACGTCGCGATTGACCACGTTCAGCTTGGAATTGAAGTAGCGGTTGTTGCGGATCGGCACATAGCCGATCGGTGGGGCGGTCAGCCTCATGTCCCAGGCGCGGGCGATCGGGCGGGCGGTCTCCACCGTGTGCAGCGTCATGGCGAGGATGGCGGCCGGCGGGTCGCTTCGGATCAGGCTCATCGGGCTGGTGGGGCTGAGATATTGCGCCGCCAGCGCCTGCGCCCGCTCCCTGCCGAGGCCGCACAGGGTCAGCGCCGTGTGCTTCTCGCCATGCCGGACGATCACGATCCGGCGGGGCGCGGCCTCGGCCAGCGCCGTCCCGAGGACGGCGAACAAGGTCAGGAAAGCCATAAACCGGAGAGGCGCCTTCATCTTTTCCTCGCCTTGCGCGTTGCCCGGCTGAGAATGCCGGGTGTTCTCGCATCTGCCAATGCGCTTCGGCGGTTGATAGCCGGCCGAGGCGCACGATATCACTGCCACCTCACATTACCCGCCGGAGTGACCATGCCGCGCCGACTCGATGCCTACGCTTTCGCGCCCCGCTCGCCGGAGGCCTCCGCCGCCGCTCTCGGCTCCCTTCCGCAATGGGACCTCTCGGACCTCTATCCGGCGATGGATTCGCCGGAAGTCGCGGCGGATCTCGCCGCCGTCGCCGCCGAGGCGGCCGGCTTCGAGGAGGCCTACAAGGGCAAGCTGGCGGATGTGCTCGACGGGGCGGATGCCGGCGGGCAGATGGCGCTGATCGTGGCACGCTACGAGAAGATCGAGGACCGCCTCGGCCGGCTCTATTCCTATGCCGGCCTCGTCTATTCCGGCGACACCACCGACCCGGTGCGCGCCAAGTTCTATGGCGACGTGCAGGAGAAGCTGACCGACGCCTCCACCCATCTCCTGTTCTTCGCGCTGGAGCTCAACCGGCTCGACGACGCGAAGATGGAAGCCGCGCTCGCCGATCCCGCCTTCGGCAAGTACCGGCCATGGATCGAGGATGTGCGGGCGGAAAAGCCCTATCAGCTGGAAGACCGCATCGAGCATCTCTTCCACGAGAAGGGCGTCACCGGCCGCGGCGCCTGGAACCGGCTGTTCGACGAGACCATCGCCGGGCTGCGCTTCGATGTCGACGGCGAAATCCTGCCGCTCGAGCAGACGCTGAACTTCTTCGCCGAGCCGGACGAGGCCAAGCGCAAGCTCGGCGCCGACGCGCTGGCCAAGGTGTTCGGCGAGAATCTGCGCCTGTTCACCCTCATCACCAACACGCTGGCCAAGGACAAGGAAATCTCCGACCGCTGGCGCGGCTTCGAGGACATCGCCGACAACCGGCACCTCGCCAACCGCGTCGAGCGCGAGGTGGTGGACGCGCTGGTCTCCTCCGTCCACGCCGCCTATCCGCGCCTTGCCCACCGCTACTACAAGCTCAAGGCGAAGTGGTTCGGCAAGGAGCGGCTGGAATACTGGGACCGCAACGCGCCGCTGCCCAAGGTGGAGACGCGCCCCATCGGCTGGGACGAGGCGCGCGACACGGTGCTCGGCGCCTATTCCACCTTCTCCCCGCGCATGGCCGACATCGCCCGCGACTTCTTCGACAAGAGCTGGATCGATGCCGGCGTCCGGCCCGGCAAGGCGACCGGCGCCTTCGCCCACCCGACCGTGCCCTCCGCCCACCCCTATGTGCTGCTCAACTATATGGGCAAGCCGCGCGACGTGATGACGCTCGCCCATGAGCTGGGCCACGGCGTGCACCAGGTGCTGGCGGCACCGAACGGCGCGCTGATGGCGCCGACCCCGCTCACCCTCGCAGAGACAGCCTCGGTGTTCGGCGAAATGCTGACCTTCCGCCGGCTGCTGGCGGCGGCGCCGGACGCGCAGGCCCGCAAGGCGATGCTGGCCTCCAAGGTGGAGGACATGATCAACACGGTGGTGCGCCAGATCGCCTTCTACACGTTCGAGCGCCGCATCCACACCGAGCGCAAGAATGGCGAGCTCACCGCCGAGCGCATCTGCGCCATCTGGATGGAGGTGCAGTCCGAGAGCCTCGGCGAGGCCATCCATCTCGGGCCCGGCTATGAGAACTACTGGGTCTATATCGGCCACTTCATCCATTCGCCGTTCTATGTCTATGCCTATGCCTTCGGCGACTGCCTGGTGAACTCGCTCTACGCCGTCTACGAGAACGCCGCCGACGGCTTCGCCGAGCGCTATCTCGCCATGCTGGCGGCGGGCGGCACCAAGCATCACTCGGAGCTGCTGAAGCCCTTCGGCCTCGACGCCCGCGACCCCGCCTTCTGGCAGACCGGCCTCGGCCTCATCGAGCGCATGATCGGCGAGCTGGAGGCGATGGAAGAGGCGTGAGCCTTTCCCCGGCGCGGTGGAGATCACCGCGCCGATTGCGCCCTTGTCCGCGCGGTGGAGATCACCGCGCCGGTGGCTCCGCTAGCGGTGCGGCGCTCCGTCGCCGCGCCGGGTCGCCGGACATCCGCACCCCGCTCAGGCTCCAGGAAGGCGGCGCCCCGAAGGTGCGGCGGAAGTCGCGGGTGAAATGGGCCTGGTCGCAGAAGCCGGCCTCGTGCGCGGCGG
>JAEYTJ010000134.1 GCA_023434095.1 Pseudomonadota bacterium | reverse complement strand
CCCGTCCCCGCCTCGCCGCCCGCGCGCCGCTGCTGATCGTGCTGTGCGGCTGCCTCATCGCCATGCTGAGCTTCGGTCCGCGCGCCTCCTCCGGCATCTTCCTCCTGCCGATGACCGGCGAATATGGCTGGGGGCGCGACACGTTCGGCCTCGCCATCGCCATCCAGAACCTGCTCTGGGGCGTCGGCACGCCGTTCGCCGGCGCGGTCGCCGACCGTTTCGGCGTGACGCGGGTGCTGTGGATCGGCGCCGCGCTCTATGCCGCCGGGCTGGTGCTGATGGCCTATTCGGCGACGCCGGGCCTGCTGCATCTCTCCGCCGGCGTGCTGGTCGGCTTCGGCCTCTCCGGCTGCTCGTTCAACATCGTGCTCGCCGCCTTCGGCAAGATGCTGCCGGAACGCTGGCGCCCGCTCTCCTTCGGTGCCGGCACGGCGGCCGGCTCCTTCGGGCAGTTCCTGTTTCCCCCGCTGGCGGCGGGGCTCAACACCACCATTGGCTGGCACCAGACGCTGCTGGTGTTCGGCCTCGCCATGCTGCTGATCATGCCGCTGGCGCTCGCCCTGTCCAATGCGCCGGCCGCGCCGAAGGCGGGGGAGCGCCAGCAATCCATCGGCGCGGCGCTGGGCGAGGCCTTCCGTCACCCGAGCTATGTGCTGCTTGTGCTCGGCTTCTTCACCTGCGGCTTCCAGCTCGCTTTCGTGACCACGCATTTGCCGGCCTATCTCATCGATCGCGGCCTCTCGATCACGGTGGGCGGCTGGACGCTGGCGGTGATCGGGCTCGCCAACATGGTCGGCTCGCTCGGCTCCGGCTGGCTGTCGAGCCGCATGCCCCGGCGCTATCTGCTGGCGGCGATCTATTTCGCCCGCGGCCTCGCCATCATCGCCTTCGTGCTGCTGCCGGCGAACCCGGTGACGGCGATCGGCTTCGGCATTGTGCTGGGGCTGCTGTGGCTCTCCACCGTGCCGCCGACCTCGGGGCTGGTGATGCTGATGTTCGGCACGCGCTATCTCGCCATGCTCTACGGCTTCGCCTTCTTCAGCCACCAGGTGGGCGGCTTCCTCGGCGTCTGGCTGGGCGGGGTGCTGTATGAGAGCCTCGGCTCCTACGATTTCGTCTGGTGGCTGTCGGTCGCGCTGAGCTTCGCCTCCGCCGCCATCAATCTGCCGATCGTCGAGAAGCCGGTCGAGCGCGCGGCGGTCCCGGCGGCGGCCTGAGGCGGGGCGGGCGTTTGCCTGCTGTTAACCGCGATCGTTCACTTTAGGGACCGTGGTACCGAAGCCGTTGCGAGGGGGCCACACTCCGTGCCTCGCGTGCCCCGGCGAGCGGTGCTGATTCGCCGTCCGGCCTTGACAAGGTGGACCCTTCGCAGCGCATCGTGAAAAACTCACCGAGCGATGGAAACCCTCATGCGCCTGTGTTCTGCCCTGCCGGCTGCCGTTCTTCTCGCCGCCACCGCCGCAGTGCCGATGTCCGCCTCGGCCGAGACGCTGACGGCGCAGGAGGCCCAGCGCTTCGTGGTCGGGCAGACCTTCTCCTACACCTGCTATGAGGGCACGGTGGGCGCGGGCCGCATTCTTCCCGACGGCTCGGTCGCCGGCACCATTCAGATCCGCGGCAAGGGCAATGCGCGCTACGTCACGCTGCCGGCCGGAACCATTCTGGTGCGCGGGGAGTCGGTGTGCGCCAAGCTCAAGGGCGTGGCGTTCCAGCCCTGCTTCGAGCTGGAGAAGACCGACAAGGTCAGTTTCCGCGGCAATCTCGCCGGGGCAAACCGGCTGTGGTGCGACTTCAAGCGCGGCGGCAGCGGCCGCACGCGCCTCGCCGAGCGCACCGTGACGCCGAAGAAGCCCACCGCGGCCGCCCCCGCCGGCGAGACGGCCGCTGCCCAGATGACCGCCGAGGTCGCCTCCGAGAAGTGAGGTTGCCGGGCCTACGGCGGCGCGGGACTGTCAATCGTCATGATATTGCAAGGCTGCAATACCGCTCCGGTATTGGCGGCTATCGTCTTGCGCCAAGCGGTGCGTTACCTCCGAGACACGACAGGCGCCGCCTGCTCCGCTCTCTCCAACGCTTCCGCGAGACCCGCCATGATCGATTCCCGTTCCGCGCCCTATGGCGCCTTCGTGCTCCGCGTCGCCCTCGGCCTGATGTGGGTGTCCCACGCTCTGCTGAAATACGCCGTCTTCACCATTCCCGGCTTTGCCGGCTTCCTCGGCAGCCTCGGCCTGCCGGAAGGTCTCGCCTGGCCGATCTTCCTCGCCGAGCTGGTCGGTGGGCTGCTCATCATCGCCGGCGTCTATGCCCGCCATGTCGCCCTGCTGCTCATCCCGGTCATGGCCGGCGCGATGAGCGTCCACATTCCCAATGGCTGGCTGTTCTCCGCCGCTGGCGGCGGCTGGGAATATCCCGGCTTCCTGATCGTCGCCTCCTTCGCGCTCTGGCTGATCGGCGACGGTGCCTTCGCGCTGCGCTCGCGCCCGCTGTTCTTCCTCGGCCGCCCCGTCGCTGCCTGAGCGAGGCCGTCGGCGCCAACGAAAAGGGGCGGGTCCTGCGACCCGCCCCTTTTTACGTCACTTGGCCGGAAGCGGGGCTTCAGCCGCCATTGCCGGGCTTGTCCGTGTCCTGCGTCTTGTCCACCGCCGCCTTCTGCGGCTCGGGCGCGGGCGCCACCTCGGTCTTCTGGATCGTCGCCTTGCCGGTCTTGATGCGCTCGGCCTCGTCGAGGCCCACCGCGATCTTGCGCTCGATATCGACGAGCTCGTCGGGCTCCGGCTTCAGGTCGCGGGCATGGTTCCACTTGAAGCGGGCTTCGAGCTTCCGGTCGACCTTCCAATAGGCGTCGCCGAGATGGTCGTTGATCACCGCCTCGTTTGGCTTCAGCTCCACCGCGCGCTCCAGTTCGCGGACGGCGTCGTCGTAATGGCCGGTGCGGTAATAGGCCCAGCCGAGGCTGTCGATGAAGAAGCCGTCATCGGGGCGCAGCTGCACCGCCTTGCGGATCATATCGGTGCCGGCCTCCAGATTGATCCCCTGATCGATCCAGCTATAGCCGAGATAGTTCAGCACATGCGGCTGGTCGGGGCTCAGCTCCAGCGCCTTCTTCAGGTCCGCCTCGGACTTGTCCCACTGCTTGGTCCGCTCGTAACAGGTGCCGCGGAAGTAATAGAGCACCCAGTCCTTGGACTGCGGCGTGCCGAGCTGGTCGATGGCGGTGGTGTAGACCTTCGCGGCTTCGGCGAACTTCTCGTTGGCGCGCAGCACGTCGCCCAGCGCCATGATCGAGCGCTGGTCCTTGACGTCCGCCGCCACCACCTTGTTGAGAACGGCGAGCGCCTCGTCGTGGTTGCCGGCGGCGTCGAGGTTGAGCGCGCGCTGCACCTCGGCGTTCATCTTGAAGGGCGAGGAGTCCGGCACGGCCGCGAACAGGGCGATGGCGTCCTCGTGCCGCTTCATCGTCTCGAACAGGTCGGCAAGGGTGATCGCCATCAGCGGCTGCGACGGGTCGAGCCAGCGGCCGAGCTGGAGAT
Source organism: Pseudomonadota bacterium (assembly GCA_023434095.1). Taxonomy (GTDB): domain Bacteria; phylum Pseudomonadota; class Alphaproteobacteria; order Rhizobiales; family Xanthobacteraceae; genus Ancylobacter. Next base: position 15,733 of record JAEYTJ010000134.1, on the reverse strand, counting down.
AGACGAGAGCGAGGTCCTCGCCGCCCTGCCGGCCGAGCGCGGCGCCGAGGCCGTACAGCACCTCGGCCGCACCGGCGACGGGGGTCGTCACCAGCGGGGGAAGCGTCTTGCCGGCGTTGAGCTGCTCCAGCGCGCGGGCCACCAGCGGGTCGCCCGGCACCAGCTTGTTGAACGCCTCATAGGTGGCGATCGCCTCGGCCTTGCCGGCATTGCGCGAGGCCCAGCGCGCATAGGCGTCGACGACGCGCAGGGTGCGCGGGTCGCGCTTCAGCGCGGCGTCCAGCCGCTGACCGGCTTCCTTCTTCACCCCCGCGGCATCGAGCATCAGCCCGGCGTGGAAATCCTTGAAGCCGTCATACCATTCCGGGCCCTGCAGCGCGTCGATCGCCTTCACGCCGGCGCGCGCGTCGCCCGAGCCGAACTGGCTCCAGGCGCTGAGCAGGGTGGCGTTCAGCTCGGCGATCGCCCCCTGGCCGGAGCGGCGCAGATTGCTGCGGGCGGTGACGTATTGCTTGGCCTTGATCGCCCTCACGCCCAGCACCAGCCGGGCCAGCGTGTGTTCCGGGTCCATCCGTACCAGCCGCTGGGCAAGCTCGGACGCCTCGTCGATCGAGCCTTCCGCCAGCAGGGTGAGGAAGGCACGCTCCTGAAGGTCGCGCTGGCGCGGAAACAGCCGGGCCAGCTCGCGGTAATAAGCCGCCGCCGCCGCCGTGTCCCGCTCATTGATGGCGAGGCGGGCGGCGAGGTAATTGCCGGCCGGCGAAGAGCGCGCGATGAAGTCTGCCGGAGGGGCGTCGGCATGCGCGGGCAGGGCGATGCCCAGGGCCGTGAGCGTGGCGAGAATGGCCGCTCCCGGCCGCAGCGACAAACGTCGAGACGTCAAGTTAGAACCTCCTGCGGCAAACGGCGCATCCGGCACCACGCGACGGTGGCGCCGGCTTCCGGCCTTCATGGCAGATTGGTCCTTTTTAGCTGCCCCTGCAATAACGGGAGCCTAATGCGGACCGGGCCCTCGCGGACCCGGCGCCACATTTTCAGACGCGTCGGCCAAGAATAAGGCCGATAATGGCCGCGCCGGCCGCAATCCCGAGCACGGTCTTCACGCTGGCGGGAGGCATGCCGGCGGACGGCGCCGCGGACGGCGGAACAAGGGGCCCCGCCGGGGGAATGCCATAGGCGCCGAGCCCCCCATAGCCCAACCCCATCGGCCGTCTCTGCCGCCGCATCAGCGCGATGAGCAGGAAGATCAGGCCCAGCAACAGCAGGGCGCCGCCAATGACGAGAGCGGCAGTGAGCGCGTCATAGCGATCAGCAAGGGCGATGAAGGAGGCGATCATGAAGAAGACCGCGGAGCACGCCACTAGCATCCCGCCGATCGCGCACAGCAGGGCCGTGCGGGCGGCCCTGCGTGCTTTGAGGCGGATTTCCGCCCCGAAGATCGCCAGCAGGAGGCGGAGCATCACTTGCCCCGCGACAGCAGGCCGAACAGGAAACCGACGCCGAGGGCGGCGAGAACGGAACCGTAGGGATTGCGCTCGATGGTCGCGCCGAGATCCCCGGTCAGCGCCTGCGCCCGCGCCCGGGCATCCTGCAGGGCGGCATAGCCTTCCTCGGCGAGGCCCGACGCCGCGGCTTCGGCGCGCGCGGCGCCGGAGCGCAGCCGGCCGGTGATGGCGTCCGCCGCCGCGCCGCCCTCGGACCGGGCGATGGTGGCGAGCGTCTCCGTCAGCTTCGCCACGTCGCCCCGCAGGGTGGCGAGGTCGGCGGACAGCTTGGCGAAATCGTCCTGCGGGTTGGGCTGGGCCATCGAAAAACTCCGGGTGAGGAACCGAAAAGACGTGCCGAACAACGCGGCCGCCGGCATCATGGTTCCCACACTAGGCGGTAATTAGCGGCGGCGGAACTCGTAGTATCCCGGCCGCCGCCCCTCGCGCAGCGCCTTGGCCTCGTAGCGCGTGCCCGGCCAGCCCTCCCAGGCAAGGCGCCAGTCGTCGGCGCGCCCGGCGGTCCAGTCGAAACGTGCGTCGGCAAGGAACTGGCGCAGCGTCCAGGCCGCATAATGCTCGATGTCGGTGGCGAAGCGGAAGTGCCCGCCGGGGGCGAGAAGCCGGGCGAAGCGGTCGATATTGTCGGCCTGCACGAAGCGCCGTTTCCAGTGCCGGCGCTTCGGCCAGGGGTCGGGGTACAGCAGGTCGATGCGCTCCAGCGCACCGTCCGGCAGGCGGTCGAGCAGCGGGATCACGTCGTCGCCATAGAGACGGACATTGGCGAGGCCCTGCGCGCTGACCAGCGTCGTCGCCTTGGCGATGCCGTTGAGAAAGGCCTCGGCGCCGATATAGCCGCTCTCGGGATGGCGCGCCGCCTCGGACACCAGATGCTCGCCGCCGCCGAAGCCGATTTCCAGCCGCACCGAACGCACGGGATGCGGAAACAGGGCGCCCAGCGGGCCGCCGCCCACATCCTCCAGCGCGATGGACAGGCGCGGCAGGTCCTCGGCGAGATGGGCGGCCTGTGCCGTGCGCAGCTTCTTGCCCTTGCGCCGGCCATAGAAGGCGTTCTCGCGCGGGGGATCGCCGGGGGTGCGGGCGTCGTCGTCGGCGGTCATGCGGATACTCGAAACGAAGGCGGGGCGGACGTGCGATCGTCCGCCCCGCATAATCGCAGTGGGTGCCGCGCGCAATCGCGCGGGACGAAGGATCAGCCGACGGCGTTCTTCAGCGCCTCGACAAGGTCGGTCCGCTCCCAGGAGAAGCCGCCATCGGCATCCGGCGCGCGGCCGAAATGGCCATAGGCGGAAGTCCGGGCATAGATCGGCTTGTTGAGGCCGAGATGCTCGCGAATACCGCGGGGGCGCAGGTTCATCACCTCGCGCAGGGCGGTCTCCAGCTTGGCTTCCTCGACGCGGCCGGTGCCGTAGAGGTCGACATAGACCGCCAGCGGATCGGACACGCCGATGGCATAGGCGAGCTGGATGGTGCAGCGGTCGGCGAGGTCGGCGGCCACCACGTTCTTGGCGAGGTAGCGCGCGGCATAGGCGGCCGAGCGGTCGACCTTGGTCGGGTCCTTGCCGGAGAAGGCGCCGCCGCCATGCGGGGCCGCGCCGCCATAGGTGTCGACGATGATCTTGCGGCCGGTGAGACCGCAATCGCCGTCCGGGCCGCCGATGACGAACTTGCCCGTCGGGTTGACGTGCCAGACGGTCGCCGGCGTGATCCAGCCCTCGGGCAGGGCTTGGCGGATATAGGGCTCCACGATGCTCTGCACGTCGTGCGAGGAGAGGTCGGCATCGAGGTGCTGGGTGGAGAGGACGATCTGCGTCACCTCCACCGGCTTGCCGCCCTCGTAGCGCACCGTCACCTGGCTCTTGGCGTCGGGGCCGAGCACGGTGCTCTCGCCGGAATGGCGGGCCTCGGCGAGCAGCTTGAGGATCTTGTGCGCGTAATAGATTGGCGCCGGCATCAGCTCCGGCGTCTCGCGGCAGGCATAGCCGAACATGATGCCCTGATCGCCGGCACCCTCGTCCTTGTTGCCGGCGGAATCGACGCCCTGGGCGATGTCGACCGACTGCGCGTGCAGATGCACGTCGATCGCCGCCTTTTCCCAGTGGAAGCCGTCCTGCTCGTAGCCGATGTCCTTGATCGCGAGACGGGCGACGTGGCTGAGGAAATCCTTGGTCAGCTGCGCGGGGCCGCGCGTCTCGCCGGCGATCACCACCCGGTTGGTAGTGGCGAGCGTCTCGGCGGCGACGCGCAGATGGCTCGGGTCCCAGCCGAATTCGGGGCCGTGCTTGAAGAAGGCGTCGACGATCTCGTCGGAGATGCGGTCGCAGACCTTGTCCGGATGGCCCTCGGAAACGGATTCGCTGGTGAAGAGATAGGCTTGGCGGGACACGAGTCGGCTCCTCGATTGTCGGCCGGCGCCAAAACCCGCGCCCGGCCGCGCATCTTTTGCAAGCGCGGTCGGGACGGTCAAGGTTTTAAAGTCGGAATCGTTCGGAAAACAGAACGGCGCGGCGGCGCCGGTCAGGTCGCCGGCGTCGGCTCGGCGAGGGCTTCGACGAGATCGACGATGCGGCGCCGGACCTTGGAATCCGCGATCTTGAGGAAGGCGCGGGTGAGGGCCAGGCCCTCCGACGACGCCAGGAAGTCCGAGACATAGGCGGGCGAGGCGTCCTCGGCGAAGCCGGTGGCGTCGGCGTTCATTGAGGGCGCGCCCTCGAAGAAGAACGCCACCGGGACGGACAGCACCTGCGAGATATTCTGCAGGCGGCTGGCGCCGATGCGGTTCGTGCCCTTCTCGTATTTCTGGATCTGCTGGAAGGTGATGCCGAGACTCTCGCCGAGTTTCTCCTGGCTCATCCCGACCATCATGCGTCGCATGCGGACCCGGCTGCCGACATGCTTGTCGACGGGATTGGGTGATTTCTTCGTCATCGGCTTCCCCGACTGCAAACAAAAAACACCTCTCCCCCCGGTTCAGAGGGAGAGAAGCAGTACCCGAGCCCGCGGACAGTCTAGGCGCAGTGCGTTCCGGCGTCGATCAATCTAGGCGTGTATCGTTCGCAAGCGCAGCATAACCGCGCCGCAGAAGCAGCCGAGAAGCAGCATCCACGATATCATCCTGCCGCGGGCCGCATAAGTTGTAGCCGACAAAGCTTGCGGGAGGCTGGCATCGAGCACACCGCGTACACCCAGGGGTAGAAGCGCGGTGATTCGTCCCAGCGGGTCGACCACGGCCGAAATACCGTTATTGGTGACGCGGACCAGCGGCAGGCCCTGCTCGATGGCCCGCAGCCGGGCCTGTTCGAAATGCTGGTAGGGACCGGGGGTGAGGCCGAACCAGGCGTCGTTGGAGAGGTTGAGCAGGAAGCCCGGCCGGGCCGGCGCGCCCGCCGAGCCTCCGGCGGGCGCGGGCATGACCTCGGTGGGGAAGATCGCCTCGTAGCAGATCAGTGGCACCGTGTCGGGAAGCCCCGGAATGGCGAGAAGGTCGCGCGCGGGGGCGGCGGCAAATCCCCCGCGCACCCGGGTGAGCGCCTCCAGTCCCAGCGCCTCCAGCGTTTCCTGAAACGGCAGATATTCGCCAAAAGGAACGAGGTGCACCTTGTCGGCATTGCCGCGGATAGCGCCGCTCGAATCGATCACCCGCACGCTGTTGAAGACATCCGGCCGCTCGCGGTCCGGCACCGCCTGGTAGCGCGCCGCGCCGGTGACGAGGACCGTGCCCGGCGGAAGCATCGCCACGATCCGCGCCAGCGCTTCCGGCTCGCGTTCGAGGAAGAACGGGAAGGCGGATTCCGGCCAGAACAGATGGGTGACGCCATCGAGCCCGCCCTGGCTCTCGCTGGTGGCGAGATAGAGGTCCATCACCGTGCGGCGGGCGTCGTAGCGGAATTTCTGGTCCTGCGGCAGGTCGGGCTGCATCAGCCGCAGCCGCGGGCCCGGTACGGTTCCGACCTCGGTGACGGCGAGCCGCCACTGGCCGCCGGCCCATAGCGCGGCGAGCAGCAGCACGGCGAGGCCGAGCGGCACATGCCGCGCCCGCCGCCCGCCCCGCGGCGAGAACAGCGCCGCCGGGCGGGCGAGGCCGGCCAGCGTGAGCAGGCACAACCCCATGAGCCCGATGACGGAGGCGGCCTGCGCGAAACGCAGATCGGTCGCCAGCGCATAGCCGAAATCGTTCCAGGGAAAGCCGGTCAGCAGCGCGCCGCGCGCCGTCTCCGCCAAAGTGATAGCGGCGGCGAAGGCGAGGATGCGCCCCGGTCCCTGTGTCCACAAAAGCCGCGCCAGCACGCAGCCGAGGCCGGTGTAGACGGCGAGATAGGCCGGCAGCCCGAGCACCGCGAACGGCATCAGCCACAGGAAGGCGTCCGCCTGCACCAGGAAGGCCTCGCCGATCCACCACAGCCCGGCGACGAAATAGCCGAGGCCGAACAGCCAGCCGGCGAGGAAGCTTGCCGGCAGCGCCCGGCGCAGCGGCAGGCCGGCGGTGGCGTCGAGGAGGAAGACCAGCACCGGCAGGGTGAGCGCCAGCACCGGCCACAGCCCGAAGGGCGGCATGGCGAGCGCCGAAAGCCCCCCGGCCGCCAGCGCCGCCAGCGCACGCCACCGGGCCGGGGCCGCCTGCAGGCGGTCCGGCGTCAGCATCGACCGGGCACGGGCCGCAGCACGGGCCGCATGGGCGCCCTGACGCCGCCCCTCGCCTCACGCCGCATCGGTGTCGCGGGGCCTGTCGTTGAGGGTGTTGTCGCTCGCCTGCTGCGCGGGAGGCGGCAGGGCACGCGCGGGGGCGCTGCCCGCCTCCGGCGTCGGCCGGGGGAGGTCGGCCGCCTCGCCACGGCTCGGCGACAGCCGCAGCCGCTTGACCCGGCGGGGATCGGCGTCCAGCACCTCGATCTCGAAATCGCCCGGCCCGGACACGATCTCCCCGCGCACCGGCACCCGGCCGGCCAGGGTGACGAGCAGGCCGCCCAGCGTGTCGACCTCCTCGGCTTCCTCGCCGAGCGCGAAGGCCGGGTCGATCATCTCGGCGACGTCCTCGAGGCTGGCGCGGGCGTCGGCGATGAAGCTGCCGTCCGGCTGGCGGGCGATGGTCGGGGTCTCGTCCTCGTCGTGCTCGTCCTCGATGTCACCGACGATCTCCTCGACGAGGTCCTCCATCGAGACGATGCCGTCGGTCCCGCCATATTCGTCGATGACGAGGGCGAGGTGGATGCGGCTCGCCTGCATGCTGGCCAGGAGTTCGATGGACGGCATGGAGGGCGGAACGAACAGCAGGCGGCGGATCAGCTTGGCGCCGCTGAGCGAATTGGAGAGGTCGATGGCCTTGAGGTTGAAAGCCGGGCGTGCCGGCTTGCCGCCCGGGCCGGAGGCGTCCGCGACGCTTTCGCGGGGACCGTGGCGCAGCGCCTCGGCGCGCGAGCTTGCCGCGCGGGGCGTCATGGCGCGCTGGGTGAGATAGGTCACGAGATCGCGGATATGAACCATGCCGACGGGGTCGTCGAGCGTGTCGTCATAGACCACGAGCCGCGAATGGCCGGCCTCGGCGAAGACGGCGAGCAGTTCGCCGAGCGAAATGTCCTTCTGCACGGCGACGATGTCCGCGCGCGGCACCATCAGGTCGCCGATCCGCAGTTCGCGGAGCTCCAGAATGCCCTTCAGCATCGTCCGCTCGGTGGCGGTGAGGTCCGAGCCGGGCTCGGCGCCGGTCGCCGCGAGGATGGCGGCGAGATCGGTGCGCAACGAGCCGGTAGAGCGCTTGCCGCCGATGAGGTGGCGGAGCCGATCGATGAAGCCGGCGCGGGGCTCGCTGGAGCCTCCGCCGGCCCTGCTTCGCTGCCCGGCGCTCGCGGTGCCGCTGGAGGCGCCGTTACCGGTGGCGCCGCTACTTGGGCCCTCGCTGCCCCGAGAGGCGGAGGACGAACTGGGAAGAGGATCGGACATTGGCCTTTTGTTCGGTTGATTCGGTCAGGGGTGAACGGGTTCGGTCTCGGCATAGGGGTCGGCGACGGCGAGGCCGGCGAGCACGCGGCGCTCCATGGCCTCCATCTCCTCCGCTTCTTCCGTGACCTCGTGATCATAGCCGAGCAGATGCAGCGTACCATGGACGGCGAGATGCGCGAGATGGTCGGCGACGCTCTTGCACTCGGCCTCCGCCTCGCGCGCCAGCGTTTCATACGCGATGGCGATGTCGCCGAGATGGGGATCGCCCCCGGCGCGCGCCACCTCCGGCGTGGGAAAGGACAGCACGTTGGTCGCGTAGTCCTTGCCGCGCCAGTCGCGGTTGAGGGCTCGGACGGCGGCGTCGTCGGTCAGCTTGACCGCGATCTCGGCGCCGTCGATGTCGATCTCGTATTCGCTCAGCGCCCCGGCGCAGGCGGCGTTCACGGCCCGCACCACCAGTGCCTCGGCGCCGTCGAGCGCCGCCCAGGGTCCCGCCTCGACCAGCACGTCGACCTCGATCTGCGGCGCCGTGCTCAAGGGCGGGGCACCGCGGCCGGAGCGGGGGCGCGCGCCGCCGCCTTGGCGTCGTAGGCGGCGACGATGCGGCCGACCAGTTCGTGGCGCACCACGTCGGCGGCGTTGAAGTGGCACACCTCGACGCCCTCGACATTCCCCAGCAGCCCCACCGCCTCGGCAAGGCCCGAGGTCTGGCCCGGCGGCAGGTCGATCTGGCTGGGGTCGCCGGTGATGATCATGTGCGAGTTCTCGCCCAGGCGGGTGAGGAACATCTTCATCTGCATGGAGGTGGTGTTCTGCGCCTCGTCGAGGATGACGCAGGCATTGGCGAGCGTGCGCCCGCGCATGAAGGCCAGCGGGGCGATCTCGATCTCGCCGGACAACATCGCCCGCTCGACGAAGGCGCGGTCCATCAGGTCGTGCAGCGCGTCGTAGATCGGACGCAGATAGGGGTCGACCTTCTCCTTCATGTCGCCGGGCAGGAAGCCGAGCCGCTCGCCCGCCTCCACGGCCGGGCGGGAGAGGATCAGCCGGTCGACCACGCGGCGTTCCAGCAGGTGCACGGCATAGGCGACCGCGAGCCAGGTCTTGCCGGTGCCGGCGGGGCCGACGCCGAACACCAGCGTCTGGCGCTTGAGCGCGCGGATATAGGCATCCTGCGCGGCGGTGCGCGCCCGCACCGGCCGGCGGCGCAGCTGGATCTCGTCGAAGCTCTGCTTCTTGGTGGCGGCGTCGAACTCGAACAATTGCCCCTGCGCCGCGGCTTCGCGCAGCACGCCCTCGACATCGCCGGGCTGCAGCTCGCCGCCCTTCTTCAGCCGGGCATAGAGCGTTTCCAGCACGTGGCGCGCCTGCTCGCAGGCCTCGCGCGGGCCTTCCAGCGTGACATGGTTGCCGCGCTGCTCGGCGACGATCTCCAGCCGCCGCTCGATCAGCGCGAGGTTCTGGCCGTAATGGCCGAAGAGCTGGCTGGCGATGCGGTTGTCGTCGAAGGCAAGGACGATCTGTCCCGCCGCGTCGTCCTCGGGCGCGCCGATCCAGCGCGGTGCCGCGGGTATCGCGCGCGGCGCCGCGCGCGGGGAGGCCAGGGTACGTTCCGTCTCGCTACCAGATCCGCTACCAGGTCGACGCACGCTCACGCCTCCAGCTTCTCGCTCTGCCCGATGAAACGCGATTCGCGCGACGGCCGCTCGACGAAAAATTCGCCGCCGCGTATGCCGCCCGAAAGACTCTTGGTGCTGACCTCGCGCACCTCGACCTGTGCCAGCGTGCCGATGGCCTCCAGGGGGGCCTCCACCACGACGGACTGCAGATAGGGCGAGCGGCCGATGAGCTGGCCGGGGAAGCGGCCGGGCTTTTCCAGCAGGATCTCGAAGCGCCGGCCGCGGCAGGCGGCGTCGAAGGCCGCCTTCTGCCGGTCGAGCAGCGCCTGCAGCGCATGGATGCGCTCGGATTTCGCCGTCTCCGGCACCTGTTCGCCCATGCCCGCCGCCGGCGTGCCGGGGCGCGAGGAATATTTGAACGAGAAGGCGGAGGCGAAGCCCACGCGCTCCACAAGGTCCATCGTGTCCGCGAAATCGGCCTCGGTCTCGCCGGGGAACCCGACGATGAAATCCGAGGAGAAGGCGATGTCCGGCCGCGCCGCGCGCACGCGGGCGACGATGTCGAAGAACAGTTCGCGGTCGTGCTTGCGGTTCATCGCCGCCAGCACGCGGTTCGAGCCGGACTGCACTGGAAGGTGCAGATAGGGCATCAGCGCCGGCAGCTCGCGATGGGCGGCGATGAGTTCGTCGTCCATGTCGCGCGGATGGCTGGTGGTGTAGCGCACGCGGGCGATGCCCGGCACCTCGGCGATGCGGCGCACCAGCTCCGGCAGGTTGGCGGTGCGGCCGGCGGCGTCGGCGCCGTGATAGGCGTTGACGTTCTGGCCGATCAGCGTCACCTCGCGCACCCCGGCCTCGGCGAGGCGGATGACTTCGTCGAGGATTTTCGGCAGCGGGCGCGAGACTTCCGCGCCGCGCGTATAGGGCACCACGCAGAAGGTGCAGAACTTGTCGCAGCCTTCCTGCACGGTCACAAACGCGGTGGGGCCGCGTTTGGCGATCGCGGCCGGGGTCGGCGGGGGCAGGAAGTCGAACTTGTCCTCGACCGGGAACTCGGTCTCGACGATGCCGGCGCGCCGGTTGTGGCCCCGCCGCTGCGCGTCGGCCAGAAGCTCGGGCAGCTTGTGGTAGCTCTGCGGGCCGACCACCAGGTCGACGCCGCGGGCGCGCTTGAGGATTTCGGCCCCTTCCGCCTGGGCGACGCAGCCGGCGACCGCCACCATCTGCCGGCGGCCGGCCTCTTCCTGCGCCTTCTTCAGCCGGCCGAGCTCGGAATAGACCTTCTCGGCGGCCTTCTCGCGGATATGGCAGGTGTTGAGGATGACGAGATCGGCGTCGTCGGGCGTGTCGGTCTCGACATAGCCTTCCTTGGCCAGCGTGTCCGTCATGCGCTGGGCGTCATAGACGTTCATCTGGCAGCCGAAGGAGCGGACGTAAAGCTTGCGCGTGTCACTCATTGCGTGTCGATCGACCCGTGCCGGGTGCCCGCAGGGAGCAGCGCGGCGTCTTCCGTTGGAAATCCGAGGGCGCTTGGGGCGCGTTCCCGCAAGGCGCCCTCGTCCATCGCCGCTCGTTCCCACCTCGGTCGCATGCAGGTCGAGATCGTCTACGTCTCCACGATTGACGCCTATGCCCCTGTGTAGCGGGATTCCCGCGAAAAGGAAATGCGCCGGTGTCAGCCGTGGCGCCCGTTCAGCGCCTGCGCCAGCTGGCCGCGCACCGCCCGCTCGGCCTCCTGCGCCGCCGCCTTGCGCCCTTCCGCCGCCAGTGGCGCGCCGAAGCGCAGCTCCACCTCGACCCCGCCGCGGCGCAGCACCTGCATGAGGTGCGGGGCGAGGTCCATGTCGCCATACCAGGCGAGGTGCGGGCGCCCCGTGCGGCCGACCGGCAGGCCGGAGAGGCCGACATAGGCGATGGCGAGCGGCTGGATGGTCGCCGCCGCGCCTGCCTCCTCGCCCATGCCCTGGCGGGCGGCGCCGATCAGCGCCGAGCGGAAGGGCAGCACGCGGTTGCCGTCGCTCGACGTGCCTTCCGCGAACAGCACGACGGGGTCGCCATCGTTCATCCGCGCCGCCATCTCCCCCGCCACGCGCCCCGTCGCCGTGCGGGAGGTGCGGTCGACGAAGATGGTGCGCTGGAGCTTCGCCAGCAGCCCGATGCCCGGCCAGCGCGCCACCTCGCTCTTGGCGACGAAGCACAGCGGCAGGCGTGAGCCGAGCACGGGAATGTCGAGCCAGGAGACATGGTTGGCGACGATGAGCAGCGGCCGCACCGGGGCCGGCGCGCCGACCACCCGCACCCGCACCCCGACAAGGGCCAGCACGACGCGGTGATACAGCACGGGAATCGTCCGGCGCGTCGGCAGCCGCAGCGCCACCGACAGCCATTGCAAGGGAATTCCGAGCAGCGTGACGAGCACGACCGGCACGATCACCAGCCAGGCCCGCACGGCTTCAGTCCTTCTTGGGGTCGAGCGGCACGCCGTAGAGTTCCAGCCGGTGGCCGACCAGGCGATAGCCGAGCTTGCGGGCGATCTCTTCCTGCAGATGCTCGATTTCCTCGGAGCGGAATTCCACCACCGTGCCGTTGCGCAGGTCGATGAGGTGGTCGTGGTGTTCGTCCGGCACCGGTTCGTAGCGCGAGCGGCCGTCGCGGAAATCGTGGCGGGCGATGATGCCGGCATCCTCGAACAGCTTAACCGTGCGGTAGACGGTGGAGATGGAGATGCGGTCGTCGACGGCGACGGCGCGCCGGTGCAGTTCCTCCACGTCGGGATGGTCCTGCGCGTCGGCGATGATGCGGGCGATCACCCGGCGCTGGTCGGTCATCCGCAGGCCCAGCGTCACGCAGGCTTCCTCGATCGCGGTCGGCTTGTCGTTCATTCCTCGGCCTGCTTCCTTCAGCCCGCTGCGGTCGTCCCGCGCCCGCCCCGCCTTATGGCGCAGCGGAGCCGGCAAGGGCAATGGTTTCTCTCAGGCGATGTCGCGCCGCATGGTCAGGGCGGCGACCGGAGCGCCGGCACGGTCGCGATAATAGCCCGGCCGGCGGCCGATTTCACGGAAGCCGGTGCGGGCATAAAGCTTCAGCGCGGCGGCGTTGCCGTCCTCGACTTCGAGGAACACGGTACGGTAGCCCTCCGCCGCCAGCGCGCCGAAGGCGGCTTCCACCAGCCGGCGCCCGAGGCCGGCGCCGCGCCGGCGACCTTCCACCGCGACCGAGAGGATCTCCATCTCCGGCGCTACTCCGCTCAGCAGGATGAAGCCCACCGGCGCCCCGCCGGGACCGTCGGTGGCGACGAGGCCGCGGGTCAGCCGGTTGGCGATGAGCCGTTCGAACTCGGCCGCGTCCCAGCCGATGCGGAAGGACTGCGCGTGCAGGCGCGCCAGCGCCTCGGCGTCGCCCGCGCGGATCGCGCGCAGCGTCGCCTCCCGGGGGCGAACCCCCGTCATCCAGCCGAGCCAGGCCGGCAGCCGGCTCATCGCCGGGCGATCCGCCCGCCGGTCTGCGGCTTGGCGTCGGCGTCGCGCAGGTAAAGCGGCTTGGGCTCGGAACGGGTGGGGTCGGCGACGCTGGCGATGCGCGCCAGCCAGACCGGATCGGGCGTCGCGGTGGCGCGCACCTCCAGCGGCGGCTGCGCGCCCATCGGCCAGGCGTCGACCAAAAGGCCGGCGCCGGAGCCCACCAGCCGCACCGGCCCGTTGGCCACCGAGCGGGCGGCGTCCTTCGCCGCCATGGCGCGCGGGCTCACCAGCACCCGGCCGGCAGGGCCGATCATCTGCAGATAGACGTTGCCGTGGCGGGCGTCGATGGCGGCGGCCACCGGCACCGCGTCGTCGCGCGCCAGCAGCGGCGCGGCCAGCACAGTCAGCGTCGGCAGGCCCAGCACCGGCTTGCCGGTGGCGAGCCCGAAGCCGCGCGCCGCGGAGAGGCCGACCCGCAGGCCGGTGAAGCTGCCGGGGCCGACGGTGACGGCGAACAGGTCGATGTCGGCGAACGCCGCCCCGGCGGCCGTCATCACCCGCTCGACCATGGGAATCAGCGATTCGGCATGGCCGCGGGCCATGACGACATGCTCCATGGCCCGCGTCTCATCGGTGGCCATGTCGTGCAGGGCCGCCGAACAAGCCTCGAGCGCGGTATCGATGGCGAGGATCAGCATCGGTCAGAATCAGCAGGGTCGAACGCGGTCATCCGCCCACCATGCACCTGCGCGCGGCGGTATGGGAAGGGCGCGGCCGCGCCGGCGGCTCAGACCGGGCGCACCTCGACGACGTCGGGAACGAAGTGGCGCAGCAGGTTCTCGATGCCGTTCTTCAGCGTCGCGGTGGAGGAGGGGCAGCCGGCGCAGGAGCCCTTCATGGCGAGGAACACCACGCCGTCCTTGTAGCCACGGAAGGTGATGTCGCCGCCGTCATTGGCCACGGCCGGGCGCACGCGGGTGTCGATCAGCTCGCGGATGGTGTCGACCAGCCCGGCATCCTTGGCCTCGAAGAAGGCGTCGTCGGCGGCGTGCTCGTGGTCCTCGGGCAGGATCGGCTGGCCGGAGACGAAATGCTCCATGATGGCGCCGAGAATAGCCGGCTTGAGATGCGCCCACTCGCCCTGCGCCTTGGTCACGGTGACGAAATCCGAGCCGAAGAACACGCCGGCGACGCCCGGCACCTCGAACAGGCGCACCGCAAGCGGCGAGCGGGCCGCCTCGTCGGCGTCGCGGGCTTCGAACGTGCCCTCGCCGAGCACGGAACGGCCGGGAAGGAACTTCAGCGTGGCGGGATTGGGGGTGGCTTCGGTCTGGATGAACATGTCGGTCTCCTTGCCAACCGGGGTTCAAGGCCGCGGCGACGGGGGAATGTGCACTTTAGATAAGCTCTCGCCGGCAAGAGGGGAAGGGCGCGCGGCGTCGCGCCGCTCACGCCCTGCCCGCTCACGCCAGCGCGTCGATCTCGCTGTCGGAGAGCGTGCCCGGCACCAGCGTGACGGGCACCGGCAGGCTCGCCCACATGCCCTTGGCCAGCGACGCGATGAGCGGCCCCGGCCCGTCCTTGCCGGTGCCGGCGGCGAGCACGAGGATGGCGATGTCCTCGTCCTCCTCGATGACCGCGAGGATCTGCTCGGCAACGGTGCCCTCGCGCACCACACGCTCGCTGTCGACGCCGGAAATGCCGTGCGCCCGGGCGGAGAGCAGATCGAGGCGCGCCTCGGCCTTGTCCGTGGCCTCCGCCCGCATCAGGTCGGCGACGCCGAGCCACTGGCTGGGCGCCTCCTCCAGCTGCAGCACGCTGAGCAGCACCACCGCGCCGCCGGTACGCGCCGCGCGCCGCGCCGCGTAATAGAGCGCGCGGTCGCATTCCGGCGTGTCGTCGGCCACCACGAGGAACTTCCGGCGGTGGCCGGGCTCGTGGCTTTGGCGCCGGCGCGGCATGGGCTTCCCCGGGGCGGTTGGAACAGGCGAAGGCTAGCGCACGAAGCCGACGATGTCGCGCACGCTGGCCATGGTGGCGTCCGCCAGCACCCGGGCGCGGGCGGCGCCGTCGCGCAGGATGGCGTCGATATGGTCCGGCTCGGCGACGAGGCGCTGCATTTCGCCCCCGATCGGCCCGAGCTTGGCCACGGCGAGGTCGACCAGCGCCGCCTTGAAGGTGGAGAACTGGCCGCCGCCGAACTGGGCGAGCACCTCTTCCTTCGCGACATCGGCGAGGGCGGCGTAGATGCCGACCAGATTTTCCGCCTCCGGCCGGCCCTTCAACCCTTCCGCCTCGGAGGGCAGCGGCTCGGGATCGGTCTTGGCCTTGCGGATCTTCGAGGCGATGAGGTCGGAATCGTCGGTCAGGTTGATGCGCGAGAGGTCGGACGGGTCCGACTTCGACATCTTCTTGGCGCCGTCGCGCAGGCTCATCACCCGCGCCGCCGGCCCGCCGATCAGTGGCTCGGGCAGCGGGAAGAACGCCTCGCCCAGCCCGTTGGCGGCGATGGAGGGGCCGAAATCATTATTGAACTTCTGCGCGATGTCGCGGGTCAGCTCCAGATGCTGCTTCTGGTCCTCGCCGACAGGCACATGGGTGGCGCGGTAGAGCAGGATGTCGGCGGCCATCAGGTTGGGATAGGCATAGAGGCCCACCGAGGCGTTCTCGCGGTCCTTGCCGGCCTTTTCCTTGAACTGCGTCATGCGGTTGAGCCAGCCGAGGCGGGCCACGCAGTTGAACACCCAGGCCAGCTCGGCATGGCCGGAGACCTGGCTCTGGTTGAACACGATGTGCTTGGCCGGGTCGATGCCGGAGGCGATGAAGGCGGCCGTGACCTCGCGGATCTGCCGCTTCAGGTCGGCCGGGTCCTGCCACACCGTGATGGCGTGCATATCGACCACGCAATAGAGGCAGTCATGGCTGTCCTGCAGCGCCACGAAGCGCTGAATGGCGCCGAGATAATTGCCGAGATGCAGGTTTCCGGTCGGCTGGACGCCGGAAAACACGAGCGGCTTGAATTCCATGTCGGGACGTCCTGTGGTCTGCGCCCTGCCGTGCCGCGGGAATGCCCCCGGCGCGGGGGCGCTATGGCACGCATGACCCGCAGGGGCAAGCATCTTGCGGCATCGTGAACGCCTAGCGGCGCAAGCCCGCCCGCAGCGCGGCCGGGTCGATGCCGCCGAGCGCCACGGTGAGCCCAGCATAGACG
>JAEYTJ010000105.1 GCA_023434095.1 Pseudomonadota bacterium | reverse complement strand
ACTTCGAGGCACCGCGTGGCAACGCCAATGGCAACGCGAATGCGGCCTCCTCCACCCCGCCGCGCCGCGCCAACGTCGCCCCCGCTGCGCCGGAGCGTAGCGGATCCGACAAGGGCGGATGGCTGTCCGAACTGCTGGCGCGCGCCTCCGACGGCGAAAGCCCGGCATCGGCGGGGCCCATGCCGCGCAGCGTGCCGGCCACGCCGCCACGCAACTTCGACCCGCGTCAGGGCCAGCCGGAGCGCCCGGTGCACCACACCATCGAGTCGCTGGACTCGCTGTCGGTGGACATCGCCCGGATGATCGATCACGAAGCCGCAGTCGATCTGTGGGAGCGCTACAAGAAGGGTGAGCGCAACGTCTTCACCCGCCGGCTCTACACCATGCAGGGCCAGCAGACCTTCGAGGAAATCCGCCGCAAGTACCGGCGCGACCTCGAGTTCCGCGATACGGTCGACCGCTATATCGGCGAGTTCGAGCGGTTGCTGGAACAGGTCTCGCGCGACGAGCGCGGGCAGGAACTGACCAAGACCTACCTCACCTCGGACACGGGCAAGGTCTACACCCTGCTCGCCCACGCCGCCGGCCGCTTCGACTGACGTGGCCCGCAACGCGACCTATCCGGTCTGATGAGAGCCCCCGCCTCGCGCGGGGGTTTTCTTTTGCACGGGGTCCGAACGATCTGCGCTGAAAAATCGCCGCCTGCCCGTCGCTGCCTGCCGGGGGCCGCCGAAGCGCAACGCCACGATGATGCGGCTGGAGGCGGGGGCAGACTGGTGGAGCGAGCAGGCGGTGGAACCCCGGCCGCGCGCACGATGCTTCGGACTGACACGAGAGACCGACTTAGCATCCTGCGACCGCCCTGCGCGGCTCCTGGTCGGCGCCGACGTCCGCGCCGCGCGTCGGCACTGCGAGCGAGCCAAGGTCCAGCTGGGAGGCAGCGAACCGCTGCCACCCGTCCGGGCTATCCCCTTACTGACCCCGCACGGGGAACCCCGACCGAGAGTGGGGGCGACAGCCCTACTCCTCGCCAGCGGGACATGCCCCTGCACCCTGAGGCCTTCCCGCGCAAGGCACGGCACGGAAACGCCGCACAAAAAAATCCCGCCGCTCGGCAGAGCGGCGGGGTCGATGCGTCGTCGTCCGGCGAGGGTGCCGTGCCGTACCGCGTCAGTGGGGTGCGGGTGCGGGAGTGTCGACCTTGCGGGCGCGGCGACGCTCGCCGAAGCCGGCGATCCAGCGGCAGACCACGTAGAAGGTCGGCGTGAACAGCAGACCGAAGAAGGTCACGCCGATCATGCCCGAGAACACCGCCGTTCCCAGAGACTGCCGCAGCTCGGCACCCGCTCCCGTCGCGATGACGAGGGGGACCACGCCGAAGATGAAGGCCAGCGAGGTCATGATGATCGGCCGCAGGCGCAGCTTGGCGGCCTCGGTGGCGGCGACGAAGCGGTTTTCTCCCCGATCCTCCACCTGCTTGGCGAATTCCACGATCAGGATCGCGTTCTTCGCCGCCAGACCGATGAGGACGATGAAACCGACCTGACTGAGGATGTTATTGTCCTGTCCCCGTATCTGGATGCCCACCACCGCCGCGATCAGGCACATGGGCACGATGAGGATCACCGCCAGCGGCAGGGTGAGGCTCTCATACTGCGCCGCCAGCACGAGGAAGACGAACACCACTCCCAGCGCGAAGGCGAAGATCGCGGTATTGCCCGCCCTCACCTGCTGGTAGGCCAGCGCCGTCCACTCATAGGCGAAGCCGTCCGGCAGCACCTGGGCGGCGATCTCCTGCATCTTCTGGATCGCCTGCCCTTGCGAGGTGCCCGGCATGGTGTCGCCGTCGAGCTCCGCCGCCGGATAGAGATTGTAGCGCGGCACGCGGTAGGGTCCGGAGATGTCGTTCACCGTGGTGAAGGAGCCGAGCGGCACGAGCTGCCCCTCGGCGTTCTTCACCCGCAGCCGCAGCAGATCGTCCGAAGTCAGGCGATAGGGTGCGTCGGCCTGCGCCTGCACGCGGTAGGTGCGGCCGAACAGGTTGAAGTCGTTGACATAGGACGAGCCGATATAGGTCTGCAGCGTCGAGAACACGTCGGCGATGTTGACGCCGAGCAGCTGCGCCTTGGTCCGGTCGATGTCGAGGAAGAGCTGCGGCGTCGAGGTCTCGAACAGCGAATAGACCTGCCGCAGGCCCGGCGTCTGGTTCGCCGCGCCCATCATGGCGTAGACCGCGCCCTGCAGCGCCTCGTAGCCGCGTCCACCACGGTCTTCGATCATCATCCGGTAGCCGCCGGCATTGCCGATGCCCGAGACGGGCGGCGGCATGACGACGATCATCTGCGCCTCCTCCACCGAGGCGAGCTTGCCGAACAGCGTGCCCTGAATGGCCGGGGCAGACTGTCCGGGGTGCGCCGCGCGGTCGGCGGCGGGGCTGAGGATGACGAACATGGCGCCGGCGTTGGGTGCGTTGGTGAAGGTCGCGCCGGAGAAGCCGACAATGTTCACCACATGCGCCACGCCGGGGGTCGCCAGCACTTCCTGCGCCGCCTTGGTCATCACCTCGTTGGTGCGCGAAAGAGCCGCGCCGCCGGGAAGCTGCGCCGCGACGATGAGATAGCCGCGGTCCTGCGCCGGGATGAAACCCTGCGGGGTGGTGCGGAACAGCTGGAAGCCGCCGGCGAGGATGGCCACATAGACCAGCAGCACCACCACGGCGATGCGCACCAGCTTGCTGGTGAGCCAGCCATAGCCGCGCGAGACGCTGTCGAAGCCCTTGTTGAAATAATAGAAAAAGCCGGTGAACGGTCGGGCGTACCAAGCCGGCTTGTGGTCCGGCCCCTTGTGCGGCTTCAGCAGCAGCGCGCACATGGCCGGCGACAGGGTCAGAGACACCATCAGCGAGATCAGCGTCGAGCCGGCGATGGTGAGCGCGAACTGGCGGTAGAATTCGCCGGAGATGCCGGTGATGAAGGCCGAGGGTATGAAGACCGAGGCCAGCACCAGCGAGATCGCCACCAGCGCCCCGCCCACCTCGTCCATGGTCTTGTAGGCGGCATCGCGCGGTGAGAGCCCGGTGGAGATGTTGTGCTCGACGCTCTCCACCACCACGATCGCGTCGTCCACCACGATGCCGATCGCCAGCACAAGGCCGAACAGCGACAGGTTGTTCAGCGAGAAGCCGAACAGGCTCATGATGAAGAAGGTGCCGATCAGCGAGACCGGAATGGCGAGGATGGGGATGATCGCCGCCCGCCAGCTCTGGAGGAACAGCACCACCACGATCACCACCAGGACGATGGCCTCCATGATGGTGTGCTCCACCGCGCTCACCGATTCCGCGATGAACTGCGTCGGGTTGTAGGCCGTGGAATAGGCGACGCCCGGCGGGAAGCTCTTGGAGATCTCCTTGATCGCGGCCTCGATCGCTTCGCCGGTGGCGAGCGCGTTTGAGCCCGGAAGCTGGAAGATGCCCAGTGCCACGGACGGCTTGGAGTCGAAATAGGAGATCGAGGAATTGTCCTGCGCCTCGATATCGATTCGCGCCACGTCGCGCAGCCGCACCACGGCGTTGCCGGTCTCGCGCACGACGATGTTGCCGAACTGCTCAGGCGTCGAGAGACGGCCAAGCGTGCGCACGGCGATCTGGAAGCCCATCTGGTTCGGCACCGGCGGCGCGTTCAGCACGCCCGAGGCGACCTGAAGATTCTGCGCCTGCAAGGCGGCGGTGACGTCGCCGGCGGTCAGGTTGAGCGCCTGCAGCTTCAAGGGATCGAGCCAGACCTGCATCGCATAGTCGCGCGAGCCGAACACGGTGATCGAGCCGACGCCCGGCACGCGCTGGAGCTGGTCCTTGATCTGCAGGTTGGCGTAGTTCGAGATGAACAGCGAGTCGCGGGAATCGTCCGGCGAGAACAGGCTGACCACCATCAGGATGTCCGGCGAGGACTTGGCGACGGTGACGCCGATCTGCTGCACATCCTGCGGCAAGCGCGGTGTCGCCGTGGCGACGCGGTTCTGGACCTGCACCTGCGCGATATCGAGATCGGTACCGATATCGAACGTCACGGCGATGGAGAAGCGCCCGTCCGCCGTCGAGTTGGAGGAGATGTAGAGCATCCCCTCGACGCCGTTGATCTGCTGCTCGATGGGCGCGACGACCGTGTCGGCCACGGTCTCGGCGCTCGCGCCGGGATACTGGCCGCTGACATTGACCACCGGCGGCGCGATGTCGGGATACTGCGCCACAGGCAGGGAGACGAAGGCGACGGCGCCGAGAATCATCACCACGATGGAGATCACCGAGGCGAAGATCGGGCGATCGATGAAGAAATGTGAGAATCGCATGTGACCGCTCCGCGCTCAGTTGGCGGTGGTCGTGGTGGAAGCCTTGCCATCGGCCGCCTTGCCGTCGGCGGTGGCACCCGCACCGGCGGCGGGAGTGGCCGCCGGGGCTTCCATCTTGCCCACCACCTGCGCGCCGGGACGGATGCGCATCAGGCCGTTGACGACGACAAGATCGTCCTTGGTGAGACCGCTATTGATGACGCGCTGGCCGTCATAGGTACGGCCGAGCGTGACGTACTTCATCTGCGGCGTCTGCGGCTGGTCGCCGGGCTGCATCACATAGACGAACTTGCGGGTCTGTTCGGTGCCGATGGCGACGTCCGGCACCAGAACCGCCTCATGCGGGGCAGCGGAAGGGATCTGGATACGCCCGAACATGCCGGGGGTGAAGGTGCCGTCCGGGTTTGCGAAGGTCGCACGGCCGCGGATCGTGCCGGTGTCCTCGCTGATGCGGTTGTCGACGAAGTCGAGCGTGCCGGAATGAGGGAAGCCCTTCTCGTCGATCAGCCCGAGCTTCACCGAGATGGAATCCGCCTTGTCGCCCAGTTCCTTCGCCATGCGCTGGTAGCGCAGATAGGAGGCCTCGTCATAGGTGAACTCGAAATAGATCGGGTCCAGCGAGACGATGGTGGCGAGCAGCGTGTTGGTGTTGGTGCCGCCCGAGCCGCCGGTGACGAGATTGCCGACGGACACCTTGCGATCGCCGATACGGCCGGTCACGGGCGCCTTCAGGTCGGTGAAGTCGAGGTCCAGCTGTGCCGCCTGCAGTGCCGCCTGCGCCGCCGCCACGCCGGCGCGCGCCGTGCGCTCGCTCTGGAGGCGCTGGTCATAGGCCTGCTTGGAAATCGCGTTCGAGGTCTTGTCGTCGATCAGCGTTTGCGCGCGCTGCAGATCGGAGGTGGCGAAATCGAGTTCGGCCTGCGCCCTCTGGAGGTTCGCCTCCGCCTGGTCGTGCGCCACCTGGAAAGGCCGCTTGTCGATGGTGAACAGGAGATCGCCCTGCTTCACCAACTGGCCATCGGTGAACGCCACCTTCTCGAGATAGCCGGAAACCCGCGCATAGACGTTCACCAGGTCGACGGCGGCAAAGCGGCCGACATATTCGTCGTAATCGGTGATGGTGCGCGTCGTCGGATTGGCGACGGTCACGGTCGGGGGCGGCGGGGCGGCCGCCTGCTGGCCCTGATTCTGCTCGGAGCATCCTGCCAGCGCCAGGGCGGCGAGAGAGAGTGCAGCGAGGGAAAAACGCGGCAGCGCGGTGATCATGGACATCTCCGGGAACGCTCTTCGGGCATATCGGGACACTGTCCCTCAGGGTCGCAAGCCATGGGGCACCCCGCCCGGAACCCATGACGCCGCTGCGACGTACCACAATTTTGCTGCACCGCGTAAGCAATAAAAAGTAACCGAACGTTGCCGTCAGCGGCGCCCGCGCAGCAGGCCCACGAGGTAGCGGCGCCCGAACAGCGCCAGCGCCAGCGCGGCATACACCGCCCCGCCCGCCGCGACGCACAGGGCGAGAAGCGCCTCGTCCCGCCCATGGGGAAGGACGGTCAGCCAGGGCGGGGCGAGAGAAGCGGCGGCGAACAGGGTCGCGGCAAGCGCGACGAGGATGATTGCCAGCCGCGGCACGGCGCGCAGCAATTGCGTATCGCCGCACTCATAGCCGCGCCAGCGCGCCAGAACGGCAAGCACGATCACCGTGATCCACCCGCCGATGGAGGTCGCGAAGGCCAGCCCGACCTGCGCGAGCGGGCCCATGAGAAGCACCTTCAGCCCGATATTGACCACAGCCGCCCCCAGGGTCGCCAGCACGGGCGTCCTTGTGTCGCCGCGGGCATAGAAGGGCGACATGAAGGCTCGCACGACGACGAAAGGCGCCAGCCCGATGCCATAGGCGGCGAGCGTCGCGCCGGCCTCCCTCGCCGCCTCCGGCGTAAACGCGCCGCGCATGAACAGCCCGCGCATGATGATCTCGGGAATGGTCACCGCCGCCGCCAGAAAGGGCAGCACCAGCAGCAGGGTCAGCTCGATGGCCCGCGACTGGGCGAAGCGCGCCCCGTCGAAATCCGCTGCGGCGATGCGCCGCGACATTTCCGGCAGCAGCACGATGCCCGCCGCGATGCCGACGACGCCGATCGGCAGCTGGTTGATGCGGTCGGCATAGAACAGCGCCGCCACCGCCCCTTCGGGCAGGAAGGAGGCGATGATGGTATCGGCGAAGATCGCCAGCTGGACGCCGGCCGAGCCGATGATCGCCGGGCCGAGCGCGATGAGAAAAGCACGGGTTTCCGGATCGAGCCTTGGCCGGCCGAAGCGCAGGCCGAGGCCGTGGCGCTCGGCATCGAACACCAGCAGGCCGAGCTGCAGGAAGCCGGAGATCAGCACGCCCCAGGCCGCGGCATGGCCGGCGGTGGGAAACAGCCCGGCAACGCTGAGCGTGCCGACCATGGCGAGGTTGAGCAGGATCGAGGCCGCCGCCGCCGCCCAGAAGCGGTCATTGGCGTTCAGCACGCCGCCGACCAGCGTCACCACCGCGATCAGGCCGAGATAGGGGAAGGTGATGCGGGTGAAATCGACGGTGAGCCCGAAGCGCGCGGGATCGTCCACCAGGCCGGGCGCCAGCGTGCCCACCACCCAGTCGGTGGCCAGCAGGGCGATGGCGAGCACGGCGAGTTGCACCAGCACGACGCCGGTCAGGATGCCATCGGCGAAGCTGCGTGCCTTCGCTTCGCCCTCCACCGTCTTCACACGGGCATAGGCGGGAATGAAGGCGGTGTTGAAGGCGCCCTCGGCGAAGATGGAGCGGAAGTGATTGGGGAGGCGAAAAGCGATGTAGAAGGCATCCGCCATCGGACCGGCGCCCAGCACCGCCGCCATGACGATGTCGCGCACGAAGCCGGTCAGCCGCGAGATCAGCGTCCAGCCGCCGACCGTAAAGATGCTGCGTATCATGGGAGCCGACGGGTTTGAGGCTGCCGGAATCGGGCGGCGGGCGGAAAGCTAGCCTCCCCGCCCTCGCCCTGCCAGCCCCCGCCGCGCCCCGGGCGCCGAGGACCCGTCGCCTCAGGCGCCGCGGGCGCGGCGCACCGCGGCGATCACGCGTTCCTGCGCCGCCTCGTCGAGATAGGGATGCATGGGCAGGCTGATGACCTCGCCGGCCAGCTTCTCGCACACCGGCAGGCCGTTGCCGGCGGCCGGATAGGCGGCATAGGCCGGCTGGCGGTGCATCGGGATGCGGTAATAAACGGCGGTGGGCACGCCGTCCTTCTGCAGCGCCGCGGCGAGATCGTCGCGCACGCCGTGCGGCAGCCGGATCGTGTACTGCGCCCACACGGAGGTGGCGCGCGGATCGACCGCCGGCACCACGCAGACATCCGCCAGCGCCGCGTTGTAGCGCGCGGCGATGCGCTGGCGCGCAGCGATCTCATCCTCGAAGATCGCCAGTTTCTCCAGCAGCACCGCCGCCTGGATGGTGTCGAGCCGCCCGGTCATTCCGAGGCGGACATTCTCGTATTTGTCGACGCCCTGGCCGTGCTCGCGCACGCTCTTCAGCACCGGCAGCAGGTCGTCGTCGTCGGTCAGCACCGCGCCGCCGTCGCCGTAGCAGCCGAGCGGCTTGGCCGGGAAGAAACTGGTGGCGGTGGCGTCGCCGAAGGAGCCGGTGCGCCGCCCGTTCCAGGTGGCGCCGAAGCCCTGCGCCGTGTCGCACAGCACCTTGAGGCCGTGGGCCTTGGCGATGGCCTCGATGGCGTCCATGTCGGCAGGCTGGCCGAACAGGTCGACCGGCACCACTACCTTCGGCGTCAGCCCCTTCTGCTTGGCGACCACGATGGCCGCTTCCAGACTGGCGGGGTCCATGTTGAAGGTGTCTTCGAGGATGTCGACGAAGACCGGGGTGGCGCCGACCCACGGCACGACCTCGGCGGTCGCGCAGAAGGTGAAGGCCGGGCAGAACACAGCGTCGCCGGCCTTGATGCCCCAGGCCATCAGGATCATGGCCAGCGCGTCCGTGCCGCTGGAACAGGCGACCGCATGCCTGGCGCCGGCGAAGGCAGCGAGCTGCTGCTCGAATTCCGTCACCTCGGGACCGTTGATGAACCGGCAATGCGCCAGCACCCGCGCCACCGCCTCGTCGATGCGCGCACCGAGCCGCGCCCGCTGGGCGGCGATGTCGATGAAGGGGATCGGCGCCAGCTCGGACTTCACATGCGAATTCATCGGTGTTCCTCTCAGGCCACGCTGGCGCGCAGCGGCGGGCGCCCGGCGGACAAGGGATCTGTGGGTGCCGGCTCCAACGCTTCGAGGCAGCGCATGGCCACCGCGATGGCCGCCACGCCATCCTCGCCGGTCACGGCCGGCGCCGATCCGCCGCGCACGGCTTCCAGGAAGCGCATGAGCTCCAGCCGCAGCGGCTCGGCGTAGGCCACGGGAAGATGGCGCATGGAATAGCTGCCATCGGGCTTGTAGTCGAAATACTCGGTCACCTGCCGGGTGAGCAGGTCGCCGATCACATACTTCTTGCGGGTGGCGACATGCACGGTGCGCGCCTTGAAGGGCGTCAGCCAGTTGGTGTTGATGTGCGCCAGCACCCCGTTTGCGGTGCGGAACTGCAGCAGCGCGATATCCTCGCGCTCGGCCACCGCCGCCTTCACCTGCGGCTGCACCTCGGTGATGTGCGAGCCGGTGAAATGGCAGATCAGATCGATGTCGTGCACGGCGAGGTCGATGACCACGCCGACATTCGACATGCGCGGCGGGAAGGGACCGACGCGGGTGATGCCGATGGAGAGGATTTCCTCGTCGCGGATGGCGTTCTTCACCGCCTCGACGGCCGGGTTGAAGCGCTCGACATGCCCGACCACCAGTGCCACGTCCTTGGCCTTGGCGGCGGCGACGATTGCCTCGGCCTCGGCGACGGTGGGCGCGATGGGCTTCTCGACGAGCACATGCAGGCCAGCCTCGATCGCGCGCAGCGAGACCTCGTGATGTAGATGTGTGGGAGCGGCGATGACCAGAGCCTCGGCGCCGTTCTGAACCAGCTCGTCAAGGCTGGCGAAAGCGCGGCAGCCCAGCAGGGCCGCCACTTTCTCGCGCTGCCCCAGATCGGGATCGGCGACGCCGACCATCTCGGCGCCCGGCAGGTCGATCAGCACGCGGGCATGGTTGTAACCCATGATGCCGACGCCGACGACGCCGACGCGAACGGGCTTAGAAGCCCCGCTCGGGTCCTTCACCATTCGGGAACATCCTTCCGTCTGAATTGGTCGCCGGGGTCTAACACGCGCCCCGGAGCGTGGCGAGAGAGGCCGAATCGTAAAGCCGCGCCAAAGGCTTCACTAATTGCTTCAAGCTGTTACCGACGGGCTCACTCGGGAGCGGCCGCCTCGCCCTCCGCCGTATCGCCGGACTCGTCCGCGCCGCCGCCCGGCGCCGCCGCGACGGCGCCCGTGTCGACGAAGCTCTTGTAGACGAAGGCGCGCTTGCCATCGACGACGATCTCGCACCATTGCTGGCAGGTGACGAGCTGGACCTGCTTGCCGCCCGGCAGGTTGCCGATCGCCGCCGCGCCCTTCTTGGGCGCCGCCCGCATCGTCACGGCGCGGCGCGTGACCGCCGTGCCCACCGGGTCGCCGCCGAACCCCGGCGGCAGCGGCTCGGCTTCGGCAGGAACGGTGGCCGCCGATGCAGCCTCGGGGGCCGTCGCCGCCGGGCTTACCACCGCAGCGTCGCGCACCGGCGCCCGCGTCGGCGGCAGTGGCGCCTGCTTCGGCAAGGCGGCAACGCGGGCGGGCACCGGTTCCGACGCATCTGCCGCGACCGTCTCGACCGGCGCCGATGCGTCCTCGGCCGTGTCGCTGATGGCGGCGGCGGGAACCACGGGATCGGCGGCGGCAAAAGCCGTCACGCCGGGAGTTGCTGCCGCCGCGTCGGCCGCCGCGCCGCCGCGGCCCGACGCGTTCAGCAGAATCGGAGGCAGGCTGTCGGCGGCGGTGCCGTGCGCCAGGACAGACGGCGCGGCGGGTGCCGGTACCGATGCCTCGATGGCCGCGCCCGAGAGCTCGACCGGCTTGAGCGCGACCGGCTGTTGATCCGCAGATTGCGCGGAGGGGGCGACGCTGGCCACGGCGGCGTTGCCGATCACTTCCGGCGCCACCTTGGCCTCCTCGCGGGCGGCGAGCGACTGCAGTGCCACGGCGCCACCGCCGACCACCGCCATGAAGACCGCCAGCACGCCGAGCCGCTGCCAGGTGATGACATCCTTGGACGCGTTGCGTTTGCGCCGGGTCTCGGTTTCGCCGGACGGACGCGCCGCGCTGCCGAAGCTTCGCCGGCGGGCGCTCTGTGCCGAATCGGCCTTGCTCTTCGCCGCCGGTTCAACCCGCGCTGCGGCCGGACGGGCGGCCAGCACATCGCCCATGTCGCCTAGCGCTGCCAGCCGGCTGCGGACGTCCCCGAGGGAACGCAGTTCGCCCATGGACGGACGCGCCGCGACCGACGCCTCGCCGCCGGAATCGCCGTCCTCGCGGCCGGCCTTCTCCTGCTCGAGCGAGCTGACGATGGTACGGAAATCGGAAATAAGCGACGAGGAGAGCCCCGTTCCGCGCGGCTGCTGCGATGTCGTGGCCATGGCGCGGAACTCTACGCTACGAGGAAAAGACGGGGAAACAGGGAAGCCGGAAGGGCAAAAGCGTCTGCACGGTGCGGATGCCGACAGGGCCCGAGGGCACTGACAGCCAGCTCATTGGCGCGGCGCTGACCACTTCGCATGCGTTCTTCCAGTCAATTCGGGCCGGCGCCCGTGGGCCCGCGACCGAGTTCCGTAAACCGCCTTCGTATGCGACGGGTGACAACTTACCGGCATATTGCACCTTGATGCAAGAATGTCACATGCCGGAAATTTCCTTATGAACAAAGATTGCGGCAACTCTTGGCCGCCGCCCTCTCGCCTCCCGCAAATTAGCTCAATGCCTGCAATGCCTTGTGGAAACCCTCCACCCCCTACACCAGCACCGCCCGGGCAGGGTCCGCGGTGGGTCCGAAGATGCGGTGATAGCGCTCCACCTCCTCGGGCGATCCCATGGCCTTGGTGGGATTGTCCGAGAGCTTCACCGTCGGGCGCCCGTCGGCCGAGATGACCTTGCAGACGATGGAAATCGGGTCGAGCCGCCCCTCCGGCGCGAAGCCCCTGAAATCATTGGTCAGCAGCGTTCCCCAGCCGAAACCTATCCGCATGCGGCCCTGGAATTGGCGGTAGATGCGTTCGATGTCGCCGATGTCGAGGCCGTCGGAAAAAATGGCGAGCTTCTGAGTCGGGTCCTGGCCGCGCGCCTTCCACCAGCGCAGCGCCTCCTCGCCGCCCTCGATCGGGTCCTTGCTGTCGATTCGGATGCCGGTCCAGCCGGCGACCCAGTCCGGCGCCCGTTCGAGGAAATGGGTGGTGCCGAACGTGTCGGGCAGGATGACGAGCAGATTGCCCTCATAGTCCTGCTGCCAGTCGGCAAGGACATTGTAGGGAGCCTCGGCCAGCTCTGCGTCGGTGTCGGCGAGCGCGGCATAGACCATGGGCAGTTCATGGGCGTTAGTGCCGGTCGCCTCCACTTCGCGGCGCAGGGCGATCAGGCAGTTGGACGTGCCGAGGAAGCGCTCGCCGAGGCCCTCCATCATCGCCTGCACGCACCAGTCCTGCCACAGGAAGCCATGCCGCCGGCGGGTGCCGAAATCGGCGACGCCGACGCCGCCGAGCGCCTTCAGCCGCTCCACCTTCTCCCAGACGCGGGTCATCGCGCGGGCATAGAGCACCTGCAGCTCGAAGCGCCCCATGCTGCGCAGCACGGCGCGCGAGCGCAACTCGTTGATGATGGCGAGGGCGGGAATCTCCCACATGGTGGTTTCGATCCACGGCCCCTCGAAGGTCAGCTCATACTGCCCGTCGCGCTTCTCCAGGTGATAGGCGGGAAAGCGGAACGCTTCGAGCCAGGCGACGAAGTCCGGCGAGAACATCTGGCGCTTGCCGTAAAACATGTTGCCGCGCAGCCAGGTCGATTCCCCGCGCGTCAGCGCGAGCGTACGCACATGGTCGAGTTGTTCGCGCAGTTCGCCCTCGTCGACGAAATCGGCGATGCGCACGGATTTGGTGCGGTTGATGATGCCGAAGGTGACCCGGGTGTGGAAGTGACGGCGGTAGATCGTCTGCGCCATCAAGAGCTTGTAGAAGTCCGTATCGAGCACGGAGCGGACGATCGGGTCGATCTTCCAAGTGTGGTTGTAGACGCGAGTCGCGATGTCGATCATGCGGTAGGCCCCGTTTGCCCGGCTCCCCCTTCTAGAGCATGCGCCGCGAAATTGCAGGCCGCGTACCGGGCGGCAGCGGGGACCGCCCGCTCGATAAAGCCCTGCGATCCGGCTCTTGGAACCTGTGATCCAATGATTACCTGCGCTCCGACGCGCTGCCGAACGGCAGGGCCCTTTCTCCACAGGAGCACATCGTGGCTGCCACGAAATCCCTTTTCGACACCTATCGCCTCGGCGACATCATCCTCGCCAATCGCATCGTCATGGCGCCGCTGACGCGCAACCGTGCCGGGGCCGGCCTCGTGCCCTCGCCGCTCGCGGCGGAGTATTATCGCCAGCGCGCCACCGCCGGCCTCATCATTACCGAGGCGACGCAGGTCTCCGATACGGCACAGGGCTACCAGGACACGCCGGGCCTGTTTACGCCGGCGCAGATCGAGGGCTGGAAAAAGGTCACCGACGCCGTCCACGCCGCCGGCGGGCACATCTTCGTGCAGCTCTGGCATGTCGGGCGCGTCTCGCACCGCTCGCTGCAGCCGGGCGGGGCCGCCCCCCTCGCCCCCTCCGCCGTCCGGGCCAACACCAAGACCTTCGTGAACAATGGATTTGTCGAGGTGGAGGAGCCGCGCGCGCTCACGCTGGAGGAAATTCCCGGCATCGTCGACGACTTCCGCAAGGCGGCCGCCAATGCCATCCGCGCCGGCTTCGACGGCGTCGAAATCCACGGCGCCAACGGCTATCTCATCGACCAGTTCCTGCGCGACGGCGCCAACAGGCGTACCGACGCCTATGGCGGGTCTATCGAGAACCGCACCCGTTTCCTGAAGGAGGTGCTGGAGGCGGTGATCGGCGAGATCGGCGCCGCGCGCACCGGCCTGCGGCTCTCCCCCGTCACCCCGGCCAACGACCTCGCGGACAGCGACCCGCAGGCGCTGTTCAACCATGTCATGGACGTGGTGGAGAGCCTTCACCCGGTCTATGTGCACCTGATCGAGGGGGCCACCGGAGGGCCGCGCGACATCGCGCCGGACTTCGATTTCGACGCCTTGCGCGCCCGCTACACCGGCGCCTGGATGGTCAATAACGGCTACGACAAGGCCATGGCCGATCAGGTTATTGCCGAGGGCAAGGCCGACCTCGTCGCCTTCGGCAGGCCCTTCATCTCCTCCCCCGATGCGGTGGAGCGCCTGCGCCGCGGCGCCGCCTTCAACGACCTCGACCGCGACCGTCTCTATGGCGGCGGCGCCGAGGGCTATACCGACTATCCCACGCTGGAGAGCGCGGGCGCCTGAAACAACGAAGGCCCGCCATTGGCGGGCCTTTTCCTTTGGCGGATGGCGCGAAAGTCAGGCGGCGAGTGGCTCGTCCGGGCGGACCGTTCTCACCGACACGTCCACGTTCATGCCGAGATAGTCGCCGGTCAGGCCGGTGAAGCCGCCGCCGACCGGCACCGCCTGGCTGGGATCCCGCGTCACCGCCACCCGGATGAGGTTGTCCGCAGCGATCGTCCCATTGGTGGGGTCGAACTCCACCCAGCCGGCGCCCGGCAGATAGATGTCGGCCCAGGCATGGGTAGCGCCGGCGCCGACAACGCCATTCTCCCCGCCATCGAGAGCCGGATCATAGAGGTATCCCGTTACGAAACGGGCCGCGAAGCCGAGTATGCGCGCCGTCTCGATGAGCAGCAGCGCGAAGTCGCGGCAGGAGCCGGTGCCGAGCCGCAGCGTTTCCAGCGGCGGCTGTGTGCCCTCCTCAATCCGCAGATTATAGGCAAAATGGGCGTGGATGCTGTTGTTGATGTCGGTCAGCAGGGCCATCGTATCGGTCGGCCTCGTGGCAACGAAGCCCTTCGCCCAGGCTTCCAGTTCCCCGTTCGGGTCGGGATAGTGCGGCTCCAGCATGCGGCCGAGATCGATACGGTCGTCGGGGGAGTAGACGAACGGGTATGATTTCGCGTCCTCCTCGATCTGGAACACGAGGCCGCCAAGCCCGTAGCGTTCCAGTGTGAGCACGCTCTCGATCCGCAACTCGTTCGCGGCCTCGGCGAAATCGACGATGGCGACGGAATTGCCGAAGACATCGTGGATCCAGCGCACGGCGGCGTGTGGCGACAGCACGAGTTCGGCGTGCACGAGCCGCAGATCGTGGCTGTCGCGCGGCCGCAGCATCAGCCGATGCGTGTGAAAGACCACCGGATTTGCGTAGCTATAGTGGGTGACGTGACGGACGGTCAGAGTCTGCATGATAGGTTTCCAGGGAGGCGGGCGGCGCCGTCGCCAAACAAGTGCGGCTAGCGGCAGATACGGCCGACCACGAAGCCGAGTATGCCCATCGCCACCAGCGCCCGGAAGGAATAGAGCCGGGGAGGAAACAGGGATACCGAGCTGGTCCCCGCCGGACGGCCTGTCGCCTGCGAAGGTCCGGTCGAGGACGTCGCGCCTGCGCCGGCCTGCCCGGTCGACGGACCTGCCGTCCGGCGCTCCGCATTCAGGCCACCCGGGCCGCCCGACACGCCATACTGATTATTCGGATGTTCCATCACATGCCTCGCCTGCTTGTGCTGCTGCGAGGCCTAACGCGCGATGGGTCAAATCGTTCGCCCGGACCCCTCATGAGACGGCCGGGGGCATTGATGCCCTCACATGCGCCCGTTGAGGAAGGCGAGCATTTCCACCGGACCACTGGCGTTGAACAGCTTCACCTGCCGCCCGCCGCACATGTCGCAGCGCAGGCGCGGCGGCGGCTCGCCATCCGCCGGAGGCGCGAGCGTGGCCGCATCGACCCGCCCAAGCACGGAGCGCCGTCCGCAGCGCTGGCAGTGAGCGCAGAGCATGGAAGTCTGGTCTTTCATGTGGCTCTCCCGAGCGAAGCGGCCGGCATTGCCAGCCTCCGCCGCCCGCAAACGCAATGCAGGGCTTCAGGCTTTCAATGTAGAGAAGCGCCAGCCGTCGCCTTACTGGGCAAGGCTGCCAGATAGGGATGCTTTGCGAAAATAAGAAGAGGGGGTGACGAAGCTGGCTTCGTCTTGGTTTCCACCGGTCTCCGAAGTTTCGGAGTGGTGGGCGCACTAGGGCTCGAACCTAGGACCCGCTGATTAAGAGTCAGCTGCTCTACCAACTGAGCTATGCGCCCCCGCCGCAGACCGTGGCCTTGCAGACGGGGGGTCGTGTAGCAGAGGCCTCGGGGTGTGTCCATAGGGGTGGATCGGCTTCCCGATCTATCCACAGCCCCCGGAAGCCCCCGTCCCTTTACTCCTGGAAAGCCTCCTCGCGCTTCTTGCGGACGGAGGGAAGCAGCACGACGACGAGGGCCAGCATGGCGAGCCCGAGCATGGTGGCGGAGATCGGGCGGGTGAAGAAAACCGTGGGGTCGCCGCGCGAGATCAGCATGGCGCGGCGCAGATATTCTTCCAGCATCGGCCCGATGATGAAGCCGAGCAGCAGCGGCGCCGGCTCGCAGTCGAGCTTCACCAGCACGTAGCCCACCACCCCGAACAGCGCCATCGTGTACACGTCGATGGCGTTGTTGTTCACGCTGTAGACCCCGATGCAGCAGAAGCCGACGATCAGGGGAAACAGGATGTGGTAGGGAACGGTGAGCAGCCGCACCCAGATGCCGATCAGCGGCAGGTTCAGCACCACCAGCATGAGATTGCCGATCCACATTGAGGCGATGATGCCCCAGAACAGGTTCGGCTGTTCATTCACCACATTCGGCCCCGGCACGATGCCCTGAATGATCAGCGCGCCGATCATCAGCGCCATGACGGGGTTCGAGGGAATGCCCAGCGTCAGCATGGGGATGAAGGAGGTCTGCGCGCCGGCATTGTTCGCCGATTCGGGGCCGGCGACGCCTTCGATCGCTCCCTTGCCGAACTGCTCGGGGTGGCGGGAGATCTTCTTCTCGATCGAATAGGCGGCGAAGGAGGAGAGGATCGCCCCGCCGCCCGGCAGGATGCCGAGGAAGGAGCCGAGGAAGGTGCCGCGCAGGATGGGGGCAATGATGCGCTTGATGTCCTCACGCGTCAGCAGCAGCCCCTTCACCTTCTGCACCAGCACGGTGCGGGTGTGTTCGTCTTCGAGATTGCGCACGATCTCGCCGATGCCGAACACGCCCATGGCCAGCGCGACGAA
>JAEYTJ010000022.1 GCA_023434095.1 Pseudomonadota bacterium | reverse complement strand
GGATGACGTGGCTCTCGCAGCCGCCGCAGCGGGGTTCTTGCTTTCCACCCACATACCGTCATCCTGAGGTGCCCGGCCCAGCCGGGCCTCGAAGGATGCTCATCCGGGGGGCGGGAATGGCGGCTTTCGTCCACATGCTCCGCTGCGCTGACGGCTCCTACTATGTCGGATCGACCAGCGGCCCGCTGGAAAAGCGCCTCGCCGAGCACCAGAGCGGCAGCTACCCCGGATATACATTCCGACGCCGACCGGTGACATTGATCTGGTCGGAAGGCTTCGAGCGCATTACCGACGCCATTGCCGCGGAGCGACAGGTCAAGGGCTGGAGCCGGGTCAAGAAGGAAGCACTCATCCGCGACGACTGGGAGACGGTCCGTAAAGCCGCGCGGCGACCGTCGCAACGCGAGGGGTGACGTGGGCGGCTGACCATCCTTCGAGGCTCGCTGCGCTCGCACCTCAGGATGACGGAGTGAAGTACACCGACAACGCCCTCCTGCCCGTCGCACCCGTCATCCTTAGGTGCCCGGCATCGCCGGGCCTCGAAGGATGCTCATCCGGGGAGTTGACGGCCTGTGAGCGCCCTCCACCCGTTGCCCTCTTGCCCCTTATCGTGTCAAAGCCCGCTTCATCCCAAGCCGAGAAAAAGCGCCAGCGATCGCGTGACCCGGACCATCGTCTCGTCTTCCAACTGGCCGAAGGCCGGGCCGAGACGGTCACGGCGGATCGTCATCGGTTTGTCGATCATGATCTGCGAGGGTTTGCGCAGGCCGTTCGCCGCGCTCGGTTCCACCCCGATGCGGATCAGCGGCGCGTCGACCGGTGTGCCCGACAGCGGCAGGACCGTCACCGTTGCGGTCTCGCCGAACTGATCCGCCTGAATCACCAGGGCCGGCCGCGGCTTGCCGAAATCACCTGGGAGCGAGACCGTCACCAGATGGCCTCGCATCACTCATCCGCCGGAAGATCGGCCCATGCGCCGTCCATGAAGGACTGCAGGTCCCGGTCCGCGAAGTCGGCTTCAGCCGCAAGTCGCGACTGCCGGCGGCATTCCTCGGCAAATCCCGCGCGCCGCGTATCGGGCAGCCAGATTTGCACCGGCCGCAGCCCCGCCGCTCTCAGCGCCTCACGGCGGCGTTGTACGCGCGCGCGAACCGACGTTGCCATCGCTCTCTCCCCATTCTGTTACATGTAACATAATGGCGCCGGGAGAGTGATCAAGAGCCGCCGTTCGTCCCCTTCCCCCACCCGTTGCCTCGCTTCGCCTTATCGCGTAAAAGCCCGCGCTCGCCCGAGCCTGTGAATGGCAGGGCCTTCAGGAGATCAGCACATGGGCTACAAGGTCGCCATCGTCGGTGCCACGGGTAATGTGGGCCGCGAAATGCTCGACATTCTCTCCGAGCGCGGGTTTCCCGCCGACGAGGTGGTCGCGCTCGCCTCTCGCCGCTCGGTCGGCACCGAGGTTTCCTTCGGCGACAAGACGCTCAAGTGCAAAGCCCTGGAGAACTACGATTTTTCCGACACCGACATCTGCCTGATGTCGGCCGGCGGTGACGTGTCCAAGGAATGGTCGCCGAAGATCGGCCGTCAGGGCTGCGTGGTGATCGATAATTCCTCCGCCTTCCGCTACGACAGCGACGTGCCGCTGATCGTGCCGGAAGTGAACGCCGACGCCGTCGCCGGCTTCACCAAGAAGAACATCATCGCCAACCCGAACTGCTCCACCGCCCAGCTCGTCGTGGCCCTCAAGCCGCTGCACGACAAGGCGACGATCAAGCGCGTCGTGGTGGCGACCTATCAGTCCGTCTCCGGCGCCGGCAAGGACGCCATGGACGAACTGTTCGCCCAGACCCGCGCGGTGTTCGTCTCCGACCCGGTGGAAGCCAAGAAGTTCCCCAAGCGCATCGCCTTCAACGTCATTCCTCACATCGACGTCTTCATGGAAGACGGCTACACGAAGGAGGAATGGAAGGTGATGGCCGAGACGAAGAAGATTCTCGATCCGAAGATCAAGCTCACCTGCACCGCCGTGCGCGTGCCGGTGTTCATCTCCCATTCGGAAGCCGTGAACGTCGAGTTCGAGAATCCGATCAGCGTCGAGGAGGCGACCGAAACCCTGCGCAACGCGCCGGGGGTGCTGGTCGTCGACAAGCGCGAGCCGGGTGGCTACATCACGCCCTATGAGGCGGCCGGCGAGGACGCCACCTATGTCTCGCGCATCCGCGAGGACGCGACGGTGGAGAACGGCCTGTCATTCTGGTGCGTGTCGGACAATCTGCGCAAGGGCGCGGCGCTGAACGCGGTTCAGATCGCGGAAGTGCTGGTCAACCGCAAGCTGATCCAGCCGAAGGCGCAGAAGGCGGCCTGAGGCGACCCGCACGGGTTTGTGAAGTTCAGGAGACGGCCGCCTGCGGGCGGCCGTTGCCGTTTGGCGGGCCGACCGTCACCATTCCGCCGAACTCGCCCGCCACCAGTCGCTCACCCCAGCGGCTCCGGAGAGGCCCGACGTGATTCAGCGACTTCTGGCGATCCTCTTCGTCCTCACTGCACTGACTGGCGCTGCCACTGCACACCCGCATGTCTGGGTCGAGGTGCATTCCGAACTCGACTACGCGCCCGACGGCACGCTCTCCGGCGTGCGCCACCACTGGAAGTTCGACGAGGCGTTCTCGACCTATGCGCTGCAGGGGCTGGAGACCACGCCCGACGGCAAGCCCAGCGCCAAGACGCTGGAAGAGCTGGCGCAGGTGAACATCGACTCCCTGCACGAATTCGACTTCTTCACCTATGCCAAGCGTGGTAAGCAGGACATCGCGTTCCTGCCGCCGAAGGACTATTCGCTGACCTATGACGGCACCGCGCTGACCCTGCATTTCACCCTGCCCTTCGCCGAGCCGCCGGCGAAAAAGGGCGAGATGTCGCTCGACGTCTACGACCCGACCTATTTCGTCGCCTTCCAGCTCGCCGACGACGACCCGGTGAAGCTGGCGGGCAATGCCGGGGACTGCGCGCTCACCTTGCACCGCCCCGACCCGGCGGCGACGGGAAGCTCGACCACGCTGTCCGAAGGCTTCTTCAACGCCCTCACCTCCGCCAGCCAGTTCGGCTCGCAATTCGCCAACAGGGTCACGGTGAAGTGCTCGTGAGCCGCCGGCTGGCCCTGCTGGCGCTGGCGCTCGGCGCCGCCGTGCTGACGCTGCACCCCGCCCTCGCCCAGAGCCCGTTCGGTGTCGGCGCGCCGGCGGCGCCCGAGGCGGGCGGCCTCGCCGGCTTCATCCTCGCCAAACAGGCCGAGTTCTACCGCCTGCTCACCTCCGCCGTGCGGGCTTCGAAGCAAGACGGGCACGCGGTGCTGCTGCTCGGCGGCATTTCCTTCGCCTATGGCGTGTTTCACGCCGCCGGCCCTGGCCATGGCAAGGCGGTGATCTCCTCCTACCTCCTCGCCAATGAGGCCACGCTGAAGCGCGGCATCGGCCTCGCCTTCGCCAGCTCGCTCGCGCAGGCGCTGACCGCCATCCTGGTCGCCGGCCTGCTCGCCGCCATTCTCGGCGC
This sequence comes from Pseudomonadota bacterium, assembly GCA_023434095.1. Classification (GTDB taxonomy): domain Bacteria; phylum Pseudomonadota; class Alphaproteobacteria; order Rhizobiales; family Xanthobacteraceae; genus Ancylobacter. The sequence goes on along the minus strand of JAEYTJ010000022.1, from coordinate 43,630 downwards.
CACCGCCGCGACGATGAGCCGGGCGGTGAGCTTCATCGAACTCGCCGCCTATGGGCTGATCGTCGTCCTCGGCCTGCGCCTCGCCTGGATCAAGGGCCGCGCCCTCATTGCCGCCTGGCGCGGGACGCCCGTCCATGTCCATGGCCCCGACTGCGGCTGCGGCGACGGCCACGCCCATATGCCGGCGCCTGAGGATTTACCGCGCGGGAGCGGCTGGCGCGACTGGTGGAGCGCGGTGCTGTCGGTCGGGCTGCGCCCCTGCTCGGGCGCCATTCTCGTGCTGGTCTTCGCGCTGGCGCAGGGCATCTTCTGGGTCGGCGCCGCCTCGGCCCTGTTGATGGGCGTCGGCACGGCGCTGACGGTCAGCGCCATCGCCGCGCTGGCGGTGTTCGCCAAGCACGCGGCGGTGCGGCTCGCCGCCAATCGTTCCGGGTCGGCGGCGGCGGTGGCCTTGCGCAGCGTGGAACTCCTCGCCGCGCTGATGCTGGTCGCCTTCGGGCTGGCCCTGTTTTTCGGCTTCATGGCGACGGAACGGCTGACACTGGGGTGACGGCCGCCCGTGCGCCTCACTCCGCCAGATAGTCGAACGCCACCTTGCCGAGGCCGAGGGTGAGGTCGGTGCGGAAATGCGCCGCCGAGATCACCTCCAGCACGGGCAGCCTGGCGACGTCCGCCAGCGCGTGCGGAAACAGGCCGAGCGCCGCCGGTCCGGTCCAGCCCTCATAGACCGTGATGTCTTCCAGATAATACTCGACCAGCTCGCACACCCGCGCCGTGCCGTCGACATGCGGAATGATCTTCAGCACCCAGTTCGGGCCCCGCAGCGAGGCGTGCAGCGCCGCCTTGTCCAGCGCCTCGTATTTGTAGCCCATGGTGGCGGAGGCGACGAGCACGCTGCCATAGTGGAGCGTGCCGACCAGCGTGTCGCTCTCCACCTGCAGGCGCGGCTTGGCGAGCTTCTTGGGAAAGCCCCACAGCTCGCGCCCGCCGGCGATGGGTGCCTCATCGTCGAGATACATGGAGTGGACATAGCCGCCCCGGACCCCGTTCAGCTCGACCGGGATCACCTGCCCGGTTTCGGTGTAGTCGCCGAAGCCGGTCGAGTCCGGCATGCGGATGAACTCATATTTGACGATCGGCTCCACCACCTTCAGCGGCTCGGGCACCACCTTCTCCAGCGCCGCCGGATCGGTGCGGTAGGTGACGACGAAGAATTCGCGGTTGAAGAACCGGTAGGGCCCCTTCGGAAAGGCCGGGCTGGTGAGCGGCATGGAATAGGCGGTGCGGCGGACGTCGTCGATCTTCATGCGGGGCACTCCTGCGATGGCCCAGCCTAACCGAAATGCCGTCCTCCGGTAGGGGCGCCGGGCCCTTGGGAGAGCCCGGCCGGTGTCGCCTCAGAAGCGGTAGGTGAAGCCGCCCTTGATCGCGCTGGTGTTCACGTCGCTGGCAAACTGCCCCTCATAGCCGAGATTGAGCCGGACCTTCTCGCCCACCGCGACGTCGATGCCGGCGCCGAGCACGAGGCTGTCCTCGGCGATCGGCGCGCCGGCGACGGTGAAGGCCGTGCCGGTGGAAGCGAAGCTCATACCGAGCTCCGGGGTGATGTCGCCATAGGCGTGGCGCCAGGCGAGGCTCGCATGCGGGGTCACCGTGCCCCCGCCCATCGCCAGCGTGGTGGCGAGGCGCAGGCCCAATGTCGAATAGGGCACGTCATAGGACAGGCCGGAGGAGGCGAGGCCGCTGGTGAAGGCACCGGTCTCGGTGAAGCTGTCGGTGTCGATCCAGCTCCACGCCATCTGCGCGAAGGGCTCGAAGGCGACGCCGCCGGCTTCCACGGCATAGGCCGCCTCGACGAAAATGTTGGCCGTCGAGCCGTCATAGGAACCTAGCGGGTTCTCGAACAGGCTGAGCATGGCGACGCTGCGGGTGGTGTCGATGTCGCTCCAGCCATAGCTGGCGCCGCCGCGCAGGCGGAAGGCATCGAAATTCGCGCCGGCATAGGCGGCGAGGATCACCGTGTCGGCATCGGCGCTGCTCCGCCGTCCGTCGACATCGAGGCTCGCGGAAGCGTAGCCGGCCGCGAGGCCGAAGGTGACGTTGCCGGAGGTGACGTCGCCGCCGGCGAGGAAGCCGCCGAGCGAGGAATCGACATCGGCGGAATTGCCGGTGCCATCGGCGGAATTCCACTGGCCGAAGCCCTGCGCCCAGGCGGCATAGACCAGGCCCGCCGGCTCAGGTGGCAGCGCCTTGACCGGGAACGGGCTTGCCGCTTCCGGCGCCTTGGCCGCATAAGCGGTCACCGGCCCGCCGGTGGCAAGCGCCGCCAGCGCCGGCGAGGCCCCGGCCGCGGAGGCCTGGCGCAGGCGGCCGACCAGCGTGTCGGCCACCAGCGTCGACTGGAAATACAGCGTGGTGCCGACCGAGGCATGCACCTCGCCGGAAAGCAGGTCGTAGCCGGCGCGGATCGCCTGCTCCTGCCCCTCGGTGCCCGCGAGCACGGTCGCCTGCAGCAGGCTGCCGTCGGCGCGGTCGAGCGCGCCGGCGACGCTGGCCTGGTTGGCGGTGCGGGCGAGGCTGGCGAGGGCAATTTCGTTGCGGGTCAGGGTGAGCGTCACCGAGGCATCGTCGCGGCCGAGCGCGGCATCGGCGAACAGGAAGTCAGGGTCGGCAAGGGCGAACTGGCCCGCCGGCGTGGTCGTCGTCGCGGCCGAGACGATCTCATAGGCCATGCCGGTATAGACCGGACCGATGGCCGAGAGCACCACCGTGCCGCCATTGAGGGTCAGGGCGTCGGTGACGATGCTGTCCGAGGCACGGCCACTGAGTTCCACCTCATAGACCGACCCGGCCTCGAAGGTCGTCGTGCCGCGCACGGTGACGGTGCCGATGGAGTTGCCCGGCGAGACGGTGCCACCGGCGCCGACGGTAAGGTTGCCGAGGGTGGCATTGCCCCCGAGCAGGCCCCCATCCTCGACCGCGACCGAGGCGGCCGCCAGAGAACCATTCAGTGCGAAGGCGCCCTCGATCTCCACCTTGCCGTCGAAGGTCGAGACGCCGGTGCCGGTGAAGCTGGAAAGTTCACCGACGAGCAGCGTACCGAAGTCGCGATACTGCGCCTCGTCCCCGAGCAAAGAGAGGTCGAACGTACCGGCGCCGAAGAGTTCAAACGTGTTGTCGCCCGCCCCGCCGAGGACCAGCCCGACGACCTCGCTGCCGGCGACATAGACGAACAGATCATCGCCGCCGCCCATGTCGACCGCCACCTCGCCGCCGCTGCTGATCAGGCCGCCATTGACGATGGTGTCGTCCTGCATGCCGATGAAGGTCACCGTCGGCCCGTCGGAGCGGATGATGCCCTCGTTGAAGAGCTGTGTGGCGAAAGGCGCCGGCCCCTGCGCGCTGTCGTCGATCAGGATGGCGCGGCCGACATCGTCCGCATCCACGTTCGGATAGTTGTCGAAGGCTTCGATAATGCCAGTCTTGTGGTTGTAGATGATGCCGCCGCCGGCCGCGATGCCGTCCGCCGTGTTCAGCTCGCCGTCCTTGGTGCCGGAGGCGCCGGTGCCCTGGATGAGGCCGTAATTGTGCAGCAGCACCTGCCCATCCACATCGACGCCGTCGCCATCGCCGTCCGGCACGCTGTCAGTGCCTTCCTCGTCGATCAGCCCGGTGACCTCGCCGCGAATGATGCCGTAATTGGTGATCTGCGTCAGCGTGGCGCCGGTGCTGTCGATATTGATGCCCGAACCGTTGCGTCCGACGATCAGCCCGCCGGCCGCGTTCTCGACCTTCACCGCCCCGTCGCCGGTCACGCCGTGCTTGGCGCCGACAATCTCACCCGTGGCCCCGTTGAACACGGTGCCGCCGGCGCCCTGGAAATCCACGCCGTCGCCATCGCTGGTCAGGTCGGTGGACTGGATCAGCCCGTAATTGGTCACCACGGCCCCGGCGCCGGGCCGGATGCCGTCGGCGGTGGCGGACTGCAAGGTGCCGTAGTTGAGGATCGAAATCTCGTTGCCGGCAGACGTCAGGTCGGCGAAGTCCAGCGCCTGGCCGGCGCCGCCGTCGATGAGGCCGTGGTTTTCGACGAGAATCTTCGCGTCCGAGGTCGTGGAATCGGCGGCGAATTTGAATCCGTCATCCTGGCCGAGGATACGCCCGCCCTCTTCATTGACGAGGGTGAACGAGACAAGCGTGTCGATGGCCGCCTTGTCGTCGAACTTCAGCGCGCGGCTGCCGCTGTCCAGCGTCTGGATCGTGCCGGAATTGGTGAGCACGATGGTGCCCGCGCCGAAGCGGATGGCGTCGCTCTTCGCGGCGGTCATCGTGCCGGTGTTGTCGATGGTGACGGTGGCGGTTTCCGCCGTCGCCTTGGTCAGATCGAGCACCTGCCCGGCGGTGGCGGTCATCGTGCCGGAATTGACGACATCGAGCACGCCATTGGCGAAGGCGCCGTTGATCCGAACCGTGTCCTCGCCGGAGGTGATGGCGCCGCTATTGGTGAAGGTCAGCGTGCCGGTCACGTTGGAGGCGCTGTCGATGGCCCGGCCGGTGCTGGTGATCGTGCCGTTATTGTCCAGCATCACGCCCGCGCCGGTCGCCGGGCCGCTCCAGGTGATGGCGACGCCGGAGACATCGAGCCGCCCGCCTTCGGCGACGAGGCCGGTATCGGTACCGGCGAGGCTCTGCGCCGCGGTGACGGTCGAACCGTCCGGCACGACGAAGGAATCGGCGCGGGCCGCCGCGGCGAGCACCAGCGGCGCGACAAGCACCGCGCCCGCCGCCATCAAGGCGAGGCGGCTGGTCGACATGGCGTAGCAATTCGACGAGGCATGGCGGTTCATGGCGGCGAGTTCCCCGGACATCTGTTCCCGCTGCCCCGCTAGCGAGCGCGGACGACAGACGGGTGACAGGCCGGTGACACGGCGCCCATTGTTGGTGCGCGAGCGAACTCCCCATCTCACCGTGGCCGGGCGGCCACAGCGGAAAGCGACTAACCCGCGGAAATTTCGGTATTAAAAAAACCTCAGAAGGCGATGAGGCCGGCCGCGCCGCTTTCCGTGCCTATGGCGAGCGCGCCGCCGTCGCCGCGCCAGGCCAGAGCGGTCGCCGGCGCCCCATCGGGCGCGCGCAGCAGGATTTCGGCACCGTCGGCAATGCGCACCATCAGCACCAGCCCGTCCTCATAGCCGCAGGCGATCACCTCGTCGCGCGGATGGGCGGCGACCGTGGAGACCCGCACGTCGCGCGGCGCCAGCATGGAAGGCTGCTTGCCCATCGGGCCTTCCTTGCTGCCGAAGGGCCAGAGGATCGCCTCGCTGGAGCCGGAGGTCGCGAGGAACTTGCCGCCCGCGGTGAAGGCCATCGAGGTGACCCGCGAGGGATAGCCGGTCATCCGCATATGCCCGCCATCGGCGAGCCGCCAGCCATGCAGCGCCGCCTCCTGCATCGTCGTCACCACGAAACGCCCGTCCGGGCTCCACAGCACACCGCGATGCGAGCCCTTCCATTCCAGGAATTCCGGCTTGGCCTGCGCATTGGGGAACCAGAGCGAGACGCCGCCATAATGGGCGACGGCGAGGCGCGTGCCCTTGGGCGCGAAGGCGAGGCCCCCAACGGTGGAGGGAAAGTCGTGCGACTTGCGCTCGCCCTTCGCTGGGAGGAAATGCGCGCTCTTGCCGACGGAGAAGGCGACGCTGCCGTCGGCGCCGGCCGCGACCTGGTCGATCCAGCGGCCCTTCTGCTCGAACAGCGCCTGCGTCGTCCCGTCGGCCGTGGTCGCCACCACGCGCCCGTCATCGCCGCCGGTGAGCAGGCGCCGGTCGTCGCCGGCGACCGCGAGCACCGCGCCCTGATGCGCCCGCACCCGGACCTCCTCCTCCTCGACCAGCACGACCTCGCCCTCGCCGAGCACGAAGGCGGCGTGCGCGCCGAGGAAGCGCAGCCCGACGACGGCGCCGCCGAGTTCGAGCCGGCGCAGCTTCGAGGTGAGCGAGGAGGGCGTGGAGGACAGGGAGGTCATCGTTTTCCGGCGTCGCTGGAGGGACGTGCCGGGTTAGCCCAATTTGCGGCCGGCGTCACGACGGAAGTCCCCTCCCACGCGTATCCCGGAACGGCCGTCAGGCCGTATCCGGGATCGTTGTCAGGAGGGAAAGCGATCCCGGGGCTACGCTCCGCTCCGGCCGGGATGACGACAGGCGAGGCCTGGCCCGGCGCCCCTTACGCCACGCAGCCGAGGAAGCCCTTCTCCAGCGCCGCCGCGTCGAGCTGGCGGCCGATGAAGACGATGCGGCTCACCTTCGCCTCGCCCGCCCGCCAGGGGCGCTGGTGGTCGCCGTCGAGGATCATGTGGACGCCCTGGAACACGAAGCGGTCCGCGTCGTCCTTGAAGGCGAGTATGCCCTTGGACCGCAGGATGTTGATGCCCTCGCGCTGGGTCAGTTCCTGGATCCAGGGGAAGAACTTGTCGGGATCGAGCGGCTTGTCCGTGGCGAAGGAATAGGAGCGCATGTCCTCGTCGTGGAAGTGGCGGTGGCCGCCTTCCAGGAAGTCCGGGTCGATGGCCTGGATGCGGTCGAGGTCGAACGCGCCCTGCCCCAGCACCTTGTCGATGGCGATCTCGGAACGCTGGGTGTGGTGGATGCGGGCGAAGGGGTTGATGGCGCGGATGCGCATCTCCACGTCCTTCAGCTCGGTCTCCGACACCAGGTCCGTCTTGTTGAGCAGGATCACGTCGGCGAAGGCGATCTGGTTCTTCGCTTCCGGCGCGTCCTTCAACCGGTCCTTCAGCCATTTGGCGTCGGCCACCGTCACCACCGCGTCGAGCGAGGTCTTGGCGCCTACCGTCTCATCGACGAAGAAGGTCTGGGCGACCGGCGCCGGGTCGGCGAGGCCGGTGGTCTCGATGATGATGCCGTCGAAGTCGTTCTTGCGCCGAAGCAGGCCGTCGATGATGCGGATGAGGTCGCCGCGCACGGTGCAGCAGATGCAGCCATTGTTCATCTCGAACACTTCTTCATCGGCGCCGACCACGAGGTCGTTGTCGATGCCGATCTCGCCGAACTCGTTGACGACGACGGCAAATTTCTTGCCGTGCGGTTCGGAGAGGATGCGGTTGAGCAGCGTCGTCTTGCCGGCGCCGAGATAGCCGGTGAGCACGGTGACGGGAATTTTGGGCGAAGCCGTTTCGGGCATGGGAACCTCGATCTCTTCAGGACGTCGTGCCCCGGGCGCGGGCCGGGCATCCATGTCTTCCACTCGGACAGGTCTTCCGCTTGGAAAACGTGGATGGCCGGGATAGGCCCGGCCATGACGATGCGGTGAACCGACCGCTCAGCTCGACAGGGCCGAGGAGAGCTGGCCGATGTTGTTTTTCATCATGTCGATGTAGGTGCTCGCCGGGCCTTTGTCATCGGAAAGCGCGTCGGAAAACAGCTCGCCGCCGACCTTCGCCTTGGTCTCCTTGGCGATGCGCTTGACGAGGCGCGGATCGGAGATGTTCTCCATGAACACCGCCGGAATGTTCTCGGCCTTGATCTGCCGGATGATGCGCGCAACGTCCTTGGCGGAGGCCTCCGCCTCGGTGGAGACGCCCTGCGGCGCGATGAACTCGATGCCGTAGGCCGCGCCGAAATAGCCGAAGGCGTCGTGCGAGGTGATGATGCGGCGCCGGCTCTCGGGAATGGCCGCCATCGCCGCCTTCACCTGCGCGTCCAGCGCCTCCAGCCTGGCGGTGTAGGCGCTCGCATTCGCCTCATAGGCTGCCTTGCCGGCGGGATCGGCGGCGATCAGCGCGTCGCGGATATTGGCGACGTAGATTTCCGCATTGGCCACCGATTGCCAGGCATGCGGGTCGATGCCGCCATGCTCGTGCCCGGCATGCGCGTCGTCCGCCGTCTTGGCATGGTCGTGATCCTTGGAACCGTGCGCGGCGTGGCCGTCCTCATCCTCGTCGGCCATTTCGCGCGGCGTGATGCCCTTGGTCGCGACGACGATCTCGGCCTTGGTGCCGGAGGCCTTCACCAGCCGATCGATCCAGCCCTCGAAGCCGAGACCGTTGACGAAGACGATCTGCGCGCCAGCCACCTTCTTGGCGTCGGCCGGGGCAGGCTGAAACACATGCGCGTCGCCATTGGCGCCGACGAGCGTCGTCACATCGACCCGGTCGCCGCCGATTTCGCGGACGAAATCGCCGAGAATCGAGAAGGAGGCGACGACGGGAATCTTCGGCGCGGTCTCCTGCGCGGCGGCGGGAAGGGCGAGCGGAAGCGACAGGCCGAACGCGAGCGCGCCGGCGAGGGCGAGGCGGCGGGTGAGCATGGGGGGCTCCTTCAGGCTTCGAGATGGCGTTGCGGCAGGAAGCGGGGCAGAAGCCCCCCGACCGGCCCGAACAGCACCGACAGCGCATAGGCGCCGCCGGCGACGAGAATGATGGCGGGCCCGGAGGGCACGCCCGAGTGATAGGAAACGAGCAGCCCCAGCACGCCGGAGGCGCAGGCGATCAGCACCGAGATGCCGACCAGCGTCGTCAGTTCGCGGGTCCAGAAGCGCCCGGCGGCGGCGGGAAGCATCATCAGCCCGACCGCGAGCAGCGTGCCGAGCGCATGGAAGCCGCCGACCAGGTTCATCACCACCAGCGCCAGGAAGATGAGGTGCGTCGGCGCCCCCGCCCGGCTCACCGAGCGCAGGAAGCCGGGGTCGACGCTCTCCAGCACCAGCGGCCGCCAGGCCAGCGCCAGCGCCACCAACGTCAGGCTGGAAATCGAGACGATGAGCAGCAGCGTCGCGTCGTCGAGCGCCAGCACGGTGCCGAACAGCACATGCAGCAGGTCGACATTCGAGCCGCGCAGCGACACCAGCAGCACGCCGAGCGCCAGCGAGATGAGGTAGAAGGCGGCCAGCGCCGCGTCCTCCTTCATCTGCGTCGCCCGCGCCACCGCGCCGGCGCCGAGCGCCACCGCAAAGCCGGCCACCAGCCCGCCCACCGTCATGGCAAACAGGTTCAGCCCGGCGGCGAGGAAGCCGATCGCCGCGCCGGGCAAGATGGCGTGGGCCATGGCATCGCCGGCGAGACTCATGCGGCGCAGCATCATCAGCACGCCGATGGGCCCCGCCCCGATGCCGAGCGCCAGCACGCCGACCAGCGCGCGGCGCATGAAATCGAACTCGGCGAAGGGAGCGATGAACAGATCGTAGATCACGCCGCCCTCCCCGCCGCAGGCGACTTCTGGGGCGGGGCGCAGGCCGGCGCGTCCTCGTCCCAGGCCTCGCACATGCGCCGTGCCTCGGCGAGATTGGCGGAGGTCAGCACCTCGCCGGTGGCGCCCCAGGCTACCGCCTCGCGGGCAAGCAGCAGCGTGCGGGGGAAATGCCCGCGCACCAGCTCGAAATCGTGCAGCACGGCGATGACCGTGCGGCCCTCGCCGTTCCAGCGCTTCACCAGCGCCGTGAGGTCGGCGATGGTGCCGGCATCGAGCGCGGTGAAGGGCTCGTCCAGCAGCAGGAGCCGCGCATCCTGCAGCAGCAGGCGGGCGAACAGCGCGCGCTGCATCTGACCGCCCGACAGGGTGCCGATGGGGCGCGCCTCGAAGCCCTCCAACCCGACGGCGGCCAGCGCCTCCTCGATCCGCACCCGGTCGACGCGGCTGATGCCGCCGAACAGCCCGGCGCGCCGCCACAGACCCATGGAGACAAGGTCGTAGACATCGATGGGGAAGGAGCGGTCGACCTCCGCCGCCTGCGGCAGATAGGCGATGTCCCGCGCCGGTATATGGCCCTCGATGCGCCCGGTGAGCGGCGACAGCACGCCGGCAATGCCCTTGAGCAGGGTGGACTTGCCCGCGCCGTTCGGCCCGCAAATGGCGAGCAGGTCCCCGGCCGCCACCTCGCCGTCGAGATGGTGCACGGCGGGGTGGCGGTCATAGCCGAGGGTGAGATTGCGGAAAGTCAGAACGTTTCCCATCACGCGCCCGCCCCGATCACCGCGAGCGCCATCGCCCACAGCGCCGCCGCCAGCGGCAGGGCGATGGCGAGGCGCTGCAGGGCGGAAAGCCGCAGCAGCGAGAAACCCGGCCGGGCCGCCGGATGGCGCTCGCCCGCCGCATGCGAGTGGTGGCGGTGGAGATGGGAAGCATCGGCGGCATGGGCGTGGTCGTGGTCGTGTCCCGCGGGATGAGCAATCCCGTGCCCGCCGTCGCTGGCCGTTCCACGCCCGTCCGGAGGGGCGGGCATGTGGGCGTGGTCGTGCAGGCGGACGGGGGCGACGGACATGCTCAAACTCCAGAGGCGGAATTGATACTGTATATCGCCGCCACTCGTCCAGAGAAAAGATACACTGTATCAATCTGGCGGCGAGAGCTCCGGCCGACCTCTATCCGGTGGCGCCTGCCCGCCGAATTGATGGGACGACACGTCTCGACGGCGCGCCCGCATCGACCTATGAGAGGGCGCCTTTCTGCCCGCCGGCTATGCCGGCCCGTCGACCCTGAGCCGCTGGAGCCCATTCATGGATATTTCGCGCATTTCGGTCGGGCCCAACCCGCCTGACGAAGTCCACGCCATCATCGAAATCCCGGCCGGCGGCGCGCCGGTCAAGTACGAGATCGACAAGGAGTCGGGCGCGCTTTTCGTCGACCGCTTCCTGCACACGCCGATGTTCTATCCCGGCAATTACGGCTTCGTGCCGAACACGCTCGGCGATGACGGCGACCCGATCGACGTCATCGTCATCTCGCCGATCCCGCTGCTCGCGGGCTGCGTCATCGCCTGCCGCCCCGTCGGCGTTCTGATGATGACCGACGAGAAGGGCGGCGACGAGAAGATTCTCGCCGTGCCAGCGGACTCGGTCTACCCGTACCACTCGAAGATCAAGAGCTACGCCGACCTGCCGGAGCTTATCATCGAGCAGATCGGCCACTTCTTCACCCACTACAAGGATCTGGAGAAGGGCAAGACCGTCACGGTTGCCGGCTGGGAAGGCCCGGAGCGCGCCCGCGAGCTGATCCTCAAGGCGATCGCCGCCTATAAGTGAACGCGGCGCATTCGTCCGCGTGTCAGCGAAAGGCCCGGCTTCGTCCGGGCCTTTTTGCTGTCAGCCCCCGCCCGCGGCATCGGAAAAGCCCATCTGCGCCAGCGCCCGCTGCACCCCGACGGTGAGGGTCACCCCGTTCCGCGCCGCGCGTTCGCGGTTGACCAGCCGCCTTGTGCCGGGCAGACGCGCGCCGGGCTCGCTCTCGATGGCGAGCGCCAGACGCTCCAGATGGTCGAGATAGGCATCGCCGGCGACCACGCCGGGATTGATCGCGATGACCACATGGCCCACCGCGGCGGGCGGCCCTTCGCCATTGAAGAAACTCGGCGCGTCGAAGGAGAAGGTGGAGGCGGTCAGCGCCGCCGCCATCACTTCCACGACGAAGGCGAGAGCCGTGCCCTTGGCCTCGCCCATCGGCACCATGGTGCCGGCCAGCCCAGCCTTGGCGTCGGTGGTCGGGTTGCCGTCGCGGTCGAAGGCCCAGCCCTCGGGAATGGCGTCCTCGCCGCGCTGCACGGCGGCGAGCAAATTGCCGCGCGCCACCCTGGCGATGGAGAGGTCCACCACGGCCGGCGCCCGCCCTTTCAAGGGCGTGGCGAAGGCGATGGGGTTGGTGCCGAACACGGCGCGCCGGCCGCCCCAGGGGGCGATGGAGGCGGCGGCGTTGGAGAAGGCAAGGCCGACGAGGCCCTCATGCGCCAGCGCCTCCACCGGCTGGCCGGCGACGCCGAAATGGCTCGAGCGGCGCACCGCCATCAGCGCCACGCCGCTCGCCCGCGCCATCGCCGTCAGTTCCGGCAGGCCGTGCGCGAGGGCGGGGTAGGCGAAGCCGTTGCCGGCATCGACCGCCAGCACCGCCGGGGCGACGGTGCGCATCTTCGGCTCCGCATGGCCGTCGATCTTGCCGGCCGCCACCATGGCACTGTAGCTCGGCAGCCGGGTGAGACCATGCGTGGCGAGCCCGTCCGCCTCGGCCCGCACCAGCGCGTCGGCGGTGATCGCGGCATTGCCGGGGGCGGTGCCGAAGCGCTCCAGCACCCGCGCGGCATAGGTGCGGGCGGCGTCGAGGGAGAGGTGGCGGGCAAGAGCGCCGCCGCGTGCGACCGAGCCTTCCATCAGCGGGGCGCCCCGCCGCGCCGGCCCGCCGGCAGCCGCGACAGGTCGAAACGGTGAACGTCGCCGAGCAGTTCGACGAAGGCCCGCGCGCCGTAGAGGGCGCAGGCCTCGCCCTTTTCGAGGCTCGCCTCGGTGGCGTCGCCCATCGCGCCCGCGGGCTGGATGTCCTGCGCCATCCAGCCGAAACCGGCCGGCGCGCCGGCGCGCAGGAAGGCGAATTCCTGCTCCATGGCGAGCGTGACCGGAGGGAAGTCGCGCACTTCCTCCACCCCCACCGTATCGGGCCGGAAGGCCATCATCAGCGAGGTCTCGACCCCGCCGGCATGGATGCCGTGCTGGCGCTCCTGCGCGGTGAACAGGCCTTCGGGGTAGCCGAAGCGATGCCAGGACACCATCACCGCCAGCATGCCGAGCCGGGCGCGCAGCTCCCGCGCCACGATGTCGAGGATCGGCACGTTGCCGCCATGGGAGTTGACGATCACCAGCTTGCGCACCCCGGCGCGGTGAACGCTCTCGCCGATCTCCGTCCAGGCCCGGATCACCGTCTCCGCCGAGAACGTCAGCGTGCCGGGAAAATCGAGGTGCTCGTTGGACTTACCGATCGCCTGAAGGGGAAGGAACAGGGCGGGAATGTCATCCGGCAGAAGCCGCGCCACTTCTCGCAGATACCCTTCGCCGATGAAGGCATCGACGCCCACCGGCAAGTGCGGCCCGTGCTGCTCCACCGCCGCCACCGGCAGCACGGCGATCCAGTTCGCGGTGTCGCCTCGCGCGAAGTCGGTCCAGCTGAGTTCGGTCCAGAAGCGTTTGGGGGGCATGGCACGGGTCCGGTCGTTGGATGGCGCGTTCTAGGCTCAATCCGCGCGCGCCGCCAGCGCCTCCACCTCCACCTTGAACTCGGGCCGGGCGAAGCCGGAGACGATCATCAGCGTGGAAGCCGGCGGCGGATCGGCGATGAAACGGTCGCGCGCCGCCATGTAGCCGGAAAGATGGGCGCGGTCGGTGACATAGGCGTTCAGCCGCACGATGTCGGCGCGCCCCATTCCTGCGGCCTCCAGACACGCCTCGATGGCGGCAAAGCACAGCGCGGCCTGCTCTTCTACGCCCTCGGGGATGGCGTCGTCCGGCGTGATGCCGAGCTGGCCGGAGACGAGCAGCATCCGCGCGCCGGCGGGGATTTCCACCGCATGGCTGTAACGGGCGAAGGGGGCACGCACGGCGGGCGGCACGAGATGGCGAAGCATGGGCGTGTCTCGGGTTTGGTCGCGGGTGGCGGGCCGATGCTGCGCATGCACAGTTCTCTCGCGACAGCATATGTGCATGGCGATTAAGCTCGCCTATCATGAGGGCATGGGTCCCGTCACGCACCGCCCTTCTTAGCCCGGATGGAGATTTCGATGCGCCCGCGTCTGTCGCGCTTGCGTTCCCTCTTCCCCCTCGCCGCGCTGGCTGTCGCCGCCCTCGTTTCCGCCGCGCCGGCGCGTGCCGCGGACAAGGTGACCTTCGGCACCAACTGGGTCGCGCAGCCGGAGCATGGCGGCTTCTACCAGGCGGTCGCCGACGGCACCTACGCGAAATACGGGCTCGACGTCACCATCATGCCGGGCGGCCCGCAGGCCAATAACCGGCTGCTGCTGCCGGTGGGCAAGATCGACTTCTACATGGGCGCCAACATGCTGCAGGCGATCTCCTCGGTGGTGGAGAAGATCCCCACCAAAGTCGTCGCCGCCATGTTCCAGAAGGACCCGCAGGTCCTGATCGCCCATCCGGACGTCACGGAATTCGAGCAGCTGAAGACGCGCACGCTGTTCATCTCCAAGGAGGGGCTCGCCAGCTACTACCAGTGGCTGATCGCCGATTACGGCTTCAGCGAGGACCAGGTGAAGCCCTACACCTTCAACGCCGCGCCGTTCCTCGTCGACACGAACAGCGCCATGCAGGGCTACATCACCTCCGAGCCCTATGCGGTGGAACAGCAGGGCGGCTTCACGCCGAAGCTGTTCCTGCTCGCCGATTACGGCTTCGAGACCTACGCCACCACCATCGAGACCCGCACCGAGCTGGTGAAGCAGAACCCCGACCTCGTGCAGCGCTTCGTCGATGCGTCGGTCATCGGCTGGTACAATTACCTCTATGGCGACAACGCCAAGGCCAATGCCCTGATCAAGCAGGACAACCCGGAAATGACCGATGCGATGATCGCCTTCTCCATCGCCAAGCTGAAGGAGTACGGTATCGTCGATTCCGGCGACACGGCCACGCTGGGTATCGGCGCCATGAGCGAGGCGCGGATGAAGGCGTTCTACGACAAGATGGTGAAGGCGAAGGTGCTGGCGCCCGGCATCGACTACGCCAAGTCCTACACGCTGCAATTCGTCAACAAGGGCGTCGGCAGGGAGCTGGCGCCAAAATGAGGCGCACCCTCGCCTGCCCGCGCCCCGCGTGCCCGGCATGAACGCCCACCCGATGGACGTCGAGCCCCACCCGACAGCGGAAGGTCCGCCACTGCTGCGGCTTTCCGGCGTCGGCAAGCGATTCGGCAACGGCGTCACCGCGCTGGAAGGGCTCGACATGGAGGTGCGCGCGGGCGAGTTCGTCTCGCTGCTCGGCCCGTCCGGCTGCGGCAAGTCGACCGCGCTGCGCCTCATCGCCGGCCTTGCCGAGCCGAGCGAGGGCCGGCTCGACTGGGACGCCGGCGAGAAGGCCCGGCGCGCGCAGGACCGCCACGCCATCGGTTTCGTGTTCCAGGAGCCGACGCTGATGCCGTGGGCCAGCGTGTTCGGCAATGTGCACCTGCCGCTCAAGCTCGCCGGCGTCGGCCGGCGCGACGCCGAGCCCGCCATCACGGAAGCGCTGGAGCTGGTCGGCCTCTCGGCCTTTCGCGACGCCTATCCGCGCGAGCTTTCCGGCGGCATGAAGATGCGCGTCTCCATCGCCCGCGCGCTCGTCACCAAACCGCGCCTGCTGCTGATGGATGAGCCCTTCGCCGCCCTCGACGAGATCACCCGCTTCAAGCTGAACAACGACCTGCTCGACGTGTGGCGGCGGCTCGACTGCACCATCGTCTTCGTCACCCATTCGGTGTTCGAATCGGTCTACCTCTCCTCGCGCATCCTGGTGTTCCGCGCCCGGCCGGGGCGGGTGGCGGCGGAACTGTCCATCGCCCCGGACCAGCCGCGCGACGAGGCCTTCCGCACCTCGCCGGAATATGCGGCGCTCTGCCGCGAAACCTCCCTCGCCCTCGCCCGGGCGATGGACGCGCGCTAGGCGGAGGCGCGCATGGCCACCTCGCCGCTGCGCTGGCTTCTCCCCCTCGGCGTGCTGGCGGCGCTCATCCTCGGCTGGGAAGCGGTGGTGAAGCTCAACGACCTGCCGCCCTATGTGCTGCCGGCCCCGGACGCGGTGATGGCGACGCTGGTCAAGGACCGGGCGGTGCTGTTCGCCTCCATGCTGGTGACGCTGCAAACCACGCTGACCGCGCTGGCGCTGGCCGTCGTCGGCGGTGTCGCCCTGGCGTTGCTGTTCGCCAGCGCCCGCATCGTCGAATTCTCGCTGTTCCCCATCGCGGTGGTCCTGCAGGTGACGCCGGTCATCGCCGTGGCGCCGCTGATGCTGATCTATCTCTCCACCGACGCGGCGGTGCTGGTCTGCGCTTGGATCGTCGCCTTCTTTCCGGTGCTCTCCAACACCACGCTGGGGCTGAACTCGGTCGATCCCCATCTGCGCGACCTGTTCCGCCTCGCCGGCGCCTCGCGCTGGCAGACGCTGGCGCAGTTGAGGCTGCCGACCGCCCTGCCCTATTTCCTCGGCGGGCTGCGCATTGCCGGCGGCCTGGCGCTGATCGGCGCGGTGGTGGGGGAGATCGCCGCCGGCTCGGCCGGGCAGGGTTCGGGCCTCGCCTTCCGCATCGTCGAATCCGCCTACCGGCTCAACATTCCGCGCCTGTTCGCGGCGCTCCTGCTGATCTCGCTCACCGGCATCCTCATCTATGCCGCGCTGAGCCTGCTCTCCTGGCTGGCGCTGCGCCGCTGGCACGAGAGCGAACTTGGCGGGCGGACGTGACGATCGACCTTGACGCCCCGCCCGCCGCCTTCGTGCTCGGCCATGCCCGCCTGCCCGCCTGCCTCGTCCCGGCGGCGGTCGGGCCGGCGGACGGCGAAGGGCTGGTGGCGCTCGACATCGCGCTGGACGGCGCGCGCATTGCCCGCCTCGCCCCGGCCGGCGCGCTGACCGATGCCGCGCCCCGGCTCGACCTGCGGGGCGGGCTGGTGCTGCCGGGTCTCGTCGACATCCACACCCATCTCGACAAGGGCTTCATCTGGACGCGGGCGCCCAACCCCGACGGCAGCTTCGACGGCGCGGTGAAGGCGGTGAACGCGGACCGCGCCGCACATTGGAGCGAGGAAGACATCGGCCGGCGCTTCGATTTCGGCCTGCGCTGCGCCCATGCCCATGGCACGGTGGCGATCCGCACCCATCTCGATTCCGACGGCCCGCGCGCTGCAGGGGCCTGGCGCGTCTTCGAGGCGATGTGCGAGGCCTGGCGCGGGCGGATCGAGCTGCAGGCCGTCGGCCTCATCGCCATCGACCGCGTGCTCGACGACGGGGCCTTCACTCCGTTGCTGAATCTGGTCCGCGCCCATGGCGGCCTGCTCGGCGCCTACACCTATCTCACTCCCAACCTCGAAGCCGGCCTCGCGCGCCTGTTCGACGCCGCCGAGCGCTTCGGCCTCGGGCTCGACCTGCATGTCGACGAGCGTGACCGCGAGGGGCGCGGGCTCGACCTGCTGGCGCGCATGGCGCTGGAGCGCCGCTTCGAAGGGCCGATCCTCGCCGGTCATTGCTGCGCGCTCGCGGTGAAAGACGAGGACGAGATCGACCGCACGCTCGACCGCGTCGCGCGGGCGGGGATCAGCGTCGTCTCGCTGCCCATGTGCAATCTCTATTTGCAGGACCGGCAGCTTGGGCGCACCCCGCGCTGGCGCGGCGTCACCCTGCTGCAGGAGATGCGGGCGCGCGGCATCCCGGTCATGGTGGCGAGCGACAATGCGCGCGACCCCTTCTACGCCTATGGCGACCTCGATCTCGTCGAGGTCTACCGTGAGGCCGCCCGCATCGCCCATCTCGACCATCCCCATGGCGACGGGCCGGCGCTCATCACCCGCGTGCCGGCGGCCCTTATGGGCGTGGAGGCCGGCACGGTGACTGAGGGAGCGCCCGCCGATCTCTCGCTTTTTCCCGCGCGCAGCCTCAATGAATGGCTGGCCCGCGCCCCGACAACGCGCACCGTGCTGCGGGCGGGACGCGCCATCGACACCACGCCGCCCGACTATGGCGAGCTGGACGACCTCATGGAGCGCCCGCGTGACCTTTGACCTCGCCGCCCTCAAAGTCCGGCTCGCGGGCATCCGGCTGGAGGACAATCCCGCCGTGCTGCGGCAGAAGAGCCGCGACTTCTACTGGTACTCGCCGACACTGAAGCGCCAGCTCGACGGGGTGGTCGGCGACATCCTCGCCGCACCGGTGAGCGAGGAGGAGGTGCTGCACGTCCTCGCCGCCTGCTTTGAACTTGGCATACCCGTCACACCGCGCGGGGCCGGCACCGGCAATTACGGGCAGGCCATGCCGTTGGCCGGCGGGCTGGTGCTGGATCTTTCCGGCCTCGACAAGGTGCTGGAGGTCGGCCCCGGCCGGGTGCGGGCGCAGGCCGGCGCCCTCCTTTCCGACATCGACGCCGCCTGCGCGCCGAGCAGGCAGGAACTGCGGCTGCACCCTTCCACCTACCGCACCGCCTCCCTTGGCGGCTTCATCGCCGGCGGCTCGGGCGGGGTCGGGTCGATCAGCTGGGGCGGGCTGCGCGACCTCGGCAACATCCTCTCCCTGCGCATCGCCACCATGGAGGCGAGCCCGCGGATACTGGAGCTGGCGGGCGAGGAGGTGCAGAAAGTCGCCCATGCCTATGGCACCAACGGCATCATCCTCGACGTCCAGATGCCGCTGGCGCCCGCCTATGATTGGACCGAGGCCATTGTCGGCTTCGCCGATTTCCGCGAGGCGGCGGCCTATGCCAACGCGCTGGGGGAACAGGACGCCATCCTGAAAAAGCTCGTCTCCGTCATCGCCGCGCCCATCCCGCAGACCAGCTTCCTGCGCCACCGCCCCTTCCTGCCGGACGGCCGGCACATCGTGCTGGTGATGCTGGCGCCGATGGGCCGCGCGGCGTTCGAGAGCTTCACCGCCCGCTGGGGCGGGGAAATGCTGTTCCGCTCCGATCTCCTGTCATCCGACGACAGGAAGGGCCTGCCCCCGCTCTACGAACTCGCCTGGAACCACACGACGTTGCGCGCGCTGCGGGTCGATCCCGCCATCACCTATCTGCAGACGCTCTACCCCTTTCCAGATCAGCTGGAACTGGTGGAGAAGGTGCACGCCCGGCTCGGCGACGAGGTGCCGGCGCATCTCGAATTCGTGCGCTTCGACGGCAAGGTCACCTGCTTCGGCCTGCCGCTGGTGCGCTACAGCTCCGAGGAGCGGCTGGCGGACATCGTCGCCCTGCATGAGGAGCTGGGCATCCCGGTGTTCAACCCGCACCGCTACACGCTGGAGGAAGGCGGCATGAAGCAGACCGACCCGGCGCAACTGGCCTTCAAGCGGCAGGCGGACCCGCAAGGGCTGCTCAACCCCGGCAAGATGATCGCCTGGGAGAATCCCGGCTTCGACTTTGCCACCGGCCGCACCTATCTGTTCCCCGGGCTGGAAGGCCGAAGCACGGGGGAGGCCGGCTGATGCGCGCGCTTGTCGTCTATTGCCACCCGGTGGCGGAGAGCTTCACCGCCGGCGTACGCGACGCGGTGATCCGGGGGCTGAAGGCGGCCGGGCACGAGGTGGACCTTCTCGACCTCTACGCCGAAGGCTTCAACCCCGTGATGGGGCGCGAGGAGCGTCTCGCCTATCACGAACCCGGCCTCAACACGGCACCCATCGCCGGGCATCTCGAACGGGTGAAGCAGGCCGAGGCCCTCATCTTCGTCACGCCAACTTGGTGGTACGGTCCGCCCGCCATGCTGAAAGGCTGGCTCGACCGGGTGCTGGTGCCGCACGAGACGTTCGGCATGCCCCGCCCCTATCGCCCGCTGGAACGCCGGCTCACCAACATCCGCGCCCTTGCGGCCGTGAGTTCGCTCGGCTCGCCCTGGTACTGGTGGCTGTGGATCGGCCAGCCCGGCCGGCGCATCCTGCTCGACGGCATTGGCGGCATCATCCACCCGCGGGCGAAGAAGCTGTGGCTTGCCCTGCACGGCATGGATTCCGCCAGCGCCGAACGCCGCGCCGCCTTCCTTGCCAAGGTCGAGGCCCGCTTCGCCCGGCTGTGATCGCGGGCGGCGGCACCGCTTTGCCGGGAGACCTTTTGCTGGCATCCGGCATTGTGTCACGGCAATGCGTTATTTTCGCATTAGATAATGGTACCGTGGCGTGGTTTGGATGGCAGGGACGCCCATGAAGAACGGCTTCGACAAGAAGATTGGCCAGAGGCTGCACCACGTCGCGCGGCTTCAGCGTGCTTTGGCGGCACGTCGTCTTCAGGACATCGGGCTGTTTCCCGGCCAGGAAACGGTGCTCAAGCTGCTCAGCGAAACCGACGGCCGCACCATGAGCGAACTCGCCGCCGCGCTGAAGGTGCGCCCGCCCACCGCCTCGAAGACCGTCGGCCGGCTCTCCGCGCAAGGGTTGCTGGTGCGACGCGCCTCCGAAGGCGATGCCCGGCTGGTGCGGGTCCATCTCACCGAGGAAGGCCGCCGCCGCGCCGAGACGATCGACGCCATTTCGGATTCGATTGAGGACACGATGACCGCCGGCCTCGACGGCAAGGACCGCCGGCGTTTCCGCAAGATGCTGCGCAAGATCGAGCGCAACCTCTCGACCCAGCTCGGCGCCGTTACCGCCGAGGCCGACGACGAGACCGAAGACGGGCTGGAGGACGAGACCGCCTGAAAGGCGGAAGGACCCTTCGGCCGAATCGGGCTTGAAACCGGCCCCGCTTTGGTGAGGAATGGCCGCCCCTTTCCGCGCAGGAGTGCCTCATGTCCGGCCGCCCCGACCTTCTCCAGACCGGCCCGATGATGGGCATGATCGAGGCGCAGCTGAACGAGCACTTCACCGTTCACCGGCTCGACGCGCCGGACGCCGAGGCGCTGCTCGCCGAGATCGGCCCGCGCATCCGCGCCGTCGCCACCGGCGTCGGTTCCACCGGCGGCGGCGCCCGCCGGGTGACGGACGCGTTGATGGCCCGTTTGCCGGCGCTGGAAATCGTCGCCAATTTCGGCGTCGGCTACGATTCGGTGGAAGCCGAGGCCGCCGGCCGCCGCGGCGTGGTGGTCACCAACACCCCCGGCGTGCTCGACGATGAGGTCGCCGACCTCACCATCGGCCTGCTGCTCGCCACCATCCGCCAGATTCCACAGGCCGAGCGCCATCTGCGCGAACGCAAGTGGCCCTCCGGCGGCTTCCCGCTCACCGCCACGCTGCGCGACCGCACGCTCGGCATTGTCGGCATGGGGCGGATCGGCCGCGCCATCGCCCGCCGGCTGGAAGGCTTCGGCCGGCCCATCGCCTATCACAGCCGCCGCCCGGTGGCCGATGTGCCCTACGCCCATTATCCCGAGCTGCTCGCGATGGCGAAGGAGGTCGACGCGCTCATCGTCATCGTGCCGGGCGGACCCGAGACCGACCGCTTGATCAATGCCGAGGTGCTCGCCGCTCTCGGGCCGAAGGGTGTGCTGATCAATGTCGCGCGCGGTTCGGTGGTCGACGAGCCGGCGCTGGTCAAGGCGCTCGAAGACGGCACCATCGCCGCTGCCGGCCTCGACGTGTTCGCCAACGAGCCGCATGTGCCGGAAGCGCTGATCGGCATGAGCAACGTCGTGCTGCTGCCCCATGTCGCCTCCGCCACCCATGTCACCCGCAATGCCATGGGCCAGCTCGTGGTCGACAATCTCCTCGCCTGGGCGGCCGGCAAGCCGGTGCTGACCCCCGTGCCGGAAACGCCCGTGCCCCGGGCCGGGTGAGGAGCACCCGGATGCAGGCGCCCCGCACATTCGCCGGCCGCACCGCGCTCGCCGCCGCGCTCGCCGCCGGCGTGCTGGCGCCGGCCTTCGCGAGGCCGGCGGCCGCGCAGGAGAGCGACGCTCCCTCGGCGGCCTCGCTGGCGGCCGAATACCGGCTGACCAATGCCGATGGCGACCGCGTGTGCCCCCTCACCCTGTCCGACAAGCCGCAGGGCCGCGGCCGCAACCCGGCGCGTTTCGAGATCACTCTCGATCGGGAAGTCTGCGCCGGCGCCATCCTGTTCAGCGTCGACATCGCCTCCTGGTCGCCGGGCCCCGGCAATGCCATCCGGCTGCAGGGACCGGATGGCGGTCTGGTGGCCGAGTTCACCGAGGGCGTCGGCGGCACGTGGGAGGCCCTGCGCGAAGGCGACGGGGTGTATTTTCTCGTCAATCCCCGCCTCGCCGATCCCGGCCTCCATGCCGGCGATCTCGTCGGCGCGTGGGATATCGCCGAGCAGGCGGGAAAGCCGCTGTGCCGGCTGGAGCTGACCGAAGCGGATGCCGGCGGCGGCACGTTCCGCGCCCGGCTCGCTGCCGGCTGCCCGGCCCGGCTTGTGGCGATGGCACCGGACCGCTGGCGGCTCGACGGCGGCAGCCTGGTGCTGCTCACCGCCCGCGGCGAAGGCCTGCGCTTTGCCGCGCAGGAGGATGGCGGCTGGGAGAAGGTGCCGCCGGACGAGGGCACGCCGCTGCTGCTCAGCCGTCCGTGAGCCGCTCCCTGCGCGCGGGCGTGCCGACAGCCGTTGTCATGTGCAGTGGCGCGGGTGACGGTCGGGCAGTCTCCTGCTACATGCCTTGAGGCAAGGTGGAGCTGGGACCGATGGCAGCCGACTTTTCTCCCCGTGCGTTTTCCCGTCGTTCGTTACTCGCCGGCACCGCGGCAACCCTCGGTGCCCTCGCGGCCGCGCCGCTGGCGGCGCCGGCGCTGGCGCAGTCGCAGGCCGCCCGCCCGATGGAGGTTCTGGTGCTCGGCGCCGGCATGGCCGGCCTCACCGCCGCGCTGGCCCTGCAGCGGCGCGGGCACAAGGTGACGGTGATCGAACGGCAGGCCCGCATCGGCGGCCGGCTGCTTTCCGTGCCGCTAGGGGACGGCATGTTCACCGAGGCGGGCGGCGGCCATTTCCGCTCCGACATGCCGCTGGTGCTGAACTATATCCGCCACTTCAACCTGCCGCTGCTCAGCCTGAACGACGGCCTGCCGGTCTACATGATCGACGGCAAGACGGCGAAGTCGGCCGACATCACCAACTGGCCCTGGGACCTGACGGCGGAAGAGCGCAACGTCACCGTCTCCGCCAATCTGAACCGCTACCTGTTCCGCGCCGGCCTCGACACCCACACCGTGCTGAGCCCCGACTGGCCGGACCAGGACCTGCTCGACCGGCTCGACGACATCACGCTGGAAGACCTGCTGCGCCCGGTGGGCGCCTCGCCCGCCTTCCTCAAGCTGCTGGCAGCCAATGCGGGGCTGTTCACCCCCTACGCGCAGACGCTCAGCATCATTCCCGATCTCGCCTATCATTTCGGCGACCAGAACGTGTTCCGCATCCAGGGCGGCAACAACCGCCTGCCGCTGGCGATGGCGAACGCCCTCGGGCGCACCAATGTCGTGCTCGACGCGCAGGTGACGAGCATCGACCAGACCGGCCCGCGCCTCCGCGTCGGCACGAAGGACGGCAAGGCGTTCACCGGCGACGCCATCGTCTCGACCATCCCTTTCAGCGTGATGGACGAAGTGGAGGTCACACCGGCCTGGTCCGCCGGCAAGGCGCGCATGTTCGCCGAGATGGAATGGGACAAGACCGTCAAGGTCATCGTCAAGACCAGGGAGCCGAGCTGGCTCGCCCAGAACGTGCGCGGCTGGCCGATGGCCGGCGGCGACCGGCCGTGGGAGCGCTTCATCGACATCACCGGCAACGAGCCGGGCGGCCATGGCAGCGGCTTCTTCTACCTCAACGGCGAGAACGCCGACCGCCTGCTCGCGGCGCCGCGCGAGGTGCGTGCCCAGCAGGTGGTGGACATCTTCCAGCAGGACCTGCCGGGCCTGCTCGGCGACGTGGTCAGCGTCAGCGATTTCGCCTGGAGCGAACAGCCCTGGATCCAGGGCTCCTTCGGCTCGACGCCCATCGGCGGCGGCTGGATGGTGAAGGAATGGACCGCACCGGAAGGGCGCATCCATTTCGCCGGCGATTTCACCACGCTGAAGACCGGCTGGGTCGAGGGCGCCATCGAATCCGGCCTGCGCGCCGCCCGGCAGATCGACCCGGAGGCGCGCCCGCTCTCCGGCGCGCGCTGACGGAGACGTCAGATCAGCCGCAGCCCGCGCAAGCTGGCATGGCCGTCCTTGCCGACGATGATATGGTCGTGCACTTCGATGCCGAGCGGCTTGGCCACATCGATGATCGTCTTGGTCATCTGGATGTCGGCATTCGAGGGCGTCGGGTCGCCGCTCGGGTGGTTGTGGACGAGGATGATGGCGCTCGCCGCCACTTCCAGCGCCCGCTTCACCACCTCGCGCGGATAGACCGGCGTGTGGTCCACCGTGCCGCGCTGCTGCACCTCGTCGAGAATGAGCTGGTTGCGCTTGTCGAGGAACAGGATGCGGAACTGTTCCTGCTCGACGAAGGCCATGCTGGCCCGGCAATGCGCGATCACCGCGCTCCAGGAGGAGAGCACCGGGCGGGCGCGCACCTGGCCGCGCGTCACCCGTTCCACCGCCGCGCCGATCAGCTTCAGCTCAGTGACGATGGCCTCCCCCACCCCCTTCACCTCGCGCAGCCGTCCGGGCGGGGCGCTGACCACCTCGGCGAAGGAGCCGAACCGGTCGATCAGCGCCTTGGCGAGCGGCTTCACATCCGCCCGCACGACGGCGCGGAACAGCACCAGCTCCAGCAATTCGTAATCCGGCAGCGCCTCGCCGCCCGCCTTGCGGAAACGCTCGCGCAGCCTTTCGCGGTGGCCGAGAAAATGCGGCTCCGCCTCCTCGAAGCCGGCGGGCCCGGCCGGTTCGCCTCCGGCGGACTCCGGCGCGGCTTCGCGGCCGCCGCTGCGCCCTGCTCCGTTCCGCGCCATGCCGGCTCCGGCCCCGCTCAGTCGTTGCTGAAGATCGGCTTGTGATAGCCCTTGGGCGAGAGGGTGAAGATCTCGCAACCCGTCTCCGTCACGCCCACCGTGTGCTCGAACTGGGCGGAGAGCGAGCGGTCGCGCGTCACTGCCGTCCAGCCGTCGGAGAGCACCTTCACATGCGGGCGGCCGAGATTGATCATCGGCTCGATGGTGAAGATCATGCCGGGCATCAGTTCCGGCCCGTCGCCACGCCGGCCCACATGCACGATATTGGGCTCGTCGTGAAACACCTGGCCGACGCCGTGTCCGCAGAAATCGCGCACCACGCTCATATGCAGCGGCTCGACGAAATCCTGGATCGCCGCGCCGATATCGCCGACATGATTGCCCGGCTTCACCTCGGCGATGCCGCGCATCAGCGATTCATAGGTCACGTCGAGCAGCCGTTCGGCGCGGCGGGGAATTTCGCCCACCGGGTACATGCGGCTCGAATCGCCATACCAGCCATCGACGATCAGCGTCACGTCGACATTGACGATGTCGCCCTCGCGCAGCGGCTTGTCGTTTGGAATGCCGTGGCAGACGACATGGTTGATCGAGGTGCAGGTGGATTTGCGGTAGCCGCGATACATCAGCGTCGCCGGCAGCGCGCCGTGGTCCATGGCGAAGTCGAAGACCAGCCGGTCGATGGCGTCGGTGGTCACGCCCGGCGCCACCAGCTCATGCACGAGGTCAAGCGCCTGCGCCGTCAGCTGCCCGGCCTTGCGCATGCCGGCAAAGCCCTCGGGGCCGTGCAGCTTGATATGGCCGGTCTTGCGCAGCGGCGCGCCGGCCGCCTCCACATAGCTCATCGTCGAAGGTCCAACAGCACGGGGTCAGGGCGAAGGTGCGGCCCGAATGTAAGCCATCCGCGCCCCGGCGCAAGGAAAGCGCGCGCGGAACAGGCCCGCGCCGCCCTCACGCGAGCGGTTTGGCCATATGCACCAGCCGCCGGTCGGGCAGCTGTTCCACCCGCTCGATGCCGTAGCCCTTGCGCCGGTACCAGTTGATGTTCGCCTCCAGCGGCTCGCCGGTATAGAGCCGCACCGTATCCCGTCCGAGCGCGCGTGCCCGCGCCTCGGCCGCCGCCAGCAGCAGATTGCCAAAGCCGAAGCCCTGCGCGCGTGGGCAGGCGGCGAGGCTGTCGGCGAGCAGGTCGTCGCCCCTCGGCTGGAGTATGGCGACGGCGGCGATGCCGTCATCCCCGTCGAGCACCCACACCTCGCGCTCGCGGAACACGCGGGCATAGTCCCAGAGCAGCGGCACCGGCTCGACGCCGAGCAGGATGCGGTTGCGGGCATAGGCGGCGCGCTGCAGCGTCTCCACGGCGGGAAGGTCGGCGAGGTCGGCGCGGCGCAGCGCGCGGCCCTCCACCTCCAGCGTGCGGGCGTTGAGCGCAGAGAGCGACACACGCTGCCGGCCGGCGGCGTCGAAATTCTCCGGCGCCAGCCACGCCTCCATCGCCAGCGCGATCTGCGGCCATTCCTCGGACAGGATGGCGAACCACGCCGTGTCGCGGTTGCGGCCCTTGACGATCATGTGGTGACGAAACAGCCCCTCGAAGCGGAAGCCGTAGCGCGCCGCCGCCCGGCGCGAGGGAGCGTTCAGCGCGTTGCACTTCCACTCGTAGCGCCGGTAGCCCAGCGTCTCGAACACGTGGCGGGCCATAAGATACATGGCCTCGGTGCCGCCCGGCGTGCGCATCAGCGCCGGCGTGTAGAGGATATGGCCGACCTCGATGCTTCGGTTCGCCGGGTCGATCCGCAGATACGTCGCATGGCCGACCGCGACGCCGCTCGCCTTGTCGAGAATCGTGAACAGCAGCGGGTCGTCACGCTCCGCCGCCGCGCCGTAATAGGCGGCGAAGGCGTCGTAATCCGCATAGGGCCCGGTCGGCAGATAGGCGAAGATCGCCTCCTTCTCCGGTCCATGGCTGGCTGCGAACAGCGCCGGCCCATGGGCGTCGAGATCGAAAGGCACAATGTCCACGAACCGGCGGGCCAGCACCGTACGCGTCGGCCGCGGGGCCGGCGTCGTGTCGACCGGATCGCCGAGCGGCAGCGCCGGCGGGGCGGACGTCTCGTCGTGCAGATCCTTCATCGGCGTCTCATCCCGTTCCCGCACAGCGGCATCGCACTTGAACCCGGCCCCGCTCCCGTGTGACACGACTGCGAAAGACTGCAAGAGCTTTGATGCGCCGCGCCGGGGCCCACCCCGCCGGAACCGCCAGGAGGATATGATGACGCCAGCCGCCCGCCTGCCCCTTCATCCCGTCGCGGCCTTCGACCGGATCGGCGAGGAGAACGCCTTCGCCGTGCTGGCGCGCGCGGCGGCGCTGTCGGCGCAGGGCCGCGACATCATCAATCTCGGCATCGGCCAGCCGGATTTCGCCACGCCCGGCCACATCGTCGAGGCCGCCATCAAGGCGCTGCGCGACGGCCAGCACGGCTACACCCCCTCGGTCGGCATCGAGCCGCTGCGCGAGGCGGTGGCCGGCGACATCCAGCGCCGCTTCGGCCTCGGCATCGATCCCGGCCGGGTGACGATCGTCCCCGGCGGCAAGGTGACGATGTTCTCCGCCATCCTCATGCTCGGCGAACCCGGCGCGGAAATCCTCTATCCCGACCCCGGCTTTCCCATCTACCGCTCGATGATCGAATTCACCGGCGCGACGCCGGTGCCGGTCCCGGTGCGCGAGGAGAACGGCTTCGGCTTCTCCGCCGCGGAAGCCCTCTCGCTGATCACCGAGCGCACCCGCCTCGTCATCCTCAATTCGCCGGCCAACCCGACCGGCGGCGTCACCCCCAAGGCCGAGATCGACGCCTTCGTCGCCGGGCTGGCGGCTCACCCGCAGGTCGCCATCTTGTCGGACGAGATCTACGACCAGTTCCTGTTCGACGGCGAGGCCCACACCACCCTGCTCGCCTATCCCGAGATCCGCGGCCGGCTGATCCTGCTCAATGGCTGGTCGAAGACCTATGCGATGACCGGCTGGCGCCTCGGCTGGGCGCTGTGGCCGGAAGCGCTGTTCGACGCCGCCCGCAAGCTCGCGGTCAATGCGTGGTCCTGCGTCAACGCGCCGGCGCAGTTCGGGGCGCTGGCGGCGCTCACCGGCCCGCAGGACTGCGTAGCGGAGATGGTGGCGGAGTTCGACCGCCGCCGGAAGCTGGTGGTGGATGGGCTCAACGCCCTGCCGGGCGTACGCTGCGCCGTGCCGAAGGGCGCCTTCTACGCCTTCCCCAATATTTCGGGCACCGGCTGGACCTCGGCCAAGAAGCTCGCCACCGCCTTGCTGGACGAGGCGGGAGTCGCCACCATTGGCGGGCCGGATTTCGGCGTGTTCGGCGAGGGCTATATCCGCCTGTCCTACGCCAACTCGGCCGAGAACATCTGCCGCGCGCTGGAGCGGATGGACGCCTTCCTGCGCAAATCGCCCGCCGCCTGACCGCGAGGGGCCGAACGGAGGCTGCAACGATGACATTCCGCCGCCGCCTCGGCCATCTCCTGCTGGCCGCGCCGCTTCTGCTGAGCGGCGCCGCTGCCTCGGCGTCGGCGGACCCGGCGGCGTGCCGGCGCGAACACGCCGAGCCGCGTGCCTATCTCGACTGCCTCGCGGCGCTTCAGGCGGCGGGCGAACAGGCATTGCAGCGCAGCGTCACCGGCGTGCTCGCCGCCATTGAGGCGCGGGCCGATCTGCAGCCGGCGCAGCGCCGCCGCTGGAGTTCGCTGTTCGAGGAGGCGCAGGGACGGTTCGTCCACTGGCGCAATTTCGAGTGCCAGAGCATCGCCCCGTTCGAAGGCGAAGGCCCCCGGCAGAGCATCGGCGGCCGGCTGGGCGGCTCGGGCGTCATGGAGCAGCGGCTGATCTGCCTCGTCGGCCTGAACGGGCAGCGCGCCCGCGACCTCGAATCCCGCTACGCGCCCGAAGGCGGCTGGCCGGCGCCGCCCGCCGAAGCGACGCCGTCCGGGGAAACAGGCGCAACCTCGGCGACGCAGGCGCCCCCGCCCGCCACCGTGCCGCGCGTCATCATGATCGCGCCGTGAGTCCGGCGCCGCACGCCGCATCGGGATAAGCCAGCGAAGCGTCTTGTGCGCTCGCGGTGGCGCGGGGATCATGGGCCGAGCCTCTTTCCCCCACTCGTGAAGGACCACCGACCATGGATCTCGGACTGAAGGGCCTGCGCGCCGTCGTCACCGGCGGCACCAAGGGCATCGGCCTCGCCATCGCCGAAACGCTGGCGGCCGAAGGCTGCGACGTCGCCCTGTGCAGCCGCAACGGCGCGGAAGCGGAAGCCACCGCCGCGCGCCTCGCGGAAAGCGGCGTGAAGACGCTGGGCGCCGCCGCCGACGTCTCCGACGGCGCCGCCCTCGCGAGCCTGGTGGAAAAGGCGGCCGAGGCGTTCGGCGGCCTCGACATCGTCGTTGCGAATGTCAGCGCGCTCGCCGTCGGCCATGACGAGGAGCACTGGAAGAAGGGCTTCGAGACCGACCTCATGGGCACGGTGCGCCTCGTCAACGCCGCCATGCCCTATCTGGAGAAGAGCGCCGCCGCCTCCATCGTCACCATCTCCTCGGTGTCCGGCCGCGAGATCGACTTCGCCTGCGGTCCCTATGGCGTGTTCAAGGCGGCACTGATCCACTACACGCAGGGCCTCGCCTATCAGCTGGCGCCCAAGAAGATCCGCGCCAACACCGTCTCGCCCGGCAACACCTATTTCGAGGGCGGCATCTGGAACCAGATCAAGGACGGCAACCCCGCTTTGTTCGCCGAGGCGCTGGCGCTGAACCCCACGGGCCGCATGGCGACGCCGCAGGAAATCGCCAATGGCGCCGTCTTCCTGGCGAGCCCGGCGGCAAGCTTCATCTACGGCACCAATCTCGTCATCGACGGCGCCCTGACGCGCGGCGTCCAGCTCTGAGCGCGCCTTCTCCGTCCCGCCCTTGCGGGACGGAGAACCGCCCCGACCTTGCCTCACCGTGCGAATAAAGCGAGGCTCCCGCGCGAATCGAGGCGGGGAAGGGAGTGACGCATGGCCCAGGTGATTTCGATCGGCGAAGTGATGGTCGAGCTGGCGCGCGGCGCCGACGGGCGCTTCAGCCAGGGCGTCGGCGGCGACACCTTCAACACCGCCGTCTATCTCGCCCGCGCCGGCGTCGAGACCGCCTATGCGACCGCGCTGGGCGACGACCCCTATTCCGACGCCATCCGCGCCTCCGCCCAGGGCGAGGGCCTCGACACGCGACTGATGGCCCGCGTCCCCGGCCGCACCGCCGGGCTCTATCTCATCGACATCGACGGCACGGGCGAGCGCAGCTTCACCTATTGGCGCGACACCGCCCCGGCGCGCGAGTTGTTCGAATTGCCCGGCTGGGAGGCGGTCTGCGAAGCGCTGATCGAGGCCAAGCTCGTCTACCTCTCCGGAATCACCCTCTCGCTCTATTCCAATGCCGGGCTCGGGCGCCTGCTGGCGACGATCGAATTCGCCCGCGAGCGCGGCACGCGCATCGTGTTCGACGGCAATTTCCGCCCGCGCAACTGGGGCGGCGACGTCGCCCGGGCCCGCGCCGTCTATGCCGAGGCGCTCAAGCGCACCTCCATCGCCCTGCCCACTTTCGAGGATGAGGCGACGCTGTGGGGCGACGGCTCGCCTACCGCCACCGCGGAGCGGCTCGCCACCTTCGGCGTACAGGAAATCGTGGTGAAGAACGGCGCCGAGGGCGCGCTGGTGGTGAGCGGCGGTGCCTCGCAGTTGGTCGCCATTCCCCAGCCGGTGGTGCCGGTCGACACCACCGCGGCGGGCGACAGCTTCAATGCCGCCTATCTCGCCGCGCGTCTGGCCGGCGAGGCGCCGGCCGCCGCCGCCGAGGCCGGGCACCATCTCGCCGGCCGCGTCATCCGCCACCGGGGAGCGCTTCTGCCGCGCCACGCCAACGCCTGAGCCGCCCCAAACGCGCGGTTGCGACTGCTTCTGCGAATGACTTGCAAGTCATTGGTCCTGCTTGATTTTTGCCCGCCGACCGACTAAGCGCTGCGGCGATGGGCGCGCGGCGCCGGAACGGGTATGCGCCGATGGCACTCTCCTCGCGGATCGCCTTGATCAATGTCGGCATCAGCCTGCTGGTGCTGGGCCTGAAATATCTCGCCTTCCTGCTGACCGGCAGCGTGGCGCTGTATTCGGACGCGCTGGAAAGCATCGTCAACGTCGCCACCGCCATCACCGCGGTGCTGGCGCTGCGGGTCAGCGCCAAGCCGGCCGATGCCGCCCACCCCTATGGCTATGCCAAGGCGGAGTATTTTTCCGCCGTCATTGTCGGCGTGCTGATCGTGGTGGCGGCGATCTCGATCATGCGCGAGGTCTATCTCGGCTGGCTCGAACCGCACAGCTTTGACGCCTCCCCCCAGGGACTGGCGATCAACGCCGCCGCCACCGTCATCAACGGCATCTGGTGTGCCGTGCTCATCCGCGAAGGCCGGCGCGCGCGCTCCCCGGCACTGGCGGCCGACGGGCGGCATCTGTTCACCGACGTGCTCTCCTCGGCCGGCGTTCTGCTCGGCGTGATGCTGGCCGT
This sequence comes from Pseudomonadota bacterium, assembly GCA_023434095.1. GTDB lineage: Bacteria > Pseudomonadota > Alphaproteobacteria > Rhizobiales > Xanthobacteraceae > Ancylobacter. The sequence goes on along the minus strand of JAEYTJ010000022.1, from coordinate 12,700 downwards.
GGTCACGGGTTGGGACAAGCTCGACCTCGTGCTCGCCGGCCTCGTCGCGGTGAACATCCTGTGGTCGGGCTGGTCGGTGCTGAAGGAGAGCGTCGGCGGGCTGATGGACCAGGCCGTGCCGGGCGAGACGCTGGAGCGCATCCGCAAGCGCATCGCCGCCGAGGCCACCGGCGCCATCGAGGCGCACGACCTGCGCACCCGCCAGGCCGGCCGCATGACCTTCGTCGACTTCCACCTCGTCGTGCCCGGCGACATGCCGGTGAGCCAGGCCCACGCCATCTGCGACCGCATCGAGGACGCGCTGGAGGCCGAGGTCGCCGACATCCTCGTCAACATCCATGTCGAGCCGGAAGTGAAGGCCAAGCAGCAGGGCGTGCCGGTGCTGTAGGGGCTGACGGCTGGTCTGCCCTATGGGCGAAAGCTGTCCCCGCCTGCGGTCATCCCGCACAGTCGCCGTCATCCCCGGCTTTATCCCGGGGATCCACGCCTTCGGCGCAGGTCAAAAGCGTAGATGGCCGGGTCAAGCCCGGCCATGACGTTGATCTTCCGAGTAAAGACTTACCTGCCCGCCCGCAGCGCCGCCACCAGTTCCGGCGTCGGATAGGAATCGGCCGGCAGGCCGAGCCGCATCTGCTCCACCTTGATCGCCTGCCGCGTCGCCGCGCCGACGATGCCGTCGATGCGCCCGACATGGTGCCCGCGCGCGTTCAGCATCGTCTGCAGATCCTTCACCTCCGCCATGGAGAGCACCGGGATCTTGTCGCCCTGCCCGCGATTGAACGGCCCCGCCCCGGCGACGCGCGAGGCGAGATAGGCGGCGGAGGTGGCGTAGGTCAGCGAGTTATTCCACTCGGTAAACACGTCGAAATTCGGATAGACGAGGAAAGCCGGCCCGTTCCGCCCCATCGGCAGCAGCAGCGAGGCGGGAAGCTGGTCGGCCGGAAGCTGACCGCCGCCGGCCCGCACCACCCCCATGCGCGCCCATTGCGAGCGGGGGATTTTGATCGACAGGTCCGCCTGGTCCCAGGGCAGGTTCGGCGGCACGCGCACCTCTTCCAGCCAGGGCTGGCCGGCCTTCCAGCCCAGCGCCTTGATGTAGTTGGCGGCCGAGGCCAGCGCGTCGGGCGCGGAGCGGATGAGATCGACCCGCCCGTCGCCGTCGAAATCGACGCCATAATTGAGATAATGGTCGGGCAGGAACTGGAACTGGCCGAGTTCCCCCGCCCAGGGGCCGCGCATGGTCTGCACGGTGAGGTCGCCACGGTCGATGATCTTCAGCGCCGCCATCAGCTGGGTGCGGAACATCTCCGCCCGCCGGCAGTCCCAGGCGAGCGTGGCGACGGAGCGGATGGTCTGCTTGTCGCCCATGAAGGTGCCGAAATCGGTCTCCAGCCCCCAGAACGCCACCAGCACCGCGCCCGGCACGCCGAACTGCCGCTCGATGCGGCCGAACAGGTCGGGATTGGCCTGGATCTTCTGCCGGCCCTGCTGGATGCGGTAATTGGCGACCATGCGGTCGGAGAACTGGAAGAAGCTCTGGCCGAACACCTTCTGCCCGCGATCGGTGCCGACGATGTCGGGGGCATAGCTCACGCCGTTGAGCGCGGCGGCCACCGTGCGCGCCGACACGCCTTCCGCCACCGCCTGCTGCTTGAAGCCGGCGAGCCAGGCGTCGAAGCCGGCGCCGGTGCGCCCGCAGGCCTCCTGGGCGAAGGCGGCGGTCGAAAAGGCGAAAGGCGCGGCGAGCGCCGCCATGGCGACAATCCTGCCGAGCGAAATCTTCCTGCGGCGCATGGTTCTCCCCGACGTGTCGTTCTGCATGTTCATTGCGTCAGCAATCTACAGGAATACGGCAGCGGCGGGGTGACGGTTCAGCACGATTGACCCCGCGCCGCCTTTGGCCGAAGATCGCCGCGTTCCAAGGGGAGCCCCGCTAGGGGGCTGAGAGAGCGCCGGCCGCGCCGCAAGGCAAGGCAACGCGATGACCCTTCGAACCTGATCCGGGTCATGCCGGCGAAGGGATCGGAACCGAATGGCGTCGCCTCGCGGGACAACCCCGCATCGCCATCCTTCCCCAACGTCATACGCCCGGATCTCCCCAACCTCTGGTTTCGGAGATCCTGCATGTCGACCAAAGACACCGCCAACCTCACCGTCGCGACCGGCCCCATTCCCGGCTCGCGCCGCATCTATGCCGAATGCCCCGCGCGGGGTTTCCGCGTGCCGTTCCGCGAAATCCTTCTGCACCCTTCCGCCGGCGAGCCCAACCTCGCAGTCTACGACGCCTCGGGGCCCTATACGGACGCGCAGGCCAGCATCGACATCGCCGCCGGCCTCGCCCGCCCGCGCGACGCCTGGGTGCGCGCGCGCGGCGACGTGGAGGCATATGACGGCCGGCGGGTGAAGCCGGAGGATAACGGCCATGTCCCCGCCGAGAAGCTGGTCACGCCCTTCCCGCTCGCCCACCGCCCGCTGCGGGCCAAGGCCGGCGCGGTGACGCAGATGGCCTATGCCCGGGCCGGCATCGTCACGGCGGAGATGGAATATGTCGCGCTGCGCGAAAACGGCCTGCGCGAGCGGATGCGCGAGCTTATCCGCGACGGCGAGGATTTCGGCGCCGCCATCCCCGATGTGGTGACCCCGGAATTCGTGCGCGACGAGGTGGCGCGCGGCCGCGCCGTCATCCCCGCCAACATCAACCATGGCGAACTGGAGCCGATGGCCATCGGCCGCAACTTCCTCGTCAAGATCAACGCCAATATCGGCAATTCCGCCGTCACCTCCTCGGTCGCCGACGAGGTGGACAAGATGGTGTGGGCCATACGCTGGGGTGCGGACACCGTGATGGACCTCTCCACCGGCCGCAATATCCACAACATACGCGAGTGGATCCTGCGCAACGCGCCGGTGCCGATCGGCACCGTGCCGATCTACCAAGCGCTGGAGAAGGTCGGCGGCATCGCCGAGGACCTCACCTGGGAGGTTTTTCGCGACACGCTGATCGAGCAGGCCGAGCAGGGCGTGGACTATTTCACCATCCATGCCGGGGTGCGCCTGCCCCATGTGCCGCTCACCGCCGACCGCGTGACCGGCATCGTCTCGCGCGGCGGCTCCATCATGGCGAAATGGTGCCTCGCCCATCACCGCGAGAGCTTCCTCTACGAGCGATTCGCCGAGATCTGCGAGATCATGCGCGCCTATGACGTGACCTTCTCGCTCGGCGACGGGCTGCGCCCCGGTTCCATCGCCGACGCCAACGACGCGGCGCAGTTCGCCGAGCTGGAAACGCTGGGCGAGCTGACGCAGATCGCCTGGGCGCAGGACTGCCAGGTGATGATCGAGGGGCCCGGCCACGTGCCGATGCACAAGATCAAGGCCAACATGGACAAGCAGCTCGCCACCTGCGGCGAGGCGCCCTTCTACACGCTCGGCCCGCTGACCACCGACATCGCGCCGGGCTACGACCACATCACCAGCGCCATCGGCGCGGCGATGATCGGCTGGTTCGGCACCGCCATGCTCTGCTACGTCACGCCGAAGGAGCATCTCGGCCTTCCCAACCGCGACGACGTGAAGACCGGCGTCATCACCTACAAGATCGCCGCCCACGCCGCCGACCTCGCCAAGGGGCACCCGCTGGCGCGGGCCTGGGACGATGCCCTCTCGCGGGCGCGCTTCGAATTCCGCTGGCAGGACCAGTTCAACCTCGCCCTCGACCCCGACACCGCCCTGGCCTTCCACGACGAGACCCTGCCGAAGGAGGCGCACAAGCTGGCGCATTTCTGCTCGATGTGCGGGCCCAAATTCTGCTCGATGAAGATCAGCCAGGATATTCGCGACGAGATCCGCGACGCCGCCCGGCAGACCGACGCCGAGCGCGGCATGGAGGACATGGCGGCCCGCTTCCGCGAGGGTGGCGGGCAGCTCTATCGCGACGTCGCCGCGGCGGAGTAGTTTTCGCGCGGCCGGGGTCGTCCCGGCCGCGCTTTCTCCGGGAGCCCTTCCGCATGACGCCGCCCCCTGCCGTCCGCCCCACCGTCGCCGTCCTCGCCCTCGTCGAGCGCGACGGCGCCGTGCTGCTGGTGCGCCGCGCCAACCCGCCCGACCAGGGCCTGTGGGGTTTTCCCGGCGGGCGCGTGGAGCCGGGCGAGCCCTATCTCGACGCTGCGCTGCGCGAACTGCACGAGGAGACCGGCCTTCGCGCCGAGGCGCCGCGCTTGATCACCGTGCTGGACTTCATCGAGCATGACGGCACGGGCGCCCTCGCCCATCATTTCGCAATGATCGCCGTGCTCTGCCGCTGGCAGGCGGGCGAGGCGGTGGCGGCCGACGACGCGCTGGAGGCGCGCTGGTTCGACCCCGTGGAACTGGCCTCGCTCGGGCCTGCCGCCAGTCGCAAGGTCGGGTATCTCGCCGACCTCGCCCTCGCCGCCGCGACGGGCGGCTGAACCCCCAAAACGAAAAGGGGCCCCGCGAAGGGCCCCTCGTCGATCAGATGAGGACCGGCTCGTTCGACCGGCGACCGCGCGGGCCGCCGGTCGCGAGGGCCGTGGATCAGGCGTGCGCCGAGGCGGTGGCGGTCTTGTCGACCGAGGCGGCCATGGCGGTGGACTGCGCGACATGCGCCTTCAGCGTGCGCGGCAGCAGCGTCACGGCGAGGAAGGCGGCGAACAGGTCCATGGCGGCGACGGTGTAGAGCACGGTCGACCAGGTGCCGGTGGCTTCCATCAGCAGGTTGCCGACCGGGACGAACAGGGCGCCGATACCCTTGGCGCAGTAGAGCACGCCGTAGATCTTCGCGATGTGCTTGGTGCCGAAGGCGTCGCCGGCGAGCGCCGAGAACAGCGAGTAAACTTCACCCCAGGCGAGGAAGACGACGCCGGAGAGGATGAGGAACGCCCACGGATTGTGGCCGAAATAGCCGAGCGCGATGATGCCGATGCCTTCGAGCGAGAAGGCGATGACCATGGTCTTCTCACGGCCGATGTGGTCGGAGATCCAGCCGAACAGCGGACGCGAGATGCCGTTCATGACGCGGTCGAGCATCAGCGCGAGCGGCAGGGCGGCCATGGTGAAGAAGTACAGGTTGACCTCGAACTCCTTCACGCCGAGATCCTGCGCGATGACGCCCAGCTGCGCCACGGCCATCATGCCGCCGGTGACGACGCAGGTGAACATGACCAGCATCAGCCAGAACAGCTTGGTGTTCAGGGCTTCCTTGAGGGTGTAGTCGCGGCGGCTCTGGTTGAGCTTGGAGGACGCCTTGACCTCGCCCGCCTTCGGCGAACGCAGGAACCAGGCGGCGATGAAGGCGAGGCCGCCCTGAAGCAGGCCGAAGAAGAAGAAGGTCTCCTGGAAGCCCGAGGACTCGATCATCGCCGCGATCGGCAGGATGGTCGCGGCCGAGCCGGCGCCGTAGCCGCCCGCGGTGAGGCCGACGGCGAGGCCGCGGCGATCCGGGAACCACTTGAGCGCGTTGTTGATGCAGGTGGCGTAGATGGAGCCGACGCCGGTGCCGCCGATGGCCGCGCCGAAGTAGAAGCCCATCAGGGTGGTGGCCTGCGAATTGATGACCCAGGCCGTGCCGATGAACAGCGCGCCGAAGGCGACCATCAGGCGGGGGCCGAACTTGTCGATGAAGTAGCCCTCGATCGGGGCCAGCCAGGTCTGCACCAGCACGAAGATGGTGAACGCCACCTGGATCGAGGCGCGCTCCCAGCCAAAGGTCTGCTGGATCTCGGGGACGAACAGGGTCCAGGCGTACTGGATGTTGGCGGTCGCGATCATGCAGACCACGCCGACCACCAGCTGCATCCAGCGGCGGCTTTCAGAGAAATCCTGGCCCGGGCCCATGGCCGCCAGAGTCTTGGACGTATTCAAGGGCGATCTCCTCTCCCAAATCGATAAATGCCGCGGATCGGCTTTTTTGTTGCGGTCGCTCCGTTGCCTGTCGGGCTCGGGCGCCGGCTTGTCGTTGGTCTCAGGGGCGCGTTCTGCGTCGCCCCCGCGACGGCCGCTCGTGCGGCATTTCGGTCTCAAAGGTTGCGCGGTATCCGTCCCCTTACGCCGCGTTCCGACACCTCGGACACGCTCTGACGCAGGGTTGCGGAACCGACCCGCTGAGGACCGATCATAATCGACAATATTATGTATGCCAATTGGGTTTTATGACTCGCCAACCGTTCCGTAAGCCTAAAGACACCGTAGACTTTCGACTTGTTGCCATGGCGCCTATTAATAGATGTCATATCGTTGTCGTGAGCCACCTTTGGGTAAGCTCAAATTCATTTAAAAGATAAATATCAGGAACTCTCGGGAACGGTGACTTGCCTTTTTCCGCCCCTGTAGCCGAAATGGGGCAACGATGACACGAAAGCGCCACTCTCCCGCACCGTTCTCGCCCCCCGTTTACAATTGGAATTCTGACAGACTGTCGCAGCCCGCGCCGGGTTCGGTCGCTTCGGATATGCGAAAAAAGAAAAGGGCCCGTCCGAAGACGGGCCCTGAAACGGATGCGACGTCGGGGAAGCGGCCTACTCGGCCGCCACCGCGCCGGCCGACCCCTTCGCCGCCGCGGCGGCGGCCGCGGCCCGGCGACCATGCGCCGAGGCGAGCGGCTTGAGCACCGCCAGCGCCATCACGGCGGCGATGATGTTCAGCGCGGCGGCGGTGATGAACACCGCGTGCCAGCTGCCCGTCATCGTGGTGATGATCGAGGTGAACGGCACGATCAGCGCCGCCGTACCCTTGGCGGTGTAGAGCAGGCCGGCATTGGTGGTGGCGAACTTGGAGCCGAAGGCATCGCCGCACATGGCCGGGAACAGCGAGTAGATCTCGCCCCAGGCGAAGAACACCAGGCCGGTGAGGATGACGAACAGCACCGGGTTATGGCCGAGCACGCTCAGCGCATAGATGCCGACGCCCTCGATGGCGAAGGCCACGAACATGGTGTTCTCGCGGCCGATCTGGTCGGACACCCAGCCGAAGAACGGGCGGGTCAGGCCGTTGAGCACACGGTCGATCGCGGCGGCGAAGGTCAGCGCCGGCAGGGTGATGCCGATGAGGCTCACCGGAATGTCGGCGATGCCGAAGTCCTTGGCGATCGGGCCGAGCTGGGCGGTCGCCATCAGGCCGCCGGCGGCCATCATGACGAACATCGCATACATCACCCAGAACAGCGGGGTGGAGAGCATCTCCTTCGGCGCGAAATCGCGGGCCGACTGCGAGAGCTTGGCCACCGCCTTGGCGGCGAAGGCAGCGATCTGCTCCTTCTTCGGAGCGGCGAGGAAGAGGGCGAGCAGTGTGATCACCACGCCCTGGCCGACGCCGAAATAGAAGAACGCGGCCTCGTAGCCCTGATTCTTGATCATGTTCTGGATCGGAATCACGGTCAGCGCCGAGCCTGCACCGAAGCCGGCGGCGGTGATGCCGGCGGCGAGGCCGCGACGATCCGGGAACCACTTGAGCGAATTGCCCACGCAGGTGCCATACACCGCACCGGCGCCGACGCCACCCAGCGCCGCGCCGACATAGAGCAGGGTCAGCGTATCGGCATAGGAGTTGATGACCCAGGCGAGGCCGCACAGCAGGCCGCCGAACAGCACCACGACGCGCGGGCCATACTTGTCGACGAACCAGCCCTCGATCGGCACCAGCCAGGTCTCGGTGACGATGAAGATGGAGAACGCCACCTGGATCGCAGCGCGATCCCAGCCATGGGCTTCCTGCATCGGATTGACGAAGAAGGTCCAGCCATACTGCATGTTGGCGATCATGCACATGCAGATCACGCCGAACACCAGCTGCAGCCAGCGCTTTTTATTGATGGATGCCGTTGCGTCAGATGTCATGTTGTCCTCGAACGTTTCCCAACGTAAAGAGAGCGAATATTTTCTGTTTTCTTATTGAATGTCCGCTAAGCACGCCCATTTGGGCGGGTCATCGATCAGCCATTAAAACGACCATACTATGAATTTTGGGTAATGCAAAATTTTGCATACCACGAACATTTGCCCTGTGCAGGACGCATACTGACGTAACGGCACATGCCCATAGGGAATATTGCGCCTCTATTACCCAACGTCAGATAACCAGAACGGCCGCCGCCGACGCGGCCGGGCGCCGCCGGCGGGGTCAAAACAGACGATACGGGACGGGAGGAGAGGTGTCGGCGGGCGGGTCGGGCGCTCCGGCGCGCAGGCTCCCGCATGGACATTCTGTATGTGTTATACGATGCTCGCGATGCCTTGATCCGCCAGAGAATCGCCAAGATGCGGGCGGGGCCAAGTGAAGGGCCGGCGAAGCCGGCCGCGCCGCAGCGAAAATGCGGCGGACAACAACAAGAACAACATCTCGAGCAACTGACGAGGAAACCGCCCGTGGAAATCGCCGATACCCAGACAAGGCTGAACATCGCGCCTCTCGCGGCCAATACGAGCCTTCGCACCCTGGCCTATGACGCCATCAAGAAGGCCATCACCGAGATGGACATGTATGGCCAGGAGAGCGAGATTCGCCTCGACGAGCGGCAGCTTTCCCATGATCTCGGCGTCAGCCGAACGCCCATCCGCGAGGCGCTGACCGTCCTCGAGCAGGAAGGCTTCGTGCGCTCGGTGCCGCGCCGCGGCATCTTCGTGGTGCGCAAGTCCAAGCGCGAGATCATCGACATGATCATCGTCTGGGCCGCGCTGGAGAGCATGGCCGCCCGGCTGGCGGCGAGCCGCGCCAGCGACCGCGATCTCGCGGAACTGCGCGAGATGTTCCACGACTTCGAGGCCGAGGCGCCGGCCGAGCACATGAACGAATATTCCAACGCCAATATCCGCTTCCACCAGACCATCATCCGGCTCGGCGGCTGCGCCATGATCGGCGAGGTGACGGAGAATCTCTTCATCCACATCCGCGGCATCCGCGCCGTCTCGGTGCGCCAGGAGAACCGGTCGGAGCGCTCGCTGCAGGAGCACCGTGCCATCATCGCCGCGCTCGCCGCGCGCGACGCGGACCTTGCCGAGCGCCTGGTGCGCGAGCACACGCTCGGCCTCGCCGCCCATGTGGAAAAGCACGGTCGGTTCCCCTCGTGACCCCCGCGCCGGCGTGGTGCGTTGCACGCGCCGGCTGCCGTCCTTCCCCGTCCGGTGCGTCGTGAGGCTCTGCCCGCGTGCGCTCCCTGAAGCGTTGGACGGACTGGATTTCCCGCTCCGCTGGCGGCAGCGCCGCCTGACCTCCGCGCCCTGATTGGAACGATTCGGAACGAACTTTTGACTGCGCACCGCAGCAAAGTGTTCCGACGCTCTCGCCAGCCGCGTTCACCCGTGGTATATTGCATACGCAAGCGCGCTCCGGCCTCCTTACCAAAGGTCACAGGGTTGCGAGAAAGCGTGCGGCGCGGGTGAGGAAAAGGAGCCGGAGGCCCCCCGGTAGCGGGGACAAGCGAATTGACATGTTGGTATTTGGTATGCCACTTTTTCGGAAATCCACTGTGGGTTTTCCGCAGAGGACGCTTCCGTGAGCAGCAAAGCCGTTGTGAGCAAGCCCTGGCAGAGCGGTGAGAATGGTCTGACCATCGAACGCCTGCCGGCCAAGGAGAGCTTCAAGAGCAAGGCCTACGCCGCTCTCAAGGAAGCCATCACGAACATGAACATCTACGGCTCGAGCGAGCCGATGCTGCTCGACGAGCGGGACATTTCCGAGCGTCTCGGCGCAAGCCGGACGCCGATCCGCGAGGCGGTCGCGATGCTGGAGCAGGAAGGCCTGCTCCGCGCCGTACCCCGGCGGGGCATTATGGTGGTTCGCCGCTCCAAGGCCGAGATCATCCAGATGATCGAGGCTTGGGCGGCACTGGAAAGCATGGCGGCCCGCCTCGCCACGCAGCGCGCAAGCGACGAGGCGATCGCCGAGCTGAGGACGTTGTTCAAGAAGTTCGATCTGGCGCGGATCGAGCGTGACCGGTGTGACGAATATTCGAGTGCGAATATCGCGTTCCACCAGGCGCTGATCCGGCTGAGCGGCTCTTCGCTGCTCGTGGCGATGACGGAAAACCTGTTCTTCCATGTACGGGCCATCCGCCACCGCACGATCTTCGAGATGGACCGGGCGCAGCGTTCGGCCTCCGACCATCTTGAGATCATTCTTGCTCTCGAGGCGCGGGACGCGGACCGCGCCGAGCGTTTGGTGCGCGACCACACGCTCCGGCTCGCCGAGCATGTCGAGAACCACGTAGACCTAGATTAGGGCGGCATGAACCCGCCGAAGGACGTTTGGGAGGGAATACGGGATGTCCGCAGTCGCACAGGTTATTGACGTGAATGCCGCCAACGAGACCGAACAGGATCTCACCGACGGCTTCCACCTGGTCATCGATGCGCTCAAACTGAACGATATCGACACCATCTACGGCGTGCCCGGGATTCCGATCACGGACCTCGGCCGCATGGCGCAGGCCGAAGGCATCCGCGTGATCTCGTTCCGCCATGAGCAGAACGCCGGCAACGCTGCCGCCATCGCCGGCTTTCTGACCAAGAAGCCGGGCGTGTGCCTCACCGTCTCGGCGCCGGGCTTCCTCAACGGCCTCACCGCCCTGGCGAACGCCACCACCAACTGCTTCCCCATGATCCTCATCTCCGGCTCTTCCGAGCGCGAGATCGTCGACCTCCAGCAGGGCGACTATGAGGAGATGGACCAGCTCGCCATCGCCAAGCCGCTCTGCAAGGCCGCGTTCCGCGTGCTGCATGCGGCCGATATCGGCATCGGCGTCGCCCGCGCCATCCGCGCGGCGGTCTCCGGCCGTCCCGGCGGCGTGTATCTCGACCTGCCGGCCAAGCTGTTCTCGCAGGTGATGGACGCCGATGCCGGCGCCAAGTCGCTGGTGAAGGTGATCGACGCCGCCCCGGCGCAGCTCCCGTCCCCGGCCGCGGTCACCCGCGCGCTCGACGTGCTGAAGTCAGCGAAGAAGCCGCTCATCATCCTCGGCAAGGGCGCGGCCTACGCGCAGGCCGACGAGGCGATCCGCTCCTTCATCGAGACCTCCGGCATCCCCTTCCTGCCGATGTCGATGGCCAAGGGCCTGCTGCCCGACACCCATCCGCTCTCGGCCGGCGCCGCCCGCTCGACGGTGCTGAAGGATTCGGACGTCGTCGTGCTCGTCGGCGCCCGCCTCAACTGGCTGCTCTCGCACGGCAAGGGCAAGACCTGGGGCGACGCCCCGAAGAAGTTCATCCAGATCGATATCGAGCCCAAGGAAATGGATTCGAACGTCGAGATCGCGGCGCCGCTGGTCGGCGACATCGGCTCGGTGATCGAGGCCCTGAACGACGGCATCAAGTCCGGCTGGAAGGCGCCTGCGGCGGAGTGGACCGACGCCATCAACGCCCGCAAGGAAGTCAACATCTCCAAGATGTCCCAGCGGCTCTTGAAGAACTCCACCCCGATGGACTTCCATTCGGCGCTGGGCGCGCTCAAGCAGGTGATGAAGGAGCGTCCCGACGCGATCCTCGTCAATGAAGGCGCGAACACGCTCGACCTCGCCCGCGGCGTCATCGACATGTACCAGCCGCGCAAGCGCCTGGACGTCGGTACCTGGGGCGTGATGGGCATCGGCATGGGCTTCGCCATCGGCGCCGCCGTCGAAACCGGCAAGCCCGTGCTGGCGGTCGAGGGCGACTCGGCCTTCGGCTTCTCCGGCATGGAGGTGGAGACGATCTGCCGCTACAACCTGCCGGTCTGCGTCGTTATCTTCAACAATAACGGCATCTATCGCGGCACCGACACCGACCCGACGGGCCGGGATCCCGGCACCACCGTCTTCGTGGCCGACTCGCGCTACGACAAGATGATGGAGGCCTTCGGCGGCGTCGGCTACCACGTCACCACCCCGGACGAGCTGAAGCGCGCCGTGGACGAGGCGATGGACAGCGGCAAGCCGACCCTCATCAACGCCGTGATCGATCCGGCCGCCGGCAGCGAAAGCGGCAATATCGGCAGCCTGAACCCGCAGAGCGTCGTGAAGAAGAAGTAAGTCAAACCGGGACGGGTGGGGAGCGGCAATTTCCCCACCCGTCCCATTCCCTAAGTAACAACGACACAACGGCGAAAAGCCGGGTCATTTCGAGAGGAACCCCATGGGCAAGGCATTGGACGGCGTTCGCGTCCTCGATTTCACCCATGTTCAGTCCGGCCCCACCTGCACGCAGCTTCTCGCGTGGTTCGGTGCCGATGTGATCAAGGTAGAGCGCCCGGGCGAGGGTGACGTCACCCGCGCCCAGCTGCGCGATGTCCCCAATGCGGACAGCCTCTACTTCACGATGCTGAACTCCAACAAGCGCTCCATCACGCTCGACACCAAGAATGCCGAGGGCAAGAAGGTCCTCGAGGAACTGGTGAAGATCTGCGACGTGATGGTCGAGAATTTCGCCCCGGGCGCGCTCGACCGCATGGGCTTCAGCTGGGAACGCATCCAGGAGCTGAACCCGCGCATCATCCTCGCCTCGGTGAAGGGCTTCGGCCCCGGCCCGTTCGAGGACTGCAAGGTCTATGAGAACGTCGCCCAATGCACCGGTGGCTCCGCCTCGACCACGGGCTTCCGCGACGGCCTGCCGCTGGTCACCGCCGCCCAGATCGGCGATTCCGGCACCGGCCTGCACCTCGCCCTCGGCATCGTCACCGCGCTCTACCAGCGCACGCTGACCGGCCGCGGCCAGAAGGT
>JAEYTJ010000002.1 GCA_023434095.1 Pseudomonadota bacterium | reverse complement strand
GCGGTCGCCGCGCTGCTGGCGCTGTTCGTTCTGAAGCCGCTGCGCGCCCGCTTCATCGCCCGTAGCGCCATCGAGGCGGAATCGGTGCCGCTGACGGTCGGACGGGAATCGCCGGCGCACTGACATTACGGACACGGAAATGACGCGCGCCGGGCACTGCCCGGCGCGTATTGATTCGGAAGGCGAGGGCGCTTCCCGCGAATGAGGGCGTGACGCGGTCTAGCTGGCGCCCACCCGCGCATAAACCTCGGGGCGCCGGTCGGCCAGATGGGTGCTCAGCGCGCGCGCCTGCTTCAGCCGGGCCGGATCGAGATCGGCGAAGATAAGTTCCTCGCCGTCGCCCGCCAGCACCAGATTGCCGCCCGTGGGATCGCCGACGCAGCTCAGCCCTATATAGTCGAGTTCGCCCTCGCCCCCGCAGCGATTGGCATAGGCGACGAAGACCTCGTTCTCGAAGGCGCGGGCCGGAACGACGAAGAGCGAGACCGCGTCATAGGGCTTCATATTGGCGGTCGGCACCAGTACGAGGTCGGCGCCCGCGAGCGCCAGCGCCCGCACCGCCTCGGGGAATTCCACGTCGTAGCAGATGAGCATGCCGACGCCGTAGCCCTCGAAGCGTACGACCTCCGCCGTCCCCTCGCCGGGGGCGAACATCGCCCGGTCGAGGTCGCCGAACAGATGCGTCTTGCGGAAGTTGAGCAACGCCGTGCCGTCCTTGGCCAGCAACTGGCAGGAATTGTAGATCACGCCGCCGTCGCCGAGTTCCGGATAGCCGTAGCAGAGGCCGATCCCGTGGGCGCGGGCGATCTCCGCGGCGCGGCGGGCGCTCGGCCCTTCCGCCGGCTCCGCCGTCGCCTGCGCCGCCTCACGGCCGATATTGTAGCCGGTGAGGAACATTTCCGGCGCGAGCAGCAGATCCGCGCCGCCCGCCGCCGCCTTCGCCGCCGTCGCGTCGAGACGATCGAGATTGGCGGCGGGGTCGTTCGACGGGTCGCCCGCCGTCTGCCACAGAGCGAGGCGCATCAGGAGCCCTTCCGTGCCTTGTGCGCCGTCACCGCCAGGCAGAAGATCTCGAAGAGCACCTGCGCCGCCGCATGGGCGGTGTTGGAGGTGGCGTCGTATTGCGGGGCGATCTCCACCACGTCGCCGCCGATCACGTCGAGGCCGTTGAGCCCGCGCAGCAGTTCCAGGACCTCGCGCGAGGTGAGGCCGCCGATTTCCGGCGTGCCGGTGCCGGGAGCGAAAGCGGGATCGAGGCTGTCGACATCGAAGGAGACATAGACCGGCCCGCCGCCCAGCACCTCCTTCGCCTTGGCGATGATGGCCGGCACGCCCATGCCGGTGACATCCTCGGCGTGGATCACCGTCATGCCGCTCTCATAGGAGAACTCCCACAGGAATTCCGCGCCGCCGCGAATGCCAATCTGGATGGTGCGGGTGGGGTCGAGCACGCCGTCCAGCACCGCGTTGCGGAAGGGGCCGCCATGGTGGAACTTGGCGCCCTCATAGGTGCCGGACGTGTCGCAATGGGCGTCGATGTGCAGCATGCCCACCGGGCGCGTCTCGCCCACCGCCTTTAGGATCGAGCCGGTGATCGAATGGTCGCCGCCGACCGACAGCGGGATGACGCTGGCGGCGACGATCTTCTTGTAGAAGGCTTCGATGTCCTCGTGGCAGGAATCGAGGCTGAAGCGCGAGCGGAACGGCACGTCGCCGATATCGGCCACTTTCGCTTCCGCGGCGGGGACCATGCCCAGTACATGCTCATAGGGGCCGACGCGCTCGATGGCGCGCACGGCGCGCGGGCCGAGGCGGGCGCCGGCGCGATTGGTGACGCCGAGATCCATCGGCACGCCGATCAGCGCCATGTCGAGCCCGCCGAAATCGGCCTGTTCCTGCACGTCGGGGCGATAGGGCGCGTCGAGCAGGGTGGCGGCGCCGGCCCACGGCCAGACGCGTTTCTCGCCATCCTTGAACTGCATTTCGGCGACGCGCTTGAAGGTTTCGTCATAGACGACGCCGCCACCGACGCCGGCATATTTCGCCCGCAGCGCGGCGAGCTTTTCCTGATCGGACATTCGTGCCTCTTGATGAGCCTTGTGGCTTCTGGAAGTCCGGTCAGGCTAGCGGGTGCCGGGGGGCGCGGGAAAGGGGGCACGAACCTTTCCCCTGCCGGAAGACGCCGAGGTGTGGCCCGCTGGGCTCAGCGGATGTTCAATAAGAGTTCGGCCACCGCCTCCGGCGCGCTGAAGAAGGGCGAATGACCGGTGTCGAGCGCATGCACTTTCGCCCCCGGCACCGCCGCCTGCATCTCCCGCTGCACCGCGAGCGGCAAGCCGCGATCCTGCAGGCATTCGATGTAGTGCCGGCGCAGCTTGCCGAAGCGGTGCGGGGTTATGGCGGAGACGGCCGCGAAGGGCGCGTGCGGGGTGAGCCGCACCAGATTGGGCAAAGCGCGGTCGATGTCGTGCGCGCTGCAATCGGAATAGAGCGAGCGGGCGATGAGGTCGCGGCGGGAAAGATCGAGGCCGAGCCCTTCCTTGCCGAGGCGCAGCATGCCCTGCGTCTCCACGATGGCGGGGTCCTTGAGATAGGTCGGCGTCATGACGAAGTCGCGCGCAGACTTGCCGTTCGGCGCCATGAAGCCGGTGAGATAGACCAGCGCCTCGATGCGCTCCGGCATTTCCTCGCCCAGCCAGGTGCAGGTGGCACCGCCGACGGAATGGCCGACGAGGATGGCCTTGCCCTCGATCGATTCCAGCGCCGCGCGCACCGGCGCCGCATAGACGGAAATGTCGGTGACGGCGGCGGTCGGTGTCGGGTCGAAGCCGTGGCTGGCGAGGTCGGGCGCGATCACCGCATGGTCTGCGGCGCCGAGCAGATTCGCCACCTTTTGGAAGCAGCCGCCCCAGTGCCAGGAGCCGTGAATGAGAATGAAGGTTGCCATGGCGTTTCCTCCGAGAATGCGTCGCGCGTGGTAACGGCCGCCGGTGCCGGCGTCCAGCGTGGCATGCCAGCAGCGGCGCGCGCTGCGCGGGGTCGACCGAAGTTGCGCTTGCCGCCCCCGGGCGAGAGGGTACATTTTGACCATGGTGCCGCGTTGAGCATGGGCGCCGCAGGGAACCGCCTATGGCCTATCGCACCGTCGCCGGATCGCAGACCTACGCCTTCGCCGACCTCAGGGATCTGATGGCGAAGGCGACGCCGCTTCGCTCCGGCGACATGCTGGCCGGCATTGCCGCCGCCACGGCGGAAGAGAACGTCGCCGCCCGCATGTGCCTCGCCGACGTGCCGCTGACCGCCTTCCTCAACGAGGCGCTGGTGCCCTATGAGGAAGACGAGATTACCCGGCTGATCGTCGACACGCATGACGCGGTGGCCTTCCGCCCGATCTCCCATATGACGGTCGGCGATTTTCGCGACTTCCTGCTCTCCGGCGGCGCGACGAGCGAGGTGCTGGCCGCCCTCGCACCGGGCGTGACGCCGGAAATGGCGGCGGCGGCCTCCAAGCTGATGCGCAACCAGGACCTCATCGCGGTCGCCCGGAAGTGCCGGGTGGTGACCAGGTTCCGCAACACCATCGGCCTGCCCGGCACCATGGCCGTGCGCCTGCAGCCCAACCACCCCACCGACGACCCGGCGGGCGTCACCGCCTCCATCCTCGACGGGCTGCTCTATGGCTGCGGGGACGCGGTGATCGGCATCAACCCGGCCTCCGACAGCGTGCCTGTGCTGAGCGAACTGCTCAAGCTGATCGACGGCATCATCCAGCGCTTCGACATCCCGACGCAGGCCTGCGTGCTTACCCATGTCACCACCTCTACCGAGGTGATCAATCGCGGCGTGCCGGTGGACCTCGTCTTCCAGTCGGTGGCGGGCACGCAGAAGGCCAACGCCTCCTTCGGCATCGACCTCGCCACGCTGAAGGAGGGGCGCGAGGCGGCGCTCTCGCTCAAGCGCGGCACGCTCGGCGACAATGTGATGTATTTCGAGACCGGGCAGGGCTCGGCGCTCTCCGCCAATGCCCATCACGGCGTCGACCAGCAGACGCTGGAGGCGCGTGCCTACGCTGTGTGCCGGCCGTTCAAGCCGCTGCTGGTGAACACCGTCGTCGGCTTCATCGGGCCGGAATATCTTTATGACGGCAAGCAGATCATCCGCGCCGGGCTGGAGGACCATTTCTGCGGCAAGCTGATGGGCGTGCCGCTCGGCTGCGACGTCTGCTACACCAACCATGCCGAGGCCGACCAGGACGACATGGACACGCTGATGACGCTGCTCGGTGCGGCGGGCGTCACCTACATCATGGGCATTCCCGGCTCCGACGACGTGATGCTGAACTACCAGTCCACCTCGTTCCACGACCAGCTCTATCTGCGCGAGGTGCTGGGCCTGAAGCGGGCGCCGGAATTCGAGGCGTGGCTGCAGCGCATGGGCATCACCGAGCCGGACGGACGCCTGAAGACGCAGCGGGGCAACCATCCGCTGCTCGCCGCGGCGCCGGAGCTGGCGGCATGAGCGGGGCGAAGGACGCGGCCCCGGCCGACCCCAAAGAGGAAGCGGTGATCGAGGACAGCTGGCGCCGTCTCGCCGGCGTCACCCCGGCCCGCATCGCGCTGGGGCGAGCAGGAACGGGCCTGCCCACCCGCGAGGTGCTGCGCTTCGCGCTTGCCCATGCGCAGGCGCGCGACGCGGTGCATCTGCCCTTCGATTCCGCGCGCATGGCAGCGGATATCGCCGCGCTCGGCTTCGAGACGCTGGAAGTGACGTCCGCCGCGCCGGCGCGCGACGCCTATCTGCGCCGCCCCGATCTCGGGCGCCGGCTCTCCGAGGAAAGCCGGGCGCTACTGGAGCGGCGGGCGGGGGCGCCGGTCGATCTCGTCCTCGTGGTCGCCGACGGGCTGTCCTCCACCGCCATCCACGCGCAGGCCGTGCCGTTCCTCGCCGCGTTCAAGGCGCGGACCGCCGAGGCCGGCTGGAGCGTCGGGCCGGTGTGCGTGGCGTCCCAGGCGCGGGTGGCGCTGGGCGACGAGGTGGGCGAGGCGATGAAGGCCAGTGCCTGCGTCGTGCTCATCGGCGAACGGCCCGGCCTGTCCTCGCCGGACAGTCTCGGCCTCTACCTCACCTTCGCCCCGCACGCCGGGCGTTCCGATGCCGAACGCAACTGCATCTCCAATGTGCGCGGCGAGGGGCTCTCGCACGAGCACGCCGCCTTCAAGCTCGCCTGGCTGCTGAAAGAAGCGCTGGCGCGCCGGATCACCGGCGTGACGCTGAAGGACGAGAGCGACCTGCTGCTGGTCGGCGGCCGGCCGCCGCCGGTGCGGATCGGCTGAGGCGGGCGCTACTTCTTGCGCCCGTATTCGCTGTCGAGCCAGTTGTCGGCCGCCGCCATGCGCTGAAAGATGTAGGGCACGGCGCGCAGGCGCTTCACCGTGGGGCCGATTTCCCATGCCTCGCCGTGCTCGAAGCCCATCAGGATCACGTAGCGCGGCAGGGTGAGGAAGGGCAGGCGCAGCCGCACCTCCTTGACCACGACGAACTCCATGTGGAGCGAGGGGGCGGCGAGGTAGTACAGGCCCTCGGCGGGCTCGTACTTCGCCGAGAGTTTCGGCGCCACCGCCGGCGTGCCGGAACGGATGACGGCCAGGTCCGCGTCGGAGAAGGGCAGGCGCTTGAGATGGCGGGCCGTGGCCAGCATCTCGTTCGGGGTCATGCGGGTCGCCATGGGGCCTCGTACGTCAGGATGAGGCGCCTATCTGCCGCAAAGCGCCGGCCGGGGGAAGACGGTACGGGCGCGCTAATTGGCGGTGTCGCCCTCTTCATAGCCCTGCTCCGCGCCCTTGTAGGGGTCGGCGAGGGCGGCGGTCGGCTCGCTGACCGGCACCTTGCCGCCGGAGGTCATCGCCGCCAGCTTCTGCGGGCCGGAGCGGCGCAGAATGTCGCGGAAGCTCGGATGCATCCCCCCGTCGACATAGGAGGCATTGGCCGGCGGGCGCGTCGCGGAGAGGGTGGCGATGGCCTGCTCGTCCTGCGCCTGCTTGCTCGCCGCCGCGATGACCGCCGCGTCGGGCGCGAGGGCCGGGCAGGGCGCGAGCGGGTCGCTCAGTGCCGGCGCCGGCTGGGTGCCCGGCGTGAAGCTGTAGCGCCCGCCGCAGGCCGAGACATTGGGCGGCACGCGGGTGACGGCGAACAGGTCGGTGCCTTCCTTCAGGTTGCGCCAATAGGGCATGTTCGGGTTGGCGCGGTGCTCGGCCATGTTGGCCGGCGTCATGCGGAAGGGCAGGGACTGCACCTGGAAGCCCGGCTGGCCGGCGGCGAGCGCCTCGCGCGCCAGCGCATAGACCTCGCCGACGCCGTCATTGGTCATGGCGTAGCAGCCGGCGGAGGTGCAGGCGCCATGCACCATCAGCGCGCTGCCACTATAGCCGAGCGCCTGTTCGAGCGCGTTGGGATAGCCGAGATTGAAGGAGAGGTAATATTGCGAGCGCGGGTTCAGCTGGCCGCGCGTGACGGTGTAGAAGCCTTCCGGCGCCTGCCGGTCGCCCTCGCGGGTCTTGGGGCCGAGCTTGCCGGACCAGCGGCACAGCGGATAGGTCTTGAGCAGGGCGTAGCGGCCGGAGCGGGTGCGCTTCCACACCTCCAGCTCGCTTTCCTGCTTGTAGATGCGCACCATGATCGGGTCGTCGGGCGTCATGCCCTTGGCCGCCATTTCCTGCATCAGCTTCTGCGGGATGGGAATCGAGCCGCGATCATCGCCGTCCATGCTCGCGCAGCCGGCGAGAAGAAGGGCGAAACCGAGCAGGAAGGCGGTGCGCAAAAGGTTCATGTCAGCCCGGCTAGCGTCGCATCAAGGCGGATCGACGGCAGGAGCACGAAGAAGAGGCGCGGCCCTGCCGATGTCTTCGGATTAGACCGATCATGGTTTCCAGAAGGTTAGCCGCGCCGCCCTTCGCGAAGCTGTGACCGCACCCATCGGCGCGCCGAGCTGCCGCACGGTGCCGAGCGGTCTTGCCCCCGACATGAAAGGGCGGGATAGCGTAGCGGCGCACCTTTAGGTCCGGGCCATCGGCACCGGAGCCGTCAACCGGATGAAATCCATGTCACTGTCTCACCTCAAGGCCGTCGTCTTCGACTGGGCCGGCACCGTCGTCGATTTCGGCTCGCTGGCCCCGATGGGCGCCTTTGTCGACGCCTTCGCCGCTTTCGACGTCGCGATCAGCATCGACGAGGCGCGCGTGCCGATGGGCATGGCCAAGCGGCCGCATGTGGCGGCGCTGCTCGCCATGCCGCGCATCGCCGCCGAATGGCAGCGCGTGCACGGCCACGCGCCGGGCGAGGCGGACATCGATGCTGTGTACGAGGTGTTCGTGCCGAAGAACATCGCGGTCGCGGCCGATTACGCCGACCTCATTCCCGGCGCGGCGGAAACGGCGGCCGCGGTGCGCGCGCAGGGGCTGAAGATCGGCAGCACCACCGGCTACACGCGCGAGATCATGGCGAAGATCACCCCCATCGCCGCCGCGCAGGGCTTCACCGCCGATGCCATGGCCTGCACCGGGGACGTGCCGGACGGGCGCCCGACGCCGTTCCTGTTGTGGAAGGTGCTGACCGACCTTAGGGTCTACCCGCCCTCCGCCGTGGTCAAGATTGACGACACCGAGGTCGGCATAGCCGAGGGGCTGAACTGCGGCGCCTGGACGGTCGGCGTCGCCGTCACTGGCAATGTGTTCGGCCTCTCGCGCGCCGATACGCAGGCGCTGTCGGCGCCGGAATTTGCCGCGCGCCGGGCAAAGGCCGCTGCCAAGCTCACTGCGGCGGGCGCGCACTACGTCATCGACGGCGTCGCCGACCTTCCGCAGGTGCTTGCCGCCATCAATGGCCGGCTGGCCCGCGGCGAGCGGCCGTGAGCGGGGACGGGGCGGGAGCCTAGGCTCCCGCGTCGTGCTGCTTCAGGAAATCGGAGACGGCGGCGAGGCAGGCTTCCGTCTCCTCCACATGCGGCATGTGGCTGGAATCGGGAAACAGCACCCAGCGAATGTCCGGCACCTTCTCGCGATAGGGCCGCACCACTTCCGGCGTCGCCTCGTCATGGGCGCCGGAAATGAGCAGGGTCGGCGCGGCGATCTGCGGCAGGCGGTCCTCGATGGTCCAGTCCTTCATCGTGCCGATGACATGAAACTCGGTCGGGCCGTTCATGTGGCGATAGACCGTGTTGTCCTCCTCCATCGCCGCGAAGGTGCGCGCGACTTCCGCCGGCCAGGGCGTGACCCGGCAGACATGGCGGTCATAGAAGGCCATCGAGGCCTTAGTGTATTCCGGATCGGTGAGCGTGCCGGCCGCCTCGTGCCGCAGCAGGGTCTCCTGCACGTCGGCGGGCAGGTCGCGGCGCAGGCGGTTCGCTTCGGCCACCCAGGTGTGCATGTTGGCGGGGGAATTTGCGATGACGAGCGCCTTCAGCCCTTCCGGGCGGCGCACGGCGTGCTCGGCGCCCAGCATGCCGCCCCAGGACTGGCCGAGAAAGGCGTAGCGCCGGGCGATGCCGAGATGGGCCAGCAGCGCGTCTAGTTCGGCGAGGAACAGGTCGACGGTCCAGAACTCCGGCCCCTTCTCCGGCAGATGGGTCGACTTGCCGTTGCCGAGCTGGTCGTAATGGATGACGGCGCGGCCATCGAGCGCGGTGATGCCCTTGAAGGCGTCGACATAGTCATGGGTGCAGCCCGGACCGCCATGCGCCACCACGAGCGGCAGGCGTGGCCCTTCAAGATCGCCCGTCACGCGGTACCAGGTCTGATATCCCCGGAAGGGCATGAACCCTTCTACGCCGGCCCCTGCGCTCATGCCGATTCTCCTGCGGCTGTCCTTCGATCGCCGAGGAAAATAGAAAGTCGCGCGTGGACGCGGCAGCTATCAGAAGTGATAGGCGGCGGGGAAGGGGCGGGCCTTCAGTCGAGCAGCCGCAGCCGCGCCGCGCGCACCGCCGCCTGGGTGCGGTTCTTCGCCTCCAGCTTCCGCATGGCGGCATTCAGATGCATCACCACGGTGGGGACGGAGCGGCCGAGCGTGCGGGAAATCTCCTTGGCCGAGAGGCCGTCGGCGGCGTGGCGCAGGCATTCGCGCTCGCGGGCGGTAAGGCGGGGCAGGCCGTCGAGCCGGCGGTCGCCGCGCAACCCGTCTGCCGCCGCGTGCTGGAACATGTGGGCGAGCAGGCCGAATTCGCCGAGGCAACCGGGCGCCTCGCGTTCGGCGAAGCGGCGGTCGCCGCAGCGTATGCCGGTAACGGTGGCGTAGTCGCCGCCGGGCAGGTGCACGGGCACTGTGACGCCGGCGCTCATGCCGCGCGCGGCGAGGAAGTCGGCGACGGGGGCGCTGTCCTCGTTCATGAAGGCGCGGATCAGCGTCTCGGCGCGGGAATCATAGTTCCAGACGAAGGGCCGTGTGGTGCCGAGCGCCACTTTCTGCACCGGATCGAGCCGGAAGTAGCCGCGGCCGAACCAGTAGTCGCGCATGGTCTCGTCGACATTGCGCAGCTCCAGAACCGAGGGCAGCATCTGCTCGCCGCGCAGGTCGTAGCGCGCCGGGGTGTAGTCGTAGATCAGCGCGTCGAAGCCGAAGCCCGCCATCGCCTCGAACAGCACATCGACCTGCGCGCCGAGCGATTCCGCCGCGCCGAAACGTTCTTCCATCGCCGCGATTTCGGCACCCATGGCCGCGTCCTTCTCCGCCCCGCCGGCGAAACCTATCACTTCTGATAGCTGGATTGGACTCCCGTTTTCTCTAGGAATTGAGCATGCCTTAATGTTGAGCAGGGACGGCCGGGTCGATGTGGCGGGAAATCGAGCCGCAGGAGCGGCGGGAAGTGGCGATCGGTGCGCACCGCGTCGTCGCCTACAGCTTCGGCACGGGCGAGGAGACGGTTCTCCTGCTCAATGGCGGGCCGGGCCTTCCCTGCGACTATCTGCGCGAGGCGCATTCCTGCCTGGTCGACAAGGGCTACCGGGTCGTCGCCTTCGACCAGCTTGGCACCGGCGCCGCCGACCGGCCGACCGATCCGGCGCTGTGGACCATCGAGCGCTATGTCGAGGAGACGGAGGCGGTGCGCACCGCGCTGGGGCTCGGCAAGGTGCATCTGCTCGGCCATAGCTGGGGCGGCTGGCTCGCCATCGACTACGCGCTGGCCTACCCGGATGCGCTCAAAAGCCTGATCCTCGCCGACACGGTGGCGGACATGCCGCATCTGGTGAGCGAGCTGGAGAAGCTGCGTGCCGCGCTCGGTCCCGAGACGGTGGCGATGATGCAGAAGCATGAAGCCGCCGGCACGTTCGATCATCCCGAATATCAGGCGGCGATCACCATCCTGAACTACCGCCATGTCTGCCGCCTGCCGGAATGGCCGGCGCCGGTGCTGCGCTCGCTCTCGGATTGGAACATGGGTCCCTACATGACCATGCAGGGGCCGAACGAGTTCCTCTACATCGGCAATCTCAAGGACTGGAATCGCATTCCCGATCTGCCACGGATCACCGTGCCGACCTTCATCGTGGTGGGCGAGCGCGACGAGCTTACCCCGGCCTGCGCGATGAAGATGAAGCACGCTTTGCCGGATGTGCGCCTCAACGTTGTCGCCAATGCCAGCCACATGCCGTTCTACGAGAATCCGGCCGGCTATTACCCGCCGCTGCTCGAATTCCTCGCCAGCGTGTCGCGCTAGAGATGCGTCGCTACTCCTTCATCCTGACGCGCCCGCTGCAGTTCGTGCCTGTGGTGTTCGGCGTCAGCCTCGTCACCTTCGTGCTGGTGCGGATGATTCCCGGCGACCCCGCCCGGGTGCTGCTGGGCGCGCGCGCCACGCCGACCGCGATCGCCAACATCCGCGCGCAATACGGGCTCGATGAGCCGATCTGGCTGCAATACCTCTATTTCCTGCGCAATCTCGCCAATGGCGAGATGGGCATGTCGATCGTCTACCGCATCGACGTGCTGCGGCTGATCGGCACCCGCATCGAGCCGACCTTCGCGCTGGTGCTGTGCAGCGTGGTGCTCTCCATCCTCATCGCCGTGCCGCTCGCCGCGCTGGCGGCACGCAACCAGGGCCGGCCGATCGATCACGCCATCCGCTTCGTCTCCACTTTCGGCATCGGCTTTCCCCCGTTCTGGCTGGGCCTGATGCTGATCATGCTGCTGGCGGTGAAGTTTCCACTGCTGCCGGTTTCCGGCTATGGCGACACGCTGGGCGAGAAGCTCGCCCATCTCGCGCTGCCCTCGCTCACCATCGCGCTGTCGCTGTCCACCGTGCTGCTGCGCTCGCTGCGGGCGGCGATGGTCGACTGGCTGAAATCGGATGTCGCGACCGCCGCCCGCGCCCGCGGCATGCCGGAGAGCATCGTTTTCTGGCGCCATGTGCTGCCCAATTCGATCGTACCGACCATCAATCTGCTCGCGGTGAACATCGGCTGGCTGATCGGCGGCACGGTGGTGATCGAGAGCATCTTCGCGCTGCCGGGCATGGGGCAATTGCTGGTGCGCGCCATCTTTTCGCGCGACTATATGGTGGTGCAGGGCGTCGCCATGGTGTTCGCCTGCGCCACCGTGCTGGTGAATTTTCTCGCCGATATCGCCACCGTCGCGGCCGATCCGAGGGTGAAGCTGTGAGCGCGGCCACCTCGCACAGGCGGACGAACCGCACGCTGGTGGCCGGGCTCATTCTGCTCGGCGGCTTCGTGCTGGCGGCGGTCGCGGCGCCGCTGATCGCCCCCTATGACCCGATTTTTCAGGACGCGGCGGCCCGGCTTCAGCCGCCCTCGCTGGCGCACCCGTTCGGCACCGACAATTTCGGCCGCGACATCCTCTCACGCCTGCTTTTTGGGGCCCGCGTCGACCTGCAAATGGCGCTGATCGGCGTGTTCTTCCCGCTGGCCATCGGCACGGTGATCGGCGCCATCGCCGGTTATCTCGGCGGGATCGTCGACGCGGTGCTGATGCGGCTGATCGACATCATCCTCGCCTTTCCCTTCCTGGTGCTGATGCTCTCCATCATCGCCATTCTCGGGCCCGGACTCTCCAGCTTCTACATCGCCATGGCGCTGGTTGGCTGGGTGTCCTATGCGCGCCTCATCCGGGCGCAGATCCTCGTGCTCAAGAATGCCGATTACGCCGTGGCGGCGGTGGGCCTCGGCTTTTCGCGCACCCGCGTGCTGTTTCGCCATTTGCTGCCGAATTCAGTGGCGGGGTCGCTGGTGTTCTGCATGTCCGACGCGGTGCTGGTGCTGCTCTCCGGGGCGGCGATCTCCTATCTCGGGCTCGGCGTGCAGCCGCCCACCGCCGAGTGGGGCATCATGGTCGCGGAGGGGCAGGCGTTCCTGTCGCAGGCCTGGTGGATCACCCTGTTTCCCGGCCTCGCCATCGTGCTGCTGGCGTTCGGCTTTTCGATGATCGGCGACGCGCTCGGCGAAGCGATGGGAGTTCACGAATGAGCGCCCCGCTACTGTCGATCCGCGATCTTTCCGTTGCCGTGCACGGCGAGGAGGGCGCGCGCACCCTGCTCGACCGGGTCTCGCTCGACCTTCGGCCGGGCGAGATTCTCGGGCTGGTGGGCGAGAGCGGCTCGGGCAAGAGCCTGCTCTGCCGCTCTCTGCTCCACTTGCTGCCCTCGCGCGCCCTTGCCGTCACCGGTGGCACGGTGACGATGGGCGGGCGCGACCTGCTGGCGCTGAACGAGGCGCAGATGCAGGAGGTGCGCGGCGCCGAAATCGGCATGATCTTTCAAAACCCTAGCAGTCATCTCGACCCTGTGATGCGGGTCGGCGACCAGATCACTGAGGGGCTGCGCTTCCACCGGCGGCTGGACCGGGCGGCGGCGAAGGCGGAGGCGATCACGCTGATGGGGCAGGTCGGCTTCACCGATCCGCGGCGCCAGTTCGGAGCCTATCCGCACGAGTTTTCCGGCGGCATGCGCCAGCGCGCCATGATCGCCGTGGCGCTGGCGTGCGATCCGAAAATCCTCATCGCCGATGAGCCGACCACCGCGCTCGACGTGACCATCCAGGCGCAAATCCTGCGTCTTCTCATGGAGTTGCGCGAGAAGCGCGGCCTGTCGATCATCCTCATTACCCACGATCTCGGTGTCGTCGCCCAGACCTGCGACCGGGTGGCTGTCATGCGGCAGGGGCAGGTGGTGGAGGTTGGCGAGAAGCGCGCTTTGCTCGCTCAGCCGGTCCACCCCTACACCAAGGCGCTGATCGCCAGCCACCCCTCCATGCCGGTGGACGATGAGGCCGATGAGGTGGACGATGTGACCGATCCGGCCGCTCCGGCCAAGCCGGTGCGCGCGCTCGCGCCGCCGCCGCGCCCGCTGGTCGAGGTCGACGATCTCGAGGTGCGCTTCCCCGTCGCCGGCGGGCTGTTCGGCCGGCGGCGCAGCTTCAGCGCGGTCGCCGGTGTGTCGCTACAGATCCGGCCCGGCGAGACGGTGGGCATTGTCGGCGAGAGCGGCTCGGGCAAGTCGACGCTGGCGCGCGCCATGCTGGGGCTGACGCCGATTTCCGACGGCCATGTCACCTTCGACGGCCTCAGCCTGCGCGGGCAGCCCGCCGCGGCGCTGGCGCGCATCCGCCAGCAGGCGGCGATGGTGTTCCAGGACCCGTTCAACTCGCTCAATCCGCGCCTCACCATCGGCCAGACGCTGTCCGAGGTGCTGCGCGTGCAGGGCAAGGTGGCGCCCAACGCCATTCCGGCGCGGGTGGCAGAGCTGCTGCGGCTCGTCGAACTCGACGCTGAACTCGCCGGGCGCCGCCCGCGCCAGCTTTCCGGCGGCCAGTGCCAGCGCGCCGGCATTGCGAGGGCGCTGGCGGTCGATCCCCGGCTGATCGTCGCCGACGAATGCGTCGCGGCGCTCGATGTCACCATCCAGGCGCAGATCGTCGCGCTGTTCCAGCGGCTGGTGAAGACGATGGACCTGACGCTGGTGTTCATCGCCCACGATCTCGCCATCGTCCGGCACCTGTGCGCGCGGGTGGTGGTGATGCACCACGGCCGCATCGTCGAGGAAGGCCCATGTGCCGAGGTCTTCGAGCGCCCGCGCGAGGCCTACACCGCCGCATTGATCGCCGCCATTCCCGACATCGACCCGGACCGGCGCCTCATCGCGCCGCCACCCGCCCTGCTTGCCGTCTAACCACCAGAGGAAAAAACCCGTGAAGACCGCACTCCGGACGTCCCGCCTCGCGGCTTTTGCCGCACTCCTCTCGCTCTCGACCAGCTTCGCCCACGCTGCCGGCGTGCTGACCATCGCCCGCAACGAGGATTCGACCACCTTCGATCCCATCAAGTCGGCACAGAACGTCGACAACTGGGTGTTCTCCAACGTGTTCGACGTGCTGGTCCGCGTCGACGCCAGCGGCACCAAGCTGGTGCCGGGCCTTGCCGAGAGCTGGACCATCTCCGACGACGGGCTGACCTATACGTTCAAGCTCCGCGACGCCAAGTTCTCCGACGGCAGCCCCGTCACCGCCGAGGACGCCGCCTTCTCGCTGATCCGCATCCGCGACGACAAGGGCTCGCTCTGGTCCGACAGCTTCAAGATCATCGACAGCGCGACCGCCACCGACGCCAAGACGCTGGTGGTGAAGTTGCAGGGCAAGTCGGTGCCGTTCCTTTCGATGATGGCGCTGCCCAATGCCTCGGTGCTGCCGAAGAAGCTGGTGGAAGGCGCCGCCGCCGACGCTTTCGCCGAGAAGCCGGTCGGCTCCGGCGCGTTCAGCGTGGTGGAATGGCGCCGCGGCGACCGCGTCATCCTGAAGAAGAACCCCAATTACTGGGACGCCGGCAAGGTGAGCCTCGACGGGGTGGAATGGCTGGTCATTCCCGACGACAACACCCGCATGCTGAAGATCCAGGCCGGCGAGATCGATGCGGCCATCACCGTGCCGTTCTCGCGCGTCGCCGAGCTGAAGACCAATCCGGCTCTCAAGGTGATCAGCGATCCTTCCACGCGCGAGGACCACATGCTCATCAACCATGAGCACGGCGCGCTGGCGAAGAAGGAAGTGCGCGAGGCGCTGGACATGGCGATCGACAAGAAGGCCATCGTCGAGGCGGCGACCTTCAATCTCGGCGAGGTCGCCTATTCCTACGTGCCCAAGGGCTCGCTCTATCACTACGCCGACAATCTCCAGCGCCCCTTCGACCCGGAGAAGGCCAAGAAGCTGCTCGCCGAGGCCGGCGCTTCGGACCTGACGCTCAACTACATCGTCAATGCCGGCAAGGAGACCGACGAGCAGATCGCCGTGCTGGTGCAGCAGCAGCTCGCCAAGGCCGGCGTGAAGGTGAACCTGCAGAAGGTCGACCCCAGCCAGAGCTGGGACATGCTGGTGAACGGGGATTACGACATCTCGGTCATGTACTGGACCAACGACATTCTCGACCCGGACCAGAAGACCACCTTCGTGCTCGGCCACGACACCAACATGAACTACATGACCCGCTACAAGAACGACGAGGTCAAGGCGCTGGTGGAAGCCGCGCGGCTGGAGACCGACCCGGCCAAGCGCGAGGCGATGTATGTGACGCTCCAGAAGACCGCCAAGGGCGACGTCAACTGGATCGATCTCTATTACAGCCCCTATATCAACGTCACGCGCACAAATATCGAGAACTTCCACCAGAACCCGCTCGGCCGCTTCTTCCTGGAAGAGACGGTGAAGAACTGAGCGCGGCGGCCGCTGCCGCCTTCGGTGTTCCGAGCGGCACCGGACAAAAGAAAAGGGAGGGCCGTGAGGCCCTCCCTCGGTGTTCAGCGGCCGGCCGTCACTTGTTGATGTCGGTCCAGATGCGGGCATAGAGCTGGGAGACTTCCGGCGCGCAGGTTTCCAGGAACTCGCCGGCCTTCTCGAACTCCGGCGGCACGTTCAGCTCCGGCGCGCCCTTCATGTCGGCGGGATAGAAGGCTTCCGAGCCCTTGATGCCGTTGGCATATTTGGCGAAGGCGGAGATCAGCGCCGCGTTCTCCGGCTCCATGATGAAGTTCATGAAGGCCTTGGCATTGTCGGGGTTCTTGGCATCCTTGAGAATGGCCACGCTGTCCATGAAGACCGGATAGCCCTCCTTCGGGTAGCCGAAGGCGACATCCGGGTTCTTCAGGCGGGCGCGCAGAATGGCGCCGTTCCAGTAATACACGCCGGCATAGTCGCCCGAGGGCAGCTTCTCGGTGACGGAATAGTCCATCGCCAGCCATTTGGGCTTGGCTTCGAGCAGCTTGTCGCGCACCTGCTTGAGCAAGGCCTTGTCGGTCGTGCACCAGTCGCCGCCCAGATACTTGATGGTGGCGTAGAGCACGTCGTTCATTTCCGGCTCGACGTTGATCTTGCCGATCAGTTCCTTCGGCGGATCGAGGAAGATCGCCGAGGTGTTGATGTCGCCGCCATAGACCTTCTTGTTGACGCCGATGCCGCTCAGGCCCCACTGCCACGGCACCGAATAGTGCCGGCCCGGATCCCACGGCACGTCGACCCAGCGCGCGTCGACATTCTTGAAGTTCGGCATCTGGTCGGGGCGGGCCTCCAGCAGCAGGCCTTCCTTGATCCAGATCGGCATGTAGTTGGCCGAGGGCACGACGATGTCGAAGCCGTGGCCGCCGGCGCGAATCTTGGCGAGCGCCGTGTCATTGGAATCGTAGTCGGTGACGGTGACCTTGACCTTGTGGGTCTCCTCGAACTTCTTGATCAGCTCGGGGCTCGTATAGTCACCCCAGTTGTAGATGTTGAGCTGCCCCTCGGCGCAGGCCGCGCCCGCGCTGACGAGCAGCGCGAGCGCCGCCGCCAGCGTCGTCGATTTAACTGTCATGTCCATTCCCTCCGGTAGGTTGGTTCAGGCTTTCTTGCGGTTGATGAAGAAGAACACCGTCACCAGCGCCACCGAAAGCACCAGGAAGGCGGCCGCAATCGCATTGATCTCCGGTGTCACCGCCCGGCGCAGCTGGCCCAGCATGTAGGTCGGCAGCGTGTCCTGCCCGCCGGACTTGACGAATTCCGAGATCACCACGTCGTCCAGCGAGATGACGAAGGCCAGCATGAAGCCGGCGATGATCCCGGGCCGCAGCAGCGGCAGCGTCACCCGCCGGAATACCTGCCAGGGCGGGGCATAGAGGTCCGCCGCCGCGCGCTCCAGCGACTGGTCCATGCCCTCCAGCCGGGCGCGGATGGGCAGATAGGCGAAGGGGATGCAGAAGGCGGTATGGGCGAGGATGAGGTAGCCGAGGCCGGAATAGCCGGTCCACACCTTCACCTTGGCGAACACGATGAGCAGCGCCACGGCGGTGACGATCTCGGGCACCATGAGCGGCAGGTTGATGAAGGCGTATTTGAACGACAGGCCGCGATAGGGCGGGGTGCGGGTGGTGGCGATGGCGGCCATGGTGGCGGCGGCTGTCGCCATGCTCGCCGCGCTCAACGCGATGATGAGCGAGCGCCAGGCGGCGTCCTGCACCGACTTGTTGTCCGCGGCCTCATAGAACCAGTGCAGCGAGAAACCGCCCCAGCTGGAGAGGGAATCGCTGGCGTTGAAGGCGTAGACGACCAGCGTGACGATCGGCAGGTACAGCAGCGCGAAGGTGAACAGCGCGACGGTGCCGAAGCCCGGCTGCGAGCGGATGTCGAAGCGTGCCCTAGCCATGGCCGGCCCCCGAGCGGGTCGCGTTGCGCACATAGACGAGCATGGCGACGAGAACCAGCAGCATCAGCGAGATCGACAGCGCCGCGCCGAGCGGCCAGTTGCGGCCGGCGCCGAACTGCAGCTCGATCAGATTGGCGAGCATCAGGTTCTTGCCGCCGCCGAGCACGCGCGGAATGACATAGGCGCCGAGCGAAGGGATGAAGACGAGGATGGAGCCGGCAATGATGCCCGGCTTCACCAGCGGCAGGATGATGCGCCGCAGCACGGCGAGCCGGCCGGCATAGAGATCGTACCCCGCCTCGACCAGCCGGAAATCGAGCTTCTCCATGCTGGCATAGAGCGGCAGCACCATCAGCGGCAGGTAGACATAGACCATGCCGAACAGGATCGCCCAGTCGGTGTACATGATCGGGATCGGCTCGCGGGTCACCCCGAGCCACATCAGCATCGTGTTGAGCACCCCCTCGTTGCGGATCACCTGCTGCATCGCGAAGGTGCGGATGAGCAGGTTGGTCCAGAACGGGATGGTGATGAGGAACACCCACACCTCGCGGGTCTGGCGCGGCCGCGTGGCGATGAAGTAGGCGGTGGGGAAGCCGAGCGCCAGCGTCGCCAGCGTGGTGATGAGCGACAGCCGCACCGAGCGCCAGAGGATCGACAGATGCGCATCCGCCAGGGTGACGGTGTCGTCGAAGATATCGCGCTGAAGGAAGACCGAGAACCAGCCGTCGAGCGAGAACTCGCCGGGCTTCACGTCGCCATAGTCGCCCTTCGCCATGAAGGAATAGGCCAGCATCACGAAGAGCGGGCCGATGGCGGCGACGAAGACGATGAACAGCGCCGGCAGCGAGAGCAGCCAGCGCGCGCGGGTTTTCGACTGCTCGTCGCGTCGGGCGATCTCGGCGGCGCTCGCCATGGCTCAGTCCCGCAGCACTTGCGCCGCATCGGGCGCGATCTCGATGCCGACGCGTTCGCCGACATTGGCGCCGCAGGACTGGCTGCGGGAATTCTGCTGGCGCACCATGAAGGTGAATCCCTCGTCCAGCTTCACATGGATATGGGTGTCGGTGCCGAAATAGACGACGTTCTCCACCAGGCCGGACAACTGGCCGCCGGTGGCGACCACGCGCGCATGTTCCGGCCGTACCACCACCGTCGCTTCGCCCGCGGGGCTGTAGCCGTCAGCGAGGCTGGCGGAAATCTCGACACCGGAGGGCAGCCGCACCCGCGCCAGCCCGGCCTCGATTCCGACCATGGCGGCGGGGAGGAAATTGGTCTCGCCGATGAAGTCGGCGACGAACCGGTCCGCCGGCTTGTCGTAGATGTCCCACGGCGTGCCGACCTGCAGCACCTTGCCCTTCGACATGACCGCGATGCGGTCGGACATGGTGAGCGCTTCTTCCTGGTCGTGGGTGACGAAGATGAAGGTGATGCCGGTCTCGCTCTGCATCCGCTTGAGCTCGATCTGCATCTCCTTGCGCAGCTTGTAGTCGAGCGCCGAGAGTGGCTCGTCGAGCAGCAGCACCTTGGGGGCAGGGGCCAGCGCCCGGGCGAGGGCGACGCGCTGGGCCTGGCCGCCGGAAATCTGGTCGGTGCGCCGCTGCGCCAGCTCTTCCATGTGGACGAGCCGGAGCATCTCGGCCACGCGCGTCTCGATCTGCGCTTTCGGTCGCCCCAGCATCTGAAGCCCGAACGCCACGTTCTCCCACACGGTGAGGTGGGGGAAGAGCGCGTAGCTCTGGAACACCGTGTTGATGGGCCGCTTGAAGGGCGGAAGGCCGGCAATGTCCTGGCCGTGCAGGCGGATGGAGCCTTCGGTGGGGTACTCGAACCCCGCAATCATCCGAAGCAACGTCGTTTTGCCGCAGCCGGACGGCCCCAGCAATGTGAAGAATTCATTCTCGCGAATGGCGACCGAGACATCGTCGAGCGCCCGCAAGGCGCGGGGGCCTTCGCCAAATTGCTTGACGATCCCCCGGCATTCGACAGCGATGCGGGCGTCCGGTACAGCGGCAGGCTCCGGCATTATTCACCCGTTGCTAGAAACATACCCCGCGACGGGGCGTGATCACACCGTGGAGAGGTGTCATCTGCGGATCAGCCTATGTGAGCCCTCGGCATCCGGCAAGCGGGGAGGCGGCCAATGTGATCATATTTTTGGCTCGTCCGGTTTGCGGGCAATCGGCGGCCGGCGGCCGGCCCAGGGGGCGGCTTCCTCGATGCGCGCGCACTGGCCAAGAAGCGCCTCGTCATGCCCGAAGGGAGCGGCGAGGTGGATGCCGACGGGGAGACCCTCCGGCGTCCAGTGCAGCGGCAGCGACGCTGAAGGCTGGCCGGAGGCGTTGAAGGCGGCGGTGAAGGGGGAATAGGCAAACACCCCGTCCGGTCCCATGCGGTAGTCGAGATAGTCGCGCCCCACATGGTCGAAACGCCCGAGCTTTGCCGGAGGCTCGGCGAGGGTCGCCGTCAGCAGGAAGTCGGCGTGCTGGAAGAAGGCCGCCATTTCGCGGCCATAGGCATGCACCTTGTTGACGGCTTCGAGATAATCGGCCCCGCTGATGGTGCGCGCATATTCGACCGCCGAACGGGCGACGCTCTCGATCTCGTCATCGCCTAGCGGCCGGCCGCGCCGGCGCACCGCGCTTTCCACCGTCAGGGCGGTGCCGCAGCCGACGATCTTGGTCCAGGCCGCCATCATGCCCGCCGTGTCGGCCTGCGGGCGGGCTTCGACCAGCCGGTGGCCGAGGCTCTCCAGCAGCTTCGCCGCCTCCTCCACGGCCGCCCGGCATTCCGGCGCGATGGGTTCGCCGGTGAGGGTCGTGGTGGTGAAGGCGATGGTGAACGGTCCTTCGCGGCGGGCCAGCGCCGCGCCGAAGGACGATTCCAGCGGCGGCGCGACATAGGGGGCGCCGAGATCGGGCCCCTGAGTCGCGTCGAGCAGCACCGCCGTGTCGCGCACCGAGCGGGTCAGGAAGCCGTCAATGGCCATGCCGGCCCAGCCTACGCCGACATAGGGGCCGTCCGGCGTGCGGGCGCGCGTGGCCTTGAACCCGAACAGGCCGCAGGAGGAGGCGGGAATCCGCAC
>JAEYTJ010000296.1 GCA_023434095.1 Pseudomonadota bacterium | reverse complement strand
CGCGTCGGCGATCCGCTCGTCGTCAGCCCGTCCGGCCTGCCCGCCCGGCTGCGCGCGCTGCACGCGCAGAACCGCAAGGCGGAGGAAGGCCGCGCCGGCGACCGCTGCGCGCTCAACCTTGCCGGCGAGGCGATCAGCGCCGAGGCGATCAAGCGCGGCGATCTGGTCCTCGACCCGACGCTTCACGCCCCCACCGAGCGGATCGACGCCACGCTCACCGTGCTGGCGGGCGAGCCGAAGCCGCTCGGCGCGTGGTTTCCCGTGCGCTTTCACCATGGCGCCAGCGAGATCGGGGCGCGCCTGGTGCCGCTGTCCGACGACGCGCTTGCGCCGGGCGCCACCGGGCGGGTGCAGATCGTGCTGGAACGCCCCATCGCCGCCGCGGTGGGCGACCGCTACGTCGTCCGCGACACCTCCGCCCAGCGCAGCATCGGCGGCGGGCGGCTGATCGACCTGCGCGCCCCCGCCCGCAAGCGCCGCACGCCCGAGCGCCTCGCCCAGCTCGCCGCCCTTGCGCAGGCCGACCCCGACACGGCGGTGGCGGCGCTGCTGGCCATGCCTCCCTTCCATCTCGACCTCGCCGCCTTCGCCCGCGACCGGGCGCTGGCCCCGGCGGCACCGGCGGAGATCGCCGCGCGGCTGGGGCTGGTGGTGTTCGCCGAGGGCGAGGCGCGCACCGCGCTCTCCCCCGCCCGCTGGGAGGAATTCGGCGCCGCGCTGCTCGGCGAGATCGTGCGCTTCCACGAGGCCAATCCCGACCTGCCCGGCATCGGCGCGGAGAAGCTGCGCCTCGCGCTCCTCCCGCGCCTCGCCAGGCCGGTCTTCACCGAGGCGCTGCGGCGTCTTGCCGATACCGGCGCGCTGGTGAGGGAAGGCGCCTGGGTGCGGCTGCCCCGCCACGAGGTGCGCCTCAGCGCGCGGGACGAGGAGCTGTGGGCGCGGATGGCCCTGTCTCTCGGCGGCGACGCCCGCTTCCGCCCGCCGCGCGTGCGCGATCTCGCCACGCAGACCGGCGAGGCGGAGGCGGATATGCGCCGGCTCATGAAATTGCTCGCCCGCATGGGCAAGGTCGACGAAGTGGCGCATGACCATTTCTTCCTGCGCGCCACCGTGGCCGAGATGGTGGCGCTGGCCCGCGCTCTCGCCGGAGCGGCGCCGGCCGGGCAGTTCGCGGCCAGCACGTTCCGCGACGGGATCGAGCAGAGCGGCCATGCCGTCGGCCGCAAGGTGGCCATCCAGATTCTCGAATTTCTCGACCGCCACGGCGTCACGCTGCGGCGCGGCGACCTGCGCCGCATCAACCGCTACCGGCTGGACCTGTTCGGCCCGATCGACGACACTGCGACCGAGCAAGGCATTTCCGCCGCCCGCGCGCCTGGCGCGGATACGCTTTCTGGAAGAGCGTTACCTCCGGTGAGGTATCCGGACTTCAAATCCGGAAGGGGCCGCGAGCCGGTCCCTGGTGGGTTCGACTCCCACTCTCTTCCGCCAACCCCTCCGCCGGCGGGCTCCGGCCCGCAGCGTTAGAGCCTTTTCCGCGAAGATTGGCAGACTTTCGCGCTGCGAAATTGCTTCAGCTTATCGGACGCCGGCCATGTTGGGCCGCTCACCCCATCGCCGGCGTCGGCGTGCCGGAAAGCTCGGCCTCCTCCGCCAGCAGCGCCGCGCGCTGGCGCCGGGCCGCCGCCGCGTCCGCCCGGCGCTTGTAGACCTCATAGGCGATGGCGCCGATCACCGTCACCGCGACGATCACCACCGCCAGCGCCGATATCGCCGGGGTCGACCCCTGCCGCACGCGTCCGGCCAGCACCGTGGTCAGCGTCTTGTCGGAAAGGATGGCGAAGGTCGTGGTGTTGTAGTTCTCGAAGGAGGACAGGAAGGCCAGCACCGCCGCCGAGGCCAGTGCCGGCTTGAGGAAGGGCAGCAATATGTGGCGGAACACCTGCGGGTAGCTGGCGCCAAGGTCCAGCGCCGCCTCCTCCTGCGAGCGGTCGAAGCGCTGCAGCCGGGCGAGAATGATCAGCATGCAATAGGCGGAAATGAAGCTCGCCTGCCCCAGCACGGTCAGCACCACGCCGTCATAGAGAAAACGCGTGCCGGTCTGCCCGGTGAACTGGCGCCAGAACACCACGGTGGAGATGCCGATGATGATTCCCGGCGTGAGCACCGGCGAGACGACCACGAGGTAATAGAGCGAGCGCACGCGCGGCTGGATCTGCGTCATGATGATGGCGCCCGCCAGCCCGATCGGCACGGAGATGCCCACCACCAGCAGCCCGATCCACAGGCTCATCTTCAGGCCCGTCATCATGTCCTGGTCGGCGAACAGCGCCGCGAACCAATCGAGCGTCAGCCCCTCGACCGGCCAGACCTGCGGGTATTGCGGGGTGTTGAAGGCGGAGACGCCCATCACCGCGAGCGGGCCCAGCAGGTAGAGGAAGAACACCACCGTATAGAG
Organism: Pseudomonadota bacterium; assembly: GCA_023434095.1. GTDB lineage: Bacteria > Pseudomonadota > Alphaproteobacteria > Rhizobiales > Xanthobacteraceae > Ancylobacter. The sequence goes on along the minus strand of JAEYTJ010000296.1, from coordinate 20,625 downwards.
CGCGAACATCACCCGCTGGAACGGTCCCGGCGTCATCGCGTGATTTCTCCCAGGCTGAGCTTGAACGCCTTCAGCACCACCAGCACGAAGAGGATGCAGCTGATCAGCAGGATGAAGGCGTAGGCCGCCCCCTGCGGCCAGTTGAACGCCTGGTAGAAGCGGTCATAGACGATGGGCGTGAACCACAGCGTGCGCGGGCCGCCCAGCACCAGCGGCGCCGCCAGCGCCCCGGCGGTGAGCATGAATACCAGCGTGCAGCCCGAGGCGATGCCCGGCTTGGCGTGCGGCAGCACGATGAAGGCGTGGATGTGCCACCACGGCGCCCCGAGGTCCCGCGCCGCCTCCACCTGGTTGCGGTCGAGGCTCTCGATGGCGTTGTAGAGCGGGAAGATCATCATCAGGAGATAGGCGTAGCTGAGGCCCATATAGAGCCCGACATCGGCGCCGAGGAAGTCGATCGGCTCGCTGGTGAGGCCGACGCCCATCAGCATCTGGTTGATGATGCCGCCCGAGGAGAGCAGCACGCGGAAGGCGAAGGCGCGCAGGATCTCGTTCACCCAATAGGGCAGGATCAGCAGGAGCAGCAGCACCCGCAGCCGCGCCGCGCCGGCCGACTGCGCCATGTGGAAGGCGAGCGGGTAGCAGATGACGAAATTGATCAGGGTGATGACGATGCTCACCCCGATGGTGAGGAAGAAGGCCTTGATGTGCAGCCAGTTCCATTCGGCGGTCGAGGTGGTGGAGCCGAACAGGAAGTAGCGGTAATTCTCCAGCGTGTAGAGGTCCTTCGGCCCGCCCATCTGCGCCGGCGGCAGCTTCGGGCGGAACGACATGTCCACCATGGCGAGCTGGGGCAGCAGGATGATGAAGAAGGCCCAGAAGCCGACCGCGAGGACGAGATAGAGCCCGACGCCAAGCCCGTTGCGCTGGAAGAAGCCCGGTCCGGTCGCGATGCCGCGGCGCCGCTCATGGGCGCTGAGCGCAAAGAACAGCCCCGCCACCGCCAGCGGCAGGCCGAAGACGAAGGCGAGGCTGCCGCTCATCGTCAGTGCCCTTCCGGCAGGGCGAGCAACAGCCCGTCCTCGGGGCGGAAGCCGAGATGCAGCGCCTCGCCCGCCGCGGGCGGGGCCCCGCCGCCGCCGACGCTCGCCGTCACCTTCTGCCCGGTCTTCACCCGCAGCGTGACGTGGGTGACGCTGCCTTCATAGGCGACATCCAGCGTCTCGCCGGCAAAGCCGGCCGCGCCGTCCTTAGACCCCAGCCGCATCGCTTCCGGCCGCACGAACAGCAGCGCCTCCTGCCCGACGGCCAGCGCCACCGGGTTGCGCCCTTTCAGCAGACCGAGCGGCGTGTCCAGCGTGGCGAAGCCCTCCTCCACCGCGCTGACCCGCCCCCGGATGCGGTTGTTCTCGCCGACGAAGGACGCCACGAAGGGCGTGCGCGGCTCGGCATAGACGGCCCGCCCGTCGCCCACCTGCTCGATCACGCCGGCATTCATCACCGCGATGCGGTCCGACATGGTCAGCGCCTCGCCCTGGTCATGGGTGATGTAGATGAAGGTGATGCCCACCCGCTTCTGGATGGCGCGCAATTCGCTGCGCATGTGCTGGCGCAGCTTGAGATCGAGCGCCGAGAGCGGCTCGTCGAGCAGCAGCACGGAAGGCTCCACCGCCAGCGCGCGGGCGATGGCGACGCGCTGCTTCTGGCCGCCGGAAAGCTCCGACACCTTCTTGTGGCCGTGCTCGGACAGCGCGACCTGGATCAGCAGGTTCTTCACCTTCTCGTCGCGCGCGTGCCGCGGCACGCCGCGCACCCGCAGCCCGTAGCCGATATTCTCCGCCACCGTCATCATCGGGAACAGAGCGAGGTTCTGGAAGATCAGCGCGGTGGGGCGCCGGTTGGGGCCGATGCCCTTCATGTCCGCCCCGCCGATACGCACGCGCCCGCGCGTCGGCTCGATGAAGCCCGAAATGGTGCGCAGCAGCGTGGTCTTGCCGCAGCCGGACGGGCCGAGAAAGGAGAAGAACTCGCCCGGCTCGATGGTGAGGTTGGCCTCCTTCACGGCGACGAAATCGCCGAAGGTGACGTTGACGCCCTCAAGCTCGACGGCAGCAGCCATGGGTTCTCCAGCGCACGGGTCACGACAGCGGCGCGAGGCGCCGCCCGGCGGGTCCCGGCACGCGAGGGCGCGGCCGGGACGAGGGGACGAGGCGGCGCGAAGGCCGCTCCGCGCTTACGCCGCCTTGAACTTCTCGGCGTACTGGGTCCGCAGCTCGGCGTACCAGGACGGCTCCGGCGGGCGGCTCCAGAGATTGTCGAGCGCGTTGCCGGGATAGGCCTCGGCGAAGTTCTTCTTCGCGACCTCGGAGAGGAAGGCGTCCGCGCCCTTCACCACCGGGTTGTAGCCGGAGCCGTTGGCGACCATGGCCGAGATTTCCGGCGTGTGGATGAAGTTGATGAACTCGTAGGCCTGCGCCGTGTTCTTCGCCGCCTTGGTCATCGACCAGCCGTCGATCCAGGTGATGGCGCCCTCCTGCGGGGCCATGTAGGCGACCGGCTTGCCGTCCTTCTTCAGCGACAGCGGCGGGCCGTCCCAGGTCTGGCCGATGACGCAGCCATTCTCCATGAAGCCGGACTTGGTATTGTCGGCCGAATCCCAGAACTGCTTCACCTGCGCCTTGTTCTCGATGGCGAAGGCGAGGATCGGGTCGTAGATTTTCTTCATCGTCGCCTCGTCCTTGAAGGCGTCGAGCATGCGGTTGGAGGGCAGCTTGCCGGTCTTGTCCCACCACAGGCCGATGCCGAGCAGCAGCGAGTGCGGGCGGCCCTGCATCTTGCCCTTGAACTCCGGCGCCCACAGCGTGCCGTAGCTGAGCGTGTCGTATTTCAGGTCCGCGAGGTCGGTGCGCCAGGCGATCGCCTCCGAGCCCCAGCAATGGGGCACGTGGTAGAGCCCGCCATCCCAGGTCCACACGCTGGTGGAGCCTTCCATCATCGCCGGCAGCACCTGGTCGAGCTTCAGCTTCGAGGTGTCGTAGGGGGCGAGCACGTCCAGCTCCTTGAACTGGGGCGCGCGGTCGCGGGTGGGGGCGCACAGGTCGAAGCCGTCGCCCTCGGTGGCCTGCAGCTTGTTGATCTGCTCCTCGTTCTGCGAGAACGGGGTGGAGTTCACCTTGATGCCGGTCTTCTTGGTGAATTCGGGGATCACCGGCTCGGGCAGCTCGTCGGCCCAGTTGAGCAGGTTCAGCTCGCCGGAGGAGGAGAAGGCGTCGCGCACGAGATAGGGGCCGGCGGCGGTCATGGCACCGGCGGCGAGCGCGCCCTTGAAGAGGACGCGGCGGGTGAAGCTGCGCGCGGCGAGCAGCGTCTCGATGGACGAATTGGTGGGCTCGATCTTCTTCGTCACGGCGTTCCCCTGGGAATGGCGATGGACCGGGGAAGGCGGGAGCATGAAATATGCCAGCTTCACGCGCCCGTCGCTGCGTTGCACAAAAGCGACCGCAGCCTTGTCGAATCCCGACGGCGCGCCGGCGCTGCCGTGGTTTTCGGCACGGCGGGAGACGGCGCTGCACGCGAAACGGGCGCCGCCCGCCTCCTCACCCCAGCGCGGCGAGCAGGGCGCCCGCCAGCGCGTGCACATCGTCGCGGTGGCCGGTGCGGCCGGAGGGCGTCTCCGTGGTCGAGGTCATCACCAGCGAGACGCCGCGTTCGGGCACGACATAGAGCATCTGCCCGCCATAGCCCCAGCCATAATGCGCCCGCGCGCCGTCGATCTCCCGGGTGAACCAGCCATAGCCATAGGCGTCGCCGGTGAAGCGCGAGGCTGTGCGCGCCTGCCAGCAGGCGGCGATCCACTCCGGCGGGATCACCTTTTGCCCGGCCCGGTTGCGCCCTCCATTGCGGCAGCACTCGGCGAAGGCGAGCAGCGCGGTCGGGCGCATCGCCATCTGGTTGCCGCCGAAATAGATGCCCTGCCGGTCGCGCTCCCAGCTGGCGATGGAAAACCCCTCGATGGGCCCGAGCCAGTCGCGCGCCAGCGCCAGCGTCGAGCGCCCGCTGGCCCGCGTCAGCAGCGCCGAGACGAGGTGCGAGGACCCCGTGGAATAGAGCATCTGTCCGCCGGGCGCATCGACGAATGGCCGCGCCAGCGCGGCGCGCACCCAGTTGGGGCTGGCGATCCAAGCGCCGTAATAGGCGCCGGAGGTGCGCTCCAGCCCCGCCTGCATGGAGAGAAGGTGGCCGAGCGTGATCTCACTAAGGCGCGGGTCGGGGTCGGCGGGCAGATCGGCCTTCAGCAGCGGCGCGATCTTCTGCTCCGGCCCTTCCAGCACGCCTTTCTCGATGGCGATGCCGGCCAAGATAGTGAGGATGCTTTTGGAGGCAGATTTGATGTTGGCGGGCCGGTCGACCCGCCCGCCCTTGTAGCCGCGCGCGGCGAGCGTCTCGCCATCCTTGGCCACCAGCACCGTGCGCAGCGGTTCGAGATCGCCGGCGCGGTCGAGCACGGCGCTCAGCGCGGGAGGTGTGGCGGATTGGGGCTCAGCCTGAGCCCGCGCGAGGCGCGGGGCGAGCAGAAGCAGCGGAGCGGCAAGCAGGGAACGACGGTGCATGCCGGAGAAGATAGGGCGGGCGCGGAGGAGGTGGGGTCACGAAGGGCGGAGATGAGCCGAGTTCAACGCCTATATCTTCACACCCAAAAAATACCTCCCTTGGCCGTATTTCGTTTTGCTGCTTAAGTAGCAGAATCGAAGCGCCCGAGGCTCATCATGTTTTTCGGAAAAAGCTATAATACTCATGACGTATTCGGAATATCAAAGGATGTTCTGGAACCGTCTTATGTCGACCGCGGCGCCCTAGATTCTCAATTACAGATACTATTGACAAGAAACACTCATATCGCGCTTCGGGGAGAGTCCAAGTGCGGAAAGAGCTGGATTAGGCAAAAGAATATACCTGACGCTATTACCATTCAGTGCCGACTTCATAAGACGCCTAAAGACCTCTACGCCGATGCGCTTGGTCAACTTGGAATTCGCCTGGTTACTGAGGAACGAGATGGGCACGGCATCAGAGGGCGGCTGGAGGCGACGCAAGAGATAGGAATCGCCGTTCTATTTAAGCTAAGCGCCAAGGAAAGCGGAGAAGTCGAAACATCTAATGGAACATCTTATCTAACCGTAGGTCGAGGACTTGATGATCTTACATTCATATCGGAAATAATCAACGCTTCCGGAAGGCGTTTAGTTATAGAAGACTTTCATTACTTATCGCCGACAGAACGAAAGACATTTGCTTTTGATTTAAAAGCTCTTTGGGATTTAGGAACTTACGTTGTTATAATCGGGATATGGACAGAAAATAATTTGTTAATACATCTGAATCCTGACCTCGCTGGAAGAATTAAAGAACTTTCTATTTATTGGTCAAATGACGATCTTAGTTCAGTTATTGAACGTGGATCCACGGCACTGAACATATCATTGGATAAAAATATCTGCAACTCTCTTATCAATGACGCTTTTGGAAATGTCGGCATACTTCAAACTCTCGCACTAGGTATACTTGATGAAGCCGGCGTGAGAAAAACACAAAGTCGTACAGTTAAAATTGACAACCAAGGATTCTACGAAGACGCTGCGCTTTCGTATGCGGATCAGCTTAATGCCCTCTACCAGACGTTTGCCACTCGAGTGGCCGCCGGCATTCGCCAACGCAAGAATGCGACAGGCATTTACGCACACATGCTGAAGGTGGTCCTCGAAGCCGGAGACGAGGCATTAACTGCAGGACTAAGTGTAAATAAGATATATTCAGCCGCACACGATCGTGAATCGCGAATTCAAAAGCCTAATCTTCGACAAATTTTACGAAAAATAGACAAAATGCAAGTCGACGAACACGGAAGAGGGCTTACGATAAGTTACGATGAAAACAAAGATGAGGTTTACGTAGTCGATAAGCAACTTTTATTTTATAGAAAATATGCAACAATACACTGGCCATGGGATGCCATAATAGAAGAAACTACTGCTGAAAGTTTTGAAGCAGACAATCAGGATTGAGTTTAGCGGTCCCTCACCCACCCCCCAGCACCAGATCGTCCCGGTGCACCATCGCCGCGCGGCCCTCGAAGCCGGTGATCCCGACGATCTCGTCGGAGGAGCGCCCCTTGAGCCGTTCGGCGTGGTCGTGGTCATAGGCCACCAGCCCGCGCCCGACTTCCGCGCCGTCCGGCCCGCGCAGCACCACCGCGTCGCCGCGCGAGAACGCGCCCTCGATCCGCTTCACCCCCGCCGGCAATAGCGAGGAGCCCCGGCGCAGCGCCGCCACCGCGCCGGCGTCGAGATGCAGCGTGCCGCGCGGTTCCAGCGCGCCGGCGATCCAGCGCTTGCGCGAGGCCACCGGGTTCGCCGGGGCGAGGAACCAGGTGCAGCGCGCGCCGGTCTCGATGGCGCGGATCGGGTTCTTCACCTTGCCGGAGGCGATGACCATATGCGCGCCCGCCGTGGTGGCGATCTTCCCGGCCTCGATCTTGGTCTTCATGCCGCCGCGCGACAGCTCCGTGCCGGCGCCGCCGGCCATGGCCTCGATCTCGGCGGTGATGCGCGGCACCACGGGAATGAGGCGGGCCTCCGGGTCCTCGTTCGGCGGGGCGGTGTAGAGCCCGTCAATATCCGACAGCAGGATGAGCAGGTCGGCGCTGGTCATGCCGGCGACGCGGGCGGCGAGCCGGTCATTGTCGCCATAGCGGATTTCCGAGGTCGCCACCGTGTCGTTCTCGTTGATAACAGGGACGACCTTCAGCTCCATGAGCTTGGCGATGGTGGAGCGGGCGTTGAGATAGCGCCGCCGCTCCTCGGTGTCGCCCAGGGTGATGAGGATCTGCCCCGCCGCCACGCCCTCATGGGCCAGCGCCTCCGACCAGGCGCGCGCCAGCGCGATCTGCCCCACGGCGGCGGCGGCCTGGCTTTCCTCCAGCTTCAGCGGCCGGCGCGGCAGGTCCAGCACATTGCGCCCCAGCGCGATGGCGCCGGAGGAGACCACCAGCACCTCGCGCCCCTCGCGGTGGAGATGCGCCACATCCTCCGCCAGCGCTGCCAGCCAGGCGTGGCGCAGCGCCCCGCGCGAGGAGTCCACCAGCAGCGCCGAACCGACCTTCACCACGATGCGGCGGAAGGCGGAGAGCTGTGGCGCCGCCGGCGCGGCGTCCAGCAGGGAGACGGCGGCGGCGGTATCGGCGGCGGTGGGAAGGGTCATCGCGGCGGGCTTCGATCAGAGGAGAGACGGCGCGCTACATACGCCGTTTCCGCTGCCGGCGCGCGGGAAATTGTGGCTTCACCTCTCCCCGTGGGGAAGAGGTCGCCGCGCAGCGGCGGGTGAGGAGCAAGGCCGCACAGGGCAGGCGCGCCTAAGGCCGGCGCGCGGCCCCCTCACCCCAACCCTCTCCCCCGAGGGGAGAGGGAGCGTCCTCACGGGCGCCAGGGCTCGGGCACCACCTTGTCGGCTTCTTCCTCCCGGCCTTCGTCGATCACGGCGGCGAGCGCGCGCAGCGCCTCGCGCACGCCCTCGCCGGAGGAGGCGGACAGCGCCAGCGGCTTCTTCTTCGCCGCGCGCTTCAGCCGGTCCATCTGCGCCTTCAGCGTCTCGGCGTCGAGCGAGTCGATCTTGGTGAGGGCGACGATCTCCGGCTTGTCCTCCAGCCCGGCGCCATAGGCGTCGAGCTCGGCGCGCACGGTCTTGTAGGCCTTGCCGGCATGCTCGCTGGTGCCGTCGACGAGGTGCAGCAGCACGCGGCAGCGCTCGATATGGGCGAGGAAGCGGTCGCCGAGGCCGACGCCCTCATGCGCGCCCTCGATCAGGCCGGGAATGTCGGCGAGGACGAATTCGCGCCCGTCCACCTTCACGACGCCGAGGCCGGGGTGGAGCGTGGTGAAGGGATAGTCCGCCACCTTGGGCTTGGCGGCGGTGGTGGCGGCAAGGAAGGTGGACTTGCCGGCATTGGGCAGGCCGACGAGGCCGGCATCGGCGATCAGCTTGAGGCGCAGGATGATCCAGCGCTCCTCGCCCTCCTGGCCGGGATTGGCGCGGCGCGGGGCCTGGTTGGTGGAGGTCTGGAAATGCGCGTTGCCGAAGCCGCCATTGCCGCCCTTGAGGAAGCGGATGCGCTGGCCGACCTCGGTCAGATCGGCCAGAACGGTCTCACCGTCCTCATCGATCACCTCAGTACCCGCCGGCACTTTTAGCACAACATCGTCGCCTTTCGCCCCGGCACGGTTCTTTCCCATGCCGTAGCCGCCTTTTTTGGCTTTGAAGTGCTGTTGGTAGCGATAGTCGATGAGCGTGTTCAACCCGTCTACGCACTCGATCCACACATCCCCCCCCCGCCCCCCATCACCGCCGTCGGGGCCGCCGAACTCGATGAACTTCTCGCGCCGGAACGAGAGGCAGCCCGCGCCGCCATCGCCGGCGCGGACATAGATCTTGGCCTGGTCGAGAAACTTCATCGGTACGGCTCAACGTTGCGGGCGCCCGCGGGGGCGGAAGCCCTTCGAGGATAGCAAAAAGCCCGGCTCAATGCCGAACGGCATCGAGTTCGTGCAGCCGCGCAGGCTGGGTGGCGCCCCAGGCGCGCAGCGACGTCCACAGCCGCCGCTCCAGCCGGAAGCGGTCGACCGGAACCGAGGCCCCCATCGCCCGCACCTTGGCGAGGCCGACGCCTGTCCACTGGAAGCCGCACTTCTCGAGCACGCCGCGCGAGGCCGGATTGACGACCCGGGCGGAAGCGGCAAGCGCGGCGAGCTTGCGGTCGCCGAAGGCGTGGTCGATCAGCGCCCGCACAGCCTCGGTGGCGATGCCGTGGTCCCAATAGGGCTCGCCGAGCCAGTAGCCGATCTCGGGCACGTCTTCGTCGCGACGGTTGAAGCCGCACATACCGACCGGAATGGCCGGCCCGAACGCCGCCGCGCCGGGGAGACGGAGCGCCGCCTCGTTCTTGAGGAAGATGGCGAAGGTCGCCGCCTCCGGTCCGCCCGGCAGATTGGCCACGAAGGATGCCGCATCCGCCATGCCGTAAGGATGGGGGATGTTCGCCGTCATCTCCGCCACCTTGCGGTTGTCGGCGAGTTCGGCGATCCACGTCATGTCCTCGATCCGGGGCACGCGCAGCAGGAGGCGGCTGGTTTCGAGGACGGCGGTACTGCTCTCGACGAGGGGTGACCCGAGGGTCGCTTCGACAATGGTCATCTGAGGGCTCCTGGGACCGGAACGACGAAGGGGAGGCGGTTTCCTCGCCTCCCCTGTCGGGTACCCCGGGTGTCCGTCACGGACGTTCGGGAAATCCTACCGGTCGGGCGAGACCGGCGGGATTTCCAAGAACCCTCACCGGCTTTATTCGGCGGCCTCGGCGGCCGGAATGACGGATACGTACGTGCGGGAATTAGCTTTGGCTCGGAACTCGACTCGGCCGTCAATCAGCGCAAAGAGAGTATGGTCTTTGCCCATGCCGACATTGGTGCCGGGATGCCAGGTGGTGCCGCGCTGGCGCACGATGATGTTGCCGGCCACGACCTTCTCGCTACCGAACTTCTTCACGCCAAGACGACGACCGGCCGAGTCGCGACCGTTGCGGGAGGAACCGCCTGCTTTCTTATGAGCCATGTTGCTCTCCTACTTTCCTAGCTGGCGGTCTCAGGCGCCGGTAATCGAGGTCACGCGGACGACGGTGAAGTCCTGCCGGTGGCCGATCTTGCGACGCGAATTCTGACGGCGACGCTTCTTGAAGGCAATGACCTTCGCGCCGCGTGTGTGCTTTACCACTTCGAGCGTCACGGAAGCGCCATCGACCAGCGGAGCGCCGAGCTTCGGGCTGTCGCCGCCGAGCATCAGCACCGGCAGGGTCACGGAAGCGCCAGCCTCAGCGTCGATCTTGCCGACGGTAACGAGGGCGTCGGGGGCGACGCGATACTGCTTGCCACCCGTCTTAATGACCGCGAACATGTTTTGTCCTTTCGTTCGATGCCGGCCTCCGGCGTTACCGCCTGGACCGGCTTCTTTCGGTCGGTTGAAAAGACGCAGGGGACACAGCATCCCACCACGCAGGCCGGCTCCTTACAAAGCGGGCGTCGTCGTGTCAAGGAAAAGCCGGGCCGGCGACGCCGCCCGCGCCCGCCAGCGTGCTCCCTCAGCCACATCGCGATGCCCTACTGGACCGAATGGCGCCGCCGTCCCGACACGGCTATCGTGCGCGCCCCGCCCCACCCGAGGAGACCCGCGATGACCGATGCTCCCGCGACCACGCCCTCCTCCCAGGCGCTCTCCGGCATCCGGGTGCTCGATCTCTCCCGCGTGCTGGCCGGCCCCTGGGCGACGCAGGCCCTGGGCGATCTCGGAGCCGAGGTGATCAAGATCGAGAAGCCCGGCGAGGGTGACGATACGCGGGGCTGGGGGCCGCCCTGGCTCGCCGACGGCGAGGGACGGCCGACGCGCGAGAGCGCCTATTTCCTTGCCGCCAACCGCAACAAGCGTTCCGTGACCATCGACATGGCGCGGCCGGAAGGGCAGGCGCTGATTCACGCCCTGGCGCGCGACAGCGACGTGGTGGTGGAGAACTTCAAAGTCGACGGACTGAAGCGCTACGGGCTCGATTATGACAGCCTCGCCGCGCTGAACCCGCGCCTCGTCTATTGCTCCATCACCGGCTTCGGGCAGGACGGGCCGGAAGCGGGCCGGGCAGGCTACGACTTCATGATCCAGGGCATGTCCGGCCTGATGTCGGTCACCGGCAGCCCAGAGACCGAGCCACAGAAGGTCGGCGTCGCGCTCGTCGACATCCTGACAGGGCTGAACGCCACCATCGCCATACTGGCGGCACTGGAGCAGCGCCACCGCACCGGGCGCGGGCAGCGGATCGACATCGCGCTTTTCGAGGTGGCGGTTGCGAGCCTCGCCAACCAGGCGCTGAACTTTCTCGTCGGCGGCACCGCCCCGCGCCGGCTTGGCAACGCCCACCCCAATATCGTGCCGTATCAGGCTTTCACTACCGCCGACGGGCACCTGATTCTCGCGGTCGGCAACGACGCGCAGTTCTCCCGCTTCTGCCGCCTCGCCGATCTGGCCGAACTGGCACAGGACGCGCGCTACGCCACCAATCGCGAGCGTGTCGCCCATCGCGAGACGCTCGTGCCGCTTATCGCCGAGGCGCTGGAGCGGCAAACCACGGCCGAATGGCTCGCCATGCTCGACACCGCCGGCATTCCCGCCGGGCCGATCAATACCATCGCCCAGGCCTTCGCCGAGCCGCAGGCGCTGGCGCGGGGGCTGGCAATGTCCTTGCCCCATCCGCTGGGCGGCCACGCGCCGGGCGTGCGCAGCCCGCTGCGGCTCGCGGACTCGCCCATGGGCGCGGCCATCGCCCCGCCTTTGCTCGGCCAGCACACGGACGAGGTGCTGGAGGCACGCCTCGGCCTGTCGGCAGCCGAGCGGCAGGCGCTGCGCGACGCCGGGATCATCTGAGAGACCGCCGCCGGGCCGCTGGACCGGCCCTTGGCGCTACTTCGCCTTCGCCTTGGCGAGGAAGGAGCCGTCGAAGGTCTTCGAGAGGTCGATCTTCGCCGGATCGATCTTGGGATCGGTGGTGGTGATGAGGTTGAGCGCGCTCTTCATACTGGCCTCGTCGATATTGCCGTCGGTGGAATAGGACTGGCGCGAGGCGTTGAAGGCCTTGATGTAGAGCTCCTTGTCGCCCAGCCAGTATTCCTGCGGCACGGCCGCCGCCACCTCTTCGGGGGTCGCCTTCTCCAGCCATTTCAGCGTCTTGTAGAAGACGTTGGTGAGCGCCTGCACGGTGTTCGGGTTGGCCTTGATAAAGCTCTCCTTAAAATAGAGCACGGCCGCCGGGTTCTGACCGCCGAACACGGATTCCGTGCCGGCCGTGGTGCGGGTGTCGACGAGGATTTTCAGTTCGCCCATCTCTTCCAGCTTGGAAATCACGGGGTCGAGATGGGAGATGGCGTCGATCTCGCCCTTCTGCATCGCCGCCACCGCCGATGCCCCGCCGCCGACCCCAATGAAGGAGGCGTCTTCCACGGACAGGCCGTTCTTCATCATCAGGTACTGCACGAGGATGTAGGTCGAGGAGCCGGGCGCGGTAACGCCGATCTTCGCGCCCTTGAGGTCGGCGATCGACTTGATGGCGTCCGCCTTGCGCTTGCTCACGCCCACCACGATGCCGGGATAGCGGCCGAGATCGATGACGGCGCGGATGTCCTGCTTCTTGTCCTGCATGCGGATCGTGTGCTCATAGGCGCCGGTCACCGCGTCCACCGAGCCGCCGATCAGCGCCTGCAGCGATTTCGAACCGCCACCGAAATCGTTGATCTCGACGGTGAGGCCCTCCTCCTTGAAGTAGCCGAGCCGCTCCGCCAGCGTCAGCGGGAGATAGTAGAGCAGCGGCTTACCGCCGACGCCCAAGGTCAGGTTCGGCTTCTCGATCTCGCCCGCCCGCGCCGCTCCGAGAGCGGGGATGAGCAGGCAGGCCGCCAGCACCAGGCTTCGCATCTTCATGGCACTTCCTCCCGTTTGTTGTCGTTGAGGCGTCAGTTCTGTTCGCTGGCCGCCTGCGGGCGCCAGACCAGCAACCGCTTCTCGATCCGCGTGACAAACCAGTCGATGACCAGCACGAAGGCGGCGAGGATGAACATGCCGGCGAACACGCCGGTCACGTCGAACACGCCTTCGGCCTGATGGATGAGATAGCCGAGCCCGGCGGACGACCCGAGATACTCGCCCACCACCGCACCGACGAGGGCGAAGCCCACCGCCGTGTGCAGCGAGGAGAACATCCATGACATGGCCGACGGCCAGTAGACGTTGCGGAACAGCTGGCGCTCGTTCATCCCCATCATGCGCGCATTGGCAAGCACAACGGGGCTCACCTCCTTCACGCCCTGATAGACGTTGAAGAAGACGATGAAGAACACCAGCGTCACCCCGAGCGCCACCTTGGACCAGATGCCGAGCCCGAGCCACAGCATGAAGATCGGCGCGAGCACAACGCGCGGCAGGGCGTTGACCATTTTCACATATGGGTCGAACACCGCCGCCACCAATGGTTTGCGGGCGAACCAGAAGCCGATGACCACGCCGCCGACGGCGCCGATGACGAAGGCCAGCACTGTCTCGGTGAGCGTGATCCAGAGATGCTTCCAGATGGTGCCGGAGACGAACAGCTCGACCACCCGAGCGAGTACGTCGCCGGGTTTGGAGAAGAAGAATTCCGGGAGCAGATAGTCGCCGCCGATTGGCACGGTGGCGCCGAGCTGCCAGATGGCGAGCACCGCCACCGCGACGAGAATCTGCAGGAACAGCAGCTTGGCGGGGTGCAGCTTCATCAAGGTTGCCCCACGCCGGCAAGGTCGTCGCCATAGGCGTTGTCGTCGTACGTCTTGGCGACTTCGGCCTTGAGCTGGTTCCAAATCCTCCGGTGCAGTTCGTGAAAGCGGGGATCGAGCCGGATCTCCGCCGTGTCGCGCGGCCGGGCGAGGTCGATCGGGTAGTCGCCGATGATCCGCGCCTCCGGCCCCGCCGACATGATCACCACGCGGTCGGACAGCGCGATGGCCTCCTCGAGGTCATGGGTGACGAACAGCACCGCCTTGCGGTCCTGCGCCCACAGCCGCAGCAGCAACGTGCCCATGATCTGCCGCGTCTGCGCGTCGAGCGGGCCAAAGGGCTCGTCCATGAGAAGGATCTTCGGCTGGCGGATCAGCATCTGCGCCAGCGCCACGCGCTTCCTCTGCCCGCCCGAGAGTTCGTGGGGGTAGCGTTCGGTGAAGCGGGCGAGGCCTACGCGCTTCAGCCAGTCCTGCGCCTGCGCATGGGCCTGGGCACGCCTCATCCCGCCGATCTCCAGCGCGATCGCCACATTGTCGAGCGCCGTCTTCCAAGGCATCAGCGCGTCCTGCTGGAAGAGATAGCCGGCACGGGCATTGAGGCCCGCCAGTGTCTCGCCGAAGATCGTCACCGTGCCGGCGGCCGGGGCCAGCAAGCCGGCGGTGGCGTTGAGCAGGGTGGACTTTCCGCAGCCGGTGGGACCGACGATGGCGACGAATTCGCCTTCGCGCACATGCAGCGAAGTCGGCGCCACCGCCTTGAACGCCGGCCGGCCCTTGACGGCGAAGCTGATGGCGATGCCGTCGAGCGCCACGGCCGGCGGTGCCCGGTCCGGAGGCGCGACAGTGGGCTTCACGGGCTCTCCTGCCATCCTGTGTCCTACTGGGCCGCGCGCAGATGCGCCGGCACGGGGTGAAGGTCGCCGCTGCGCCCGGCCTTGGCAACCTGGCCGGGGATATCGTGGCCGAGCAGCGCCGGCAGGCTGCGCGCCAGCGCCAGCAGGGCGGGAAGGTCGACGCCGGTATCGACGCCCATCGCGTCCAGCATGTGGACGAAATCCTCGGTGGAGATGTTGCCGGTGGCGCCGGGCGCGAAAGGGCAGCCGCCAATGCCGCCGAGCGAGGCGTCGAAGCGGTCGGCTCCCGCCCCCAGTGCCGCGAAGGCGTTGGCGAGGCCCATGCCGCGTGTGTTGTGAAAATGCAGCGTCAGCGGCACGCCGGGAAAGCGCGTCCGAAAGGCGGAGACCAGTTCCGCCACCTGCCGTGGATTGCCCATGCCGGTGGTGTCGGCGAGCGTCACGGAATGCAGCCCGGCCGCGAGAAGGGCCTCCGCCAGCGCCAGCACCTTCCCGGGCGACTGCGCGCCCTCGAACGGACAGCCGAAGGCGGTGGCGATGGAGCCGTTGAGAGCCGCCCTGGCGCCTGCCGCCGCCGCCACGATAGCGCGGAAGCCCTCCAACGACTGAGCGAGGGTCATGCGCATATTGGCGAGATTGTGGGTCTCGCTGACCGAGAGCACGAGGTTCAGTTCGTCCAGCCCGGCCTCGAGCGCCGCCTCCGCACCGCGCAGATTGGGCACCAGGGCGACATAAGTCACGCCGGGCCGCCGCGTGATGGCACTCGCCACCTCACACGCGTCGGCGAGGTTCGGCACGGCCTTCGGCGAGACGAAGGACGTCACTTCGATCTTGGCGACGCCGGTCTGCGAAAGTGCGTCGATGAGCGCGACCTTGTCCTCGGTCGGCAGGAAGCGCGGCTCGATCTGCAGCCCGTCGCGCGTCACCACTTCATGGACGAAGACGCGCGGGGGAAAGGCGGCGCTCATGCCGGCTCCCCCAGAGCTGCCGGACCGGTCGCCGCCACCGCGCCGCTCTCGACCAGCGCGGCGATCTCCTCTTCGCCATAACCCAGCGCGGCGAGAACCTGCGCCGTATGCTCGCCGAGTTGCGGACCCAGCCAGTTGACCGCGCCGGGGGTGGCGGAAAGCTTGGGCACGATGCCGGGCATCTTCACCTTCAGCCCGTCCGGCAGTGTGGAGGGCAGAATCATGTCGCGGGCGAGATATTGCGGGTCGCTCACGATATCGGCGACCGAATAGATGCGGCCGTTCGGCACTTCGGCGGCATCGAGCGCCGCCGTCACCTCGTCGAGCAAATGCCGGCTCGTCCAGCCGGTGATCGCGGCGTCGATCTCCTCGACATGGCGCACGCGCCCGTCATTGGAGGCGAGGCGCGGATCGCTGGCGAGGTCGTCCCGGCCGATTGCCCCCATCAACCGACGGAAGATGCCGTCTCCATTGCCGGCGACGATCACATAGCTGCCCTCGGCCGTGGGGTAGGAATTGGAGGGCGCGATGCCCGGCAGCGCGCCGCCCGAGCGGGTGCGCACGAAGTCGAAGACGTCATATTCCGGGACGAGGCTCTCCATCATGTTGAAGACGCTCTCGAACAGCGACACGTCCACCACCTGGCCCGTGCCGCGGCCGGACTTGATGTGAAGGAGCGCCATCAGCGCGCCCATCACCGCGTGCAGGGCGGCCAGCGAATCGCCGATGCTGATGCCGGTGCGCGCGGGCGGGCGGTCCGGCTCGCCGGTCGTGAAGCGCATGCCACCCATCGCCTCCCCCACCGCGCCGAAGCCGGGGCGCTCGCGATAGGGCCCGTCCTGACCGAAGCCGGAGATGCGCACCATGACGAGGTTGGGGTTGATCGCCTTCAGCGCGTCCCAGCCCAGTCCCCAGCGCTCCAGCGTGCCGGGGCGGAAATTCTCAATCAGCACGTCGGCCTCGCGCACCAGGCGGCGCACCACCTCCTGACCCGCGGGCAGGCGCATGTTGACGGCGACGGACTTCTTGTTGCGCGACTGCAGGTACCACCAGAGCGAGGTGCCTTCGTGCAGCTTGCGCCATTTGCGCAGGGGGTCGCCCTCGCCCGGCGCCTCAACCTTGATCACCTCGGCGCCGAACTCCGCCATCAGCCGGGCGGCGAAAGGGGCAGCGATCAGATTGCCGAGTTCGATCACCCGGATGCCGCTCAGCGGCCCCTCGGCGGGGCCGGGCCGGGACGCTTCCATGGCAGGCGCTCCTCACACGTCGTTTTTCGATCTATCGACCGAAAGAGGGCGAGGGTCCACCCCCTCTTCGACCTGGAGCATGGGGGCGGGCCGATGCGTCGCTGGAACAGTGGGGGTGCCGGGGGCGCGTGCGCCGCCCGGCAGGTGTCGTCACGCCGCGTCGTAGAGCCGGCGCTCGAACAGCGGCGTTCCGCGCAGGCCGCTGAGCGCCTTGGCGGCCGCCAGCACGGCGAGGTCGACCAGAGGTTCGACAATGATTACAAGCATATAGGCCGCGCCAAAGGAGACGATCGACGAGGCGTTGTCTACGGTGAAGCCGTGGCCGTAGAAGGCCCAGAACGCCACCCACGCCACGATGCCCGCCTGATAGGTGGTGGAAAGCGCCAGCGCCTGCCGGTACTTGAGCTCCACATAAGGCGTGTTCGGTGCGACCAGTCGGGTGGACAGTGAGGCCAGTGCGAACAGCGGCACCAGCAAGGTGGTGACGTTCATGCCGTATTGCGGCAGGTCGAAGGGCGCGAAGAAGATGCCCTGGATGGCGAGCCCCGCCGCCAGCCCGATAGCGGCCGGCGCCACGCCGAAGATGAGGAACAGCGTCGAGCCGAGGATGAGATGCACCTCCGACACGCCGACCGGATGATGCGGCAGAATCTCGAAGAAGGCGAAGACGAGGGCAGTGGTGAAGACGCTGCGGGCGGCGAGCGAGACGAGGCCGCGCTCGGCCACCGCGTCGGCGGCGAGCTTCAGCGTATAGGCGCCCGCACCGGCCGCCGTCACATAGCTGAGCCAGATCTTTCCTTCGACCACGAGGCCGGGTTCGATATGCATGGTGTTCTCCTGTGCCGTCTCACCCGACGGCGCGCATGGGGTTCGTCCTCCTGGCCGGTCTCCTGACTCGCGGGTCACGGCATGCCTTCCGCCTTCCCGGTTCCCGCCCGAAGGCGCGTTCCAGTGGCACGATGGAAGGCCGCTCGCCGCTCACAGTCGCGGGGGCGGTCGGGGCTTCGGGCGCGGAACCTTGCGGATCCTCGTCCTTCCCCGTTCCCGTTTCATCCGTGAGGGGTTGCCTCGCGGACACCATGAGGAATCGATGGGTGCATCGACAGGCGCATAGAACAGCGCGCGCCCACGGAGCGCAAGCGGCTCCGTCATCCGCGCAGCCGCCGTGGCGGGACAGGTTTCGCGGTTTTCACGGCTCCGCCCAAGGTCTACGCTGGCGCCCTGTGCACGACCGACGCCACTCCATCGAGACGCCGGCCGGTTGGTTGCCGAAAGGGGGAAGGCACATGCCCCGCCTCGTCCGATTCCTGATCCATCATGCGCTGATCGGCGTCGGCCTCGGCGCGCTCTTTGTCGGCACGCTGGTGCTGCTGGATGTCGGGCGGCTCGGAACGCTGGTCGGCCAGTCCTCCTCCGGCCTTGTCGCCCTGCTCATTCTCACCTTCGCCGTCGGCATCACCTTCGGCAGCGTGCAGATGGGCTTCGCCGTCATGCTGATGGGCGAGGAGGAGGAAACACCGGGCACCGGCCGCCGGGGGCGTCGCCGCACGCGCCCGCCGACACCTTCGCCGGTGCGCGTCCCGTCGCGGCCGGTCAATCCCGGGCATGAACGGGCCGGCATGTGGCCGGTCTAGAAAAAGCGCCGCTCTATCGGCCGGCGATCCACGAAGCCGCCCTCAGCCCTTCAGCCGGTAGAGGCCGACATCGATGGCGCCGGCGCGGAAGCCCCCTTCGCAATAGGCGAGGTAATACTCCCACAGCCGCCGGAACTCGGCATCGAAGCCAAGCGGCTCGATGCGCGGCCAGGCGTCGAGGAAGCGGGCCCGCCATTCGGCCAGCGTCTGCGCGTAGCCGAGGCCGAAGCACTCGGTTTCCACCAGTTCCAGCCTGGCACGCCCGGCATGCTCGGCGATATGCGCCTTGGTCGGCAGCATGCCGCCGGGGAAAATGTGGCGCTGGATGAAATCGGTGTTGCGCCGGTAGCCCTCGAAGCGGTCCTCGGCGATGGTGATGACCTGCAGCACGGCCGTGCCGCCCTCGTTCAGGCAGGCGCGCAGCCTGGCGAAATAGGTCGGCCAATAGGCCTCGCCGACCGCCTCCAGCATCTCGATGGAGACGATGCGGTCATAGCGCTCGCCAACATCGCGATAATCCTGCAGGCGAAGTTCGGTGCGCCCGTCGAGGCCGGGATCGGCGGCGATGGTCGCCTGCGCATAGGCGAGCTGTTCGCGCGAGAGGGTGATGCCGGTAACCCGAGCGCCCGCCCGCGCCAGCGCCGCGGCAAGCGCGCCCCAGCCGCAGCCGATCTCCAGCACCCGCGCGCCGGGGCGCACATCCATCATCGCCACGATGCGGGAAAGGCGTTCGCGCTGCGCCTCTTCCAGCGTCTGGCCGGGGCCGATGCCGATGGCGGAGGAATAGCTCATGCCGGCGTCGAGCCATTCCCGGTAGAAATCATTGCCGAGATCGTAGTGGAAGGAGATGTTGCGGCGGCTGCCGGTCTTCGAATTGCGACGCAGCCCGTGGCGCAGACGGTTCCACAGCCGCACCGGCGGCAGCGCATCGATCCGGCCGGCGAGCACCGGCAGATTATGGGCCGCGAGTTCGATCAGCGCGGGAAGGTCCGGGCTCGACCAGTCGCCGGCGATGAAGGCGTCGGAAAAGGCGATATCGCCGCCCGTCACCAGTCGCCGCACCGCCCGCCAGCGATGCAGCACCAGCGTCGCCTCCGGGTCGGGACGGGCCCCGCGCCCCACCAGCCGCCGGCCTTCCGGCGTCACCACGGTGAGGGTGCCGAAGGCGAGCTGGCCGAGGAGGCGCGCCAGCACGGCCGCACGCCAGCCGGCACGGGCAGCCGGCGCGCCATGCGCGCGGGCAAGATCGGCGGAAGGGTCGGCGAAGATGTCGGCGTCACGCGGCATGCGGCTCTTTCCTCAGTGTCGGTGCGCAGGCGAGATGGTAACGGGCGCCTCGGGTGCCGGCGGGCGCGGGCGCAGGCCGATGCCCTTGCCCCAGATCCACAGCGCCTCCCAATGAATGCCGGCGATCACCTTCAGCGTCAGCAGCGGATAGGCGAGCATCGCCCGCAGCAGCTGGCGGTCGTCGAGCGGGCGACGCGTGGCGGTCTGCACCGCGCTCAGCACCGATCCATCGGCGTCGCTGGCGAGAATGGCGATGCGGAGCGCCTCGCCCGGCGGATGGACGCGGAAGGCATAGGTGAGCCCCATATCCATGAAGGGCGACACGTAGAAGCGCTTCTCCGCCTTTTGCCGCAGCGGCAGCGGCTCTCCCGCCGCCACCGGGATCAGGTAGGAATGGCGCTCGCCGAACGTGTTGTTCACCTCATAGAGCAGCGCACTGAGCGAGCCGTCGCGCCGGTGGCAGAAATAGACGCTCAGCGGGTTGAAGGCGTAGCCGAACAGGCGCGGCAGGGTGAGCAGGCGGATGGGCCCGCCATCGGGCTCCAGCCCGGCGGCGGCGAGCAGGCGCTCCACCTGCGCCTTCAGCGGCCCGGCCTGCGGATCGGCGTAGTCGCCATCATAGAAGCTGAAGGCGTTGAACCGGTTGCGCGAGAACAGCCGCAGGCGGCGGTCGAGCGTGTCGATCTCGTCGAGGTCGAGCAGCGCCGAGAACAGGCGATAGGCAAGACGGTGCCGGCGCGGCTTCAGCCGCACATGCATCACCTCGCCGACATAAAGCGCCGACCCGGCGGTCATGGGACCAGCTCCGCCAGCGCCTGGGCCGCGGCGGCGCGCGGGAGCGCGATGCGGCCGGATTCATCAGCCACGGCCCATGGGCGCCGTATGCCCCCCAGCGCCTCGGCCACCGCAAGCCCCGCCTGCAACCCGTCCTCGTGGAAGCCGGCGCCGAAATAGGCCCCGCAATACCAGACGCCGCCCGCGCCCTGCAGCGACCACAGCTGCTTTTGGGCGGCCATGGCGCCGCTGTCGAACAGGGGGTGCTCATAGAGGGCGCGGTAGAGCACCGAGGCCTCGTCGGGTGCCTCCACAGGGTTGAGGGTGACGAAGAGCGGGCGGTCGGCGGGAAGGTCCTGCAGGGCGTTCATCCAGTAGGTGACGCACAGCTTGGGATCCGCCCGCCGATCGGCGAGGTAGTTCCACGCCGCCCACGCCGCCCGCCGCCGCGGCATCAGCCGGGCGTCGGC
>JAEYTJ010000275.1 GCA_023434095.1 Pseudomonadota bacterium | reverse complement strand
GGAGAGGTCAGTTATCGCGAAAGAGGATGGACTCACCCTGTCATCTTGGATAAGGACGGTCGCCCTAGCTTCGCTCGGAAGAACGTCGGCACAAAATGCGGCACACGCCAATAGGTTTTCAGTGTGTCTCAGTTATGTAACTGACTGGTCCGCCTTGGGAATTTGAAGCGATTGCCGGCTTAGCACAGCGGTAGTGCAGCGGTTTTGTAAACCGAAGGTCGGGGGTTCGATCCCCTCAGCCGGCACCATTCTTCCCTGCCCCTCGTGCCCGCGTGAGGTCCGATCGGCCGGAATCGCGCTCACTCCTCGTCGGAATAACGCTCCTCCTTCCAGGGGTCGGCGTGATTGTGGTAGCCGTTCTCCTCCCAGAAGCCGCGCTTGTCGGCGACCACAAACTCGATCTTCTTCAGCCATTTGGCGCTTTTCCAGAAGTAGAGATGCGGCACCACGAGCCGTGCCGGGCCGCCGTGCTCGATGGTAAGCGGCTTGTCCTCCCAGCTATGGACCACGAGCGCATCCTCCGCCGCGAAATCCTCCAGCGCCAGATTGGTGACGTAGCCGTCATAGGAATGGAGAAGGACGAAGCGCGCGCCCTCGCGCGGCATCACCACGTCGAGCAGGTCGCGGGTGGCCAGCCCCTCCCAGCGATTGTCGTAGCGCGACCAGGTGGTTACGCAGTGAATGTCGGTCGTCTCCTGCGTCTGCTTCTGTGCACGGAATGTCGCCCAGTCCCAGGAGACGGGTTTCTCCACCTCCCCGGTGACGTCGAGCCGCCAGTGATCGAGCCCGATCCGCGGCTGCATGCCGAGATCGAGGACGGGCCAGTCGCGGACGAGATGCTGACCGGGCGGCAGACGCTCTTCTTCGGGGCGGGTGATGCGGCCAGTGAGAAATTTCCCGGCCCGGGCCCAGGCGCGCTTGGTGCGGGTGAGCTTGCTGTCGGGAGGCAGGTCGCCACCGCCCTCGGTGGGGCGGTGCGGGTCGCTTGAATCGGCCATGGACCGGGCTCCTTCTCTGGAGGGACGCCCGATCCTAGCATCGCCCGGCGGCGCGGGCTTTTCCTTTCCCACGCCGCCGGCGGTTCACGTTCAGGCGCTGAGGCGGCCGTGATCGGCCGGTGCGGCGTCAGGCGCGGGGTGACGATGCCCCGCCATCGCCTGCCCGACCGCGGTGGGCCGACGCTTGCGCTGCATCATGTTCAGGCCCTCGACCAGGGCCGAGAAGGCCATGGCGGCGTAGATGTACCCCTTCGAGACATGGGCGCCGAAGCCTTCCGCGATCAGCGTGGTGCCGATCAGCAGCAGGAAGCCGAGTGCCAGCATCACGATGGACGGGTTGCGGTTGATGAAGTTCGCCAGCGGACCGGCGGCGAACAGCATGGTGAGCACCGCCACCACGACCGCGATCACCATGATCGGAATGTGCTCGGTCATGCCGACGGCGGTGATGATGCTGTCGACCGAGAACACCAGGTCCAGAATCAGGATCTGCACGATGGCCGCGCTGAACGTCATCTGCAGCGTGCCGCCGAGCGAGGCCTCCTGCTCGTCATGCGGCGCCATGCTGTGGTGAATTTCCTTGGTGGCCTTCCACACGAGGAACAGGCCGCCCGCGATCAGGATGATGTCGCGCCAGGAGAACGGGTGGCCGAAGACGGAGAAAACCGGCTCAACCAGCGTCACGATGATGGCGATGGTGCTGAGCAGGCCGAGGCGCATGATGAGCGCCAGCCCGATGCCGATGCGCCGCGCACGCGGCCGGATGTCCTCGGGCAGCTTGTTGGTCAGGATCGAAATGAACAGCAGGTTGTCGATGCCGAGCACGACTTCCATCGCGATAAGCGTGATGAGCGCCGCCCAGGCCGCCGGACTGGCGGCAAGTTCCATCAGATATTCCACCGGATCACTCCCCAGAAATCGCCGACACGCGGTTCGGCGCAGCCATGCCCATGCCCCGCTTCAACGCACGGGGCGGCAGTTTGAATCGGCTGGAAAAGGGTAATGCATTCATCTGCGACACAGTCCTGCCGGCGTGACGTCGGAAGCGATCCGACATCACGCGAACGCCGGCGGCTCGCGTCAGAGGGGCCCGGATCAACGGGTGCTGAGAAGTTAAGGCAGGCGCGCATCAAAGCCATCCTGTCCCTGCATGACAGATTGTCGCACCCCCAGCAAGGCCGACACGTATGGGCTCCGAGGCGGTCGACGAGTGGTCGCGCTGAACAATTGCGACAGCCGGCTGTCGCCGCGCGACAGTGGCTTTCTCGCGCGGATTTACCGTGTCATCGTCCATTCATCGCCCCGAACTAGAGCGGACGCCGTTTCGCCCTCCGGGGACAATGGGAGGTACTGATGACCCGCTTTTCACGCCGTGACCTGATGAAGGCCGGCGCCTTCGCGATCGCCGCGCCCGTCGTGCTGCGCGCCCACGATGCGCTCGCCACCTCCGGCTCGCTCAACGTCTATGCCTGGGGCGACTATTTCGACAAGAACACGCTGCTGGCCGACTTCACCAACGCCACGGGCGTCAAGGTGAACCTGTCGACCTACGGCTCCAACGAGGAATGCGAGAACAAGCTGCGCGCCGCCGGCGGCAAGGGCTTCGACATCATCTTCCCGTCGGTCGACACCGGCCCGAACTACTACAAGGACAACCTGCTGCAGCCCATCGACGAGGCGAAGTTCCAGTCCTCGCTGATCATCCCCTCGATCTACCGCAACTCGCTCAAGCTCGGCGCCGCCTATCGCGGGAAGCGCTATCTCGTGCCGTTCGATTGGGGAACCGAGGGCATCACCTGGGATTCGACCAAGTTCCCCGGCAAGAAGTCCGGCGACATCTCCTATGGCGACATGTGGCTCGCCGACCACCCCAAGCAGACCGCCATCCGGCAGAAGTCGGTGTTCAACGGCGTCGCGCTCTATCTCGACGCCACCGGCGAACTGAAGTCCGATCGCGGCATGGACCTCTACAAGTCCGAGGCCGAGTCGCGCCGGGTGTTCGAGGGCGTGCTCAAGTACATCCTCGCCCATAAGGGCAATATCGGCGCCTACTGGAACAACGCCACCGAGGCCACCGCCGCCTTCACCGACGCCGGCTGCACCATCGGCCAGACCTGGGACACCACCGGCATCCTGCTCCACCGCAACACCGACAAGAAATGGAGCTACGGCATGCCGAAGGAAGGCGGTCTCGCCTGGACCGACACGCTCGGCATCCCCTCCGGCGCCGCCAATGTCGAGCAGGCCTACGCCTTCGCCAACTTCCTCTACCAGCCGGAAGTCGGCGCGCGCTTCGCCAACACCACCGGCTACAACAGCGCGGCGGCCGGCGCCGGCCAGTTCCTCTCCGAGGAATCGAGGGCGGCGTTCGATGCGGCCTACCCGGCCGGCACCATCGACAATCTGTTCTGGTGGCCGATGCAGACGGACTTCTACGCCAAGCTGCGCGGCGAGTATGTCGAGAAGCTGACCAACAGCTGATTCGGCGACCTCTCCCGATGACACCGCATCTCCGGGCATGGCCCGGGGATGCACGCCGCCCCGTTGACGTGGACGGCCGGAGCGACCGGCCAGGACGGACCACACCATGGCTGATGCAACTTCCCTGCGCGGCAAAGACGTGCGTCTCGACAAGGTGTCGATCCGCTTCGGCGATTCCACCGCCGTTCAGCCGACCGATCTCTCCATCAAGGCCGGCGAGTTTTTCTCGATCCTCGGGCCCTCCGGCTGCGGCAAGACCACCCTGCTGCGCACCATTTCCGGCTTCATCGAGCCGACCGCAGGGCGGGTGCTGATCGGCGGGGAGGATATGGCGGGCAAGGGACCGAACGAGCGGCCCACCGCGCTGATCTTCCAGAACCTCGCGCTTTTCCCGTTGATGAGCGTGGCCGAGAACGTCGCCTTCGGGCTGGAGGCGCGCGGCATGCGCAAGGCCGAGCGGCTGAGGCGCGCGCAGGAACTGCTCGAACTCGTCGCGCTGGGCGGCTATGGCGACAAGAAGCCGGCGGACCTTTCCGGCGGCCAGCGCCAGCGTGTCGCCATTGCACGGGCGCTGGCAGTGGAACCCGCTGTCCTGCTGCTCGACGAGCCCCTCTCCGCGCTCGCCCTCAAGCTCCGGCAGCATATGCGCAGCGAACTGCGCGCCATCCAGAAACGAGTGGGCATCACCTTCATCTACATCACCCACGACCAAGGCGAAGCGCTCGCCATGTCCGACCGCGTGGCGGTGATGAGCCGCGGCAAGCTGGAACAGGTGGCGGATGCCGACACCCTCTATGCGGATCCCGCGACGCCTTTCGTCGCCACTTTCGTCGGCGAACAGAACGTGCTGCGCGGCACCGTGGCGAGCATGGCCGACACGAAAGCGGTGGTGGACACTCCCATCGGTCGCCTCGAAGGCCGCGTGAAAGGCCCGCTGCGCGTCGGAGAGGAAGCGCTGCTCCTCGTCCGCCCGGAGCGCATCTCTCTCGGCGGCAGCGGAGAAAACGCGGTGGCTGTACGTCTCGCCGCCCGCAGCCTCGAAGGGGCCTCGGTACATCTCCAGTGTGCCGCCGCGGGCCACACTCTCACCGTCACCGTGCCGAACGGGCCGGCCGTCCGCGCGCTGCCGGACGAGCTGACGCTCTCCTTCGGCATCGACGACGCGCTCATCTATCCGCCGGGAGCGCTGGCCCATGGGTAGCCTGTCGCGCGCCTATGGACGCCCCCTCGCCACCGTGATCGTCGGCATCGCCGTCGCCTGGGTGCTGGTGCTGATCCTCGTGCCGCTCGGGGCGATGGTCGAGCAATCTCTGTGGTGGCGCGAATCGAAAGGCGACGTCTCGCTCACCATAGACCGGCTCTACAACGACATCTCGCTGATCGAACTCGACCGGCAGGCCGAGACCGACCCCGCGAAGCAGGCCGCCTTCGACCAGAGCCTCGCCGAGAAGCAGGCCGAGATCGCTTCGCTGGAAGCGCAGGAAAAGAACCCGCCGAAGAGCTACGGCCTCGCCAATTTCACCCGCATGAGCGCGCTGCACTTCTACATCTTCGTGCGGACGATCTTCTACGCGCTGCTGGTAACCGCTCTCGCGCTCGTCGTCTGCTATCCCGTCGCCTATGTGGTGGCGCTGGCCAGCGGCCCGCGCAAGGCGATCATCCTGATGGTCGCGCTCATCGTGCCCTATGCCATCAACGAGTTGCTGCGCGTCTATGCCTGGCTGATGATCCTGGACTATCGCGGCGTCATCAACGGCGTGCTGCAATGGATGGGCTTCATAGATCTCGACGCACGCGAATGGATCCCGTTTCTGGAGAATCCCTCCGCCGTCTTCCTGGCGATGATCTACACCTATGTGCTGTTCATGGTGTTCCCGATGGTGAACACGCTGGAGACGCTGGACCGCAACCAGATCGAGGCGGCGCGCGACCTCGGCGCGTCCACCCTGCGCATCCATCACCGGGTGATCATTCCCCACGCCAAGCCGGGAATCGCGGTCGGATGCATCATGACCTTCATGCTCTCCGCCGGTTCCTATTCCGTGCCGGCGATCATGACGCGCGGCCAGGGCGGCGACTGGTTCAGCCAGCTCGTCTACCGGCAGTTCTATGAGAGCAACAACTGGAACATGGGCTCGGCCTATGCCGTGTCGCTGCTCGTGGTCTGCACCGCCTTCATCCTCCTGATGATGCGCCTGTTCGGCGTCGGGCTGAGGGACATAGCCAAATGAGCACCGCCACCGAGAGCGCCGGCGCGCGGCTGGTGCTGAACATCTATATCGGCCTGTTCGTCCTCTATCTCTTCCTGCCTCTGGCGGTGATGTCGGCAGCCGCGTTCAATTCGTTTGACTACCCCTCCGTTACGCAATGGCAGGGCTTCACCCTCAAATGGTTCGTCGCCCTCGCGCATGACCAGCGACTGCTGCAGGGGTTGGTGAATTCCGTGCTCGTCGCGCTCGGCGTCATCGCGGTGTCGATCCCCGCCGGTTTGTCGGGGGCACTGATCCTGACCCGGCTCGGCCAGCGGTCCGGAACCATGCTGTATTCCGTGCTGGTGTCGCCGGTGCTCACGCCGGGCATCATCCTCGGCATTTCGAGCCTGATCTTCTGGCGCGAGTTCGGCGTGCCGGGCGGACTGTTCGTCGCCGTCATGGCGCAGTCGAGCTTCATCGCCTCCTACGCGATGCTGCTGTTCCTCGCCCGGCTGCAGCGTCAGGACCGCACGTTGGAAGAGGCCGCGCTCGACCTCGGCGCCAGCCATACGCTGGTTTTCCGGCGGATCACCCTGCCCTTCCTCGCGCCCACCTGCTTCACCGCTGCCGTCGTCGCCTTCCTGCAATCGTTCGAGAACTACAACACCACGGTGTTTGCCATCGGCGGCGAGTGGACGCTCGTCACCGAGATCGCCTCGCGGCTGCGCTTCGGGCTCTCGCCGGTCATCAACGTCGTGGGCGTGATCTTCGTGGCTCTGACGCTTGTCGCCGCGATTGCCTATGTCGTGCTGAAGCAGGGTCCCAAGGCGAAGGCCTAGCCGACGGGAGGGAGGAACCGAGACGCTGCGTAACCCGCACGCGCGTTTCTGAGCCGGCTATTTTCACCCGAACGTGATGACCCTCGCCGTGACCGGCCCCCGCTGCCGCACTAGCGTGCAGCACACCCGCGACCAAACGCCAACATAACGGAGTCAGCGATGAGCAAGATGTCCCGCCGCCATGCGCTTGCCGGCGCCGCCGGTCTCGCCACGATGCCGGCTGTCCTCCCGCTGCTCGCCGCCACCTCGCACGCCACGGCCCAGACCGCCGCCGGCCAGCAGGTGCCTGGGCTCTACCGCTACAGGGTCGGCACGGCCGAACTTACGGCGGTGAATGACGGCATGCGCACCTTCCCGCTTGCGGACGGCTTCGTGCGCAACGCCTCCCGCGACGAAATCAACGCCGCGCTGGAAGCCGCCTTCCTGCCCAAGGACACGATGTCGATCCAGTTCAACCCGCTGCTGATCAACAATGGCGGCAAGCTCACGCTGATCGACACGGGAAATGGACCCCAGTCGGGAAACGCGACCGTCGGACGGCTGCAGGCCAATCTCGCCTGGGCGGGCGTCAAGCCTGCGGACATCGAGACCGTGGTGATCTCGCATTTCCACGGCGACCACATCAACGGCCTGCGCACCGCCGATGGCGGGCTCGCCTTCCCCAATGCAGAGATTCTGGTGCCGGAGGCCGAATGGGCGTTCTGGATGGACGAGGGCGAGATGAGCCGCGCGCCGGAAGGACTGAAGGGCAACTTCACCAATGTGCGCCGGGTGTTCAAGGATATCGACAGCAAGGTCAACCGCTATGGCTGGGACAAGGAGATCGCCCCCGGTCTGACCGCCGTGGACGCTTCCGGCCATACGCCCGGACACACCGCCTTCGTCTTCGCGTCCGGCAATGAGCGCCTGTTCATCCAGTCTGACACCACGAACACGCCGATCCTGTTCGCCCCGCACCCCGAATGGCAGGTGCAGTTCGACATGGATGGGGACAAGGCGGTACAGACCCGCCGCCGCATCTACGACATGGTGGCGGCGGAGCGGCTTCAGCTCACCGGCTACCACTATCCCTTCCCCGCCACCGGCTTCATCCGCAAGGAGGGCGAGGGCTATGCGGTGGTCCCGGCGCTCTGGCGGCCGGTTCTCTGACGAGGATAGGCGGGCACAGCTTCGGCCGCTCCCGGTGAGCGACAGCTTGGCAAAACCGTCGGGGCGAGGCTATGTCTCGCCCCTATCGTTTTCAGAGCCGAGGCCTGTCCATGTCCGACACTCTTCCCGACCGCCTGTCGAGCGACCCGAGCAGCCCGTTCCACAACGCGGAACTGCTGGAGCGCGGCGTCGGCATCCGCTTCAAGGGCGTGGAGAAGACCAATGTCGAGGAGTACTGCGTCAGCGAAGGCTGGATTCGCGTCTCCGTCGGCAAGGCAAAGGATCGGGCAGGCAACCCGATGACGGTGAAGCTGGTGGGGCCGGTGGAGCCCTATTTGCGCACACCGGGCGAGTGAGCGTCTCGACGGCGCCGGGTGAGGGCGTGTAGACCTGCAAGGTGCCGTCACCGCTTCGGGACCTGTTCCCTCATTCCGGGCTTTCCGCATGAACGAAGTCGCCCGCCCCGCCGGTCCGAGCTGCGCCGAGGTCGACCCGCCTTCGTCCTTCGGCCGCATCGCCTTCGTCGCCAGTGAAGCGCAGGACGCGGTCCAGGCTCAGGGCCGCCTCGTCGCGCATTACGGCACGGTCGCGGCCGAGGACGCCGACGTCATTGTGGCACTCGGCGGCGACGGCTTCATGCTGCAGACGCTGCACCGCTTCCGCGACAGCGGCACCCCGATCTATGGCATGAACCGCGGATCGGTCGGCTTCCTCATGAACAGCTTTCGCGAGGAGGAGCTGCCCGCTCGCATCGCCGCATCGCAGCGCGTGGTCATTCACCCGCTGATGATGGAGGCGACCGACATCAAGGGACGCCAGCACCGCGCCTGGGCGATCAACGAAGTGTCTCTCATCCGCCAGTCCTATCAGGCGGCGAAGCTGCGCATCGCCATCGACGGCAAGGTGCGGATGGAAGAACTGATCTGCGACGGCGTGCTGGTGGCAACACCGGCCGGCTCCACGGCCTACAATCTCTCGGCGCAAGGCCCGATCCTGCCCATCGGCACGCCGCTCCTGGCGGTGACGCCGATCTCCGCCTTCCGGCCCCGCCGCTGGCGTGGGGCCTTGGTCCCCGACCGGGCCCGCGTCGACATCGCGGTGATGGAATTCGAAAAGCGCCCGGTGAATGCGACGGCCGATCATTTCGAGGTGCGCGACGTCGTGGCCGTGCGCGCCCGGCTCGACGCGAACTCCTCCATGACCATGCTGGTCGACCGCGATCACTCGATCGAGGAGCGCATCCTGGCCGAACAGTTCGGCTGAAGAACGCTCAGGCCGCGAGCGTCTGCCGCTCCGAGCGCTCGCGCGCTTCGCTCTGCCAGCGGTGCAGCATGCCGACGATGCGATTGCCCTGCGCGCTTTCGCCCGCCTCTTCATAGGCCGCGAGCACCTCGTCGAGAATGCGCAGGCGCAACCCCGGCTCTTCGTCGCGGTCGTCCACATAGGCCTCGGACTGGACAACGCGGAGCGCGGTGCGAAAGGCGATGAAGGCTCCCGGCGGCAATCCCAGCCGATCATAGAGCACGCGGAAGGCCTCGCCCGAACGGTCGGCGGCAAGCGCCGAGACATGGTCGACGGCAATCCCCGAGAGCACCGACACCGCCTCGAGGAAAAGCCGCATCTGCCCGGAAAGCAGCGAGCGCAGCACCAATGCCGAGGTGAGTTCCCCCTTCGCCTGCAGATCCTGAACAAGCGCGCGTATCTGCGAAAAGTCCGCCGCGGAGGCTTGCGTCACCGTCGCCTGGTCGCAGGCCTCCCGCGCCAGTCGGGCCGCCTCCTGCGCCGAGAGCCACTGGCGCTCCTCAACAAAGGCCGACAACGCGCCGGCCACAACCCGGATCAGCGCCTGATGCGCTGCCGCTGGCAGATCGGGCCGACCCAGCAGCGCCTCGCGCAGTTCCGGCACCCGCCCAAAGCGCGAGACAATATGGCCGAGGGCAAAGCCGGGCACGTCCGCCGTCGAATTGGTTATCAGCGCCAGCACGACATCGACATCGCCGACCTCCGCCAGCAGGGCGGCGACCGGCGCCGGCAGGCTCTCCCGCCGCGCAATGGCCTGCTGCTTGGCGACCTCGCCATCCGCACACAGGGCGATGAGTTCGCGCACGTTCAGCACCGCCGAATGCTCCAGCATCATGGTGCCAGCAACACCCGGAAGACGCGCCAGTTGAAGGGCGACATCGGCGGGCACCAGCGGGTGGCGGCACAGAACGGAGGCAAGCTGAAGCTGGACGAGGGGCGATCGATCCGCCACCAGTGCCGGCAGGGCGTCATCGATTTCGGCACGCTCGGCAGCTCCGAGTTCGGGCCGCACATAGGCACGCGCGAGCGCGGCGACCGCCTTGGCCCGCGCATCCTCCGGAGCGGTTTGCGCCCAATCCAGAAACTGCCGCACGATCATCTCGCACTCCCGGCCCGGTTCAACACGCGAGCGATGATGCGCCCGGCCGCTTAAGAAAGCGTTGACCATATGGGTAGCAGCCACGCCGGCGGTCAGTCGCCGCTGCCATCCTGCGTATCGAGCGCATCGGGCGTCACCTGCTCGCCGACACGGACCTCGACCGCCTCGTTCTTGCCCGTCTCGACCGTGAACACCTTCGAATAGGTCTTGCCCTCGAAGCGGGCGACGGCGGTGTACTCGCCTTCCGCCAGCACGAAAGTAGGCTCGGCGTTGATCGATTCCTTGACGCTGTCGCCACCCGGCGTGCCGATCGACCATTGCGTCTCCGGCAGCGGATCGCCGCCCTCCACCTTCACCAAGCGCAACGTCACTTCGCCCGCGCGATGGTGCAGTGTGGCATCCGTCACCTTGCCCGGAGAGACAGCAAGATCGGCCTGGATCACCGCATTGCCGTCGCCATAGGTGGAGACGACGTAATAGTCTCCGGCCGGCAGGATGATGAGATCACCGGGATTGGCCCCGCGATAATAGGGGCGGCTCGACGCCCTGCCCTGCAGGAAGCTGCCCTCGAACAGATCGTAGGTGACCTTGTCGGCAGGGACCGGCTTGTCGCCGACATCGCTGTGCAGCGTGACCGCACCGGCGGGTACGACGAGCTGCTCGCGTCGCGATTCGTCCCCCACCACGATCCGGCGCGCCACGCTGGCCAAGCCATAGGCCACATGCACGACATAGCCGCCGGGCGAGAGAAAGAACACCGGTGCGGGGTCGGCCGCCTCCGCCACCAGCGGATAGGCGCCGGAGGCTTCCGGCCTATCGGCGAAGACGCGCCAAACGAGGCCGCGCGGGATCAGCCCGTCCTTCTCGCCGAAACGCGCGCTCATGCCGATCGCCACCTTTCCCGCCGGGGGTTGCGGCAGGATGGTGTGCGGATCGCCCCCCTCCGCCCGCCCGGTGGCGGGAATGCGCGCGGCCGGGCCCGCCGCGCCGGAGGGAGGAGGGCTCGGAGGCGGTGCGCCGACGAAGGGCAGCGCACGTGAGGGCTGGATCTGCGAGGGGCTGAACGGCGAAGGCGCGAGCGTGGGAGGAGCGGACTGGAAGGGGGCAAGCTGCGCCAGGCGGCCGGGCGGCGCATAGACGGCATCCTGTGCCATGGCTCCGGACGGAAACAGGAGCACCGCGAGCATCGCCAGCCCGACCCGCCGGCGGGCGGATCCGGTTGCGGCGGCACCATACGAATGCACCTGCGGGGCACAGGCGCCGGACCGGCAGACAAGGGAGTGAAAAA
>JAEYTJ010000075.1 GCA_023434095.1 Pseudomonadota bacterium | reverse complement strand
GAGCAGCGCATCGCGGGTCTGTCGCCGCACACAGATGACGAAGGGAAAGCCGAACCGTTCGCGATAGGCGCCGTTCAGCCGCTCGAAACGCGCGAACTCGTCCGTCGACAGCCGGTCGAGCCCCAGTCCCGCCTGTTCCGACACCGAGGCGGGAGCGATGTCGCCGGCCCGCGCCGCCTTGCCCGCGAGATCGGGATGCGCCGCCACGAAGGCGATCCGTTCCGCCTCCGGCCGTGCCCATACCGCCGCCATCAGCGCCTCGTGCAGCCCCGTGACGGTGGCGAAGGGCGCATGGGCAAAGGCCGCCTCCGCCACCCAGGGCGCATGCTCGAAAATGCCGTCCAGCGCGGCAACGAAGCCGTTGCGGTCGAGGGCGTTGAGGGAATCGAGGGAGAGCGGGTCGGTCACGGTCACTCCTCGGGAATGGCGGGCCGGAACGGATCGCCCCGCCGGTCGCGGTCATAGACGGCGCGCCCGGCGACATAGGTGGCGCGCACGGCGCGGTCGTCACCGAGCGTCATCAAGAGGAACAGCAGTTCCTCCATCGAGGCGCAATGGCCCGCCCGGAACGCCATGAGCGGCGTAGCCTTCGGGTCGAGCACGCAGATATCGGCCTCCATCCTCGGCGCCAGCCGGCCGATGCGGTCGTCGAGCCCCAGCGCCCGCGCGCCCCCGAGCGTGGCGAGATAGAAGCCCTGCACCGCGTCGAGCTTGTGGCCGACCATGGCCGCGACCTTGTAGGCCTCGTTCAGCGTCTGCAATTGCGACAGCGAGGTGCCGCCGCCGACATCCGTGCCGAGCGCCACCTTCACCGGCCGGCGCGGGTCCACCGCCTCGAACAGCCGGAACAGGCCGCTACCGAGAAACAGGTTCGAGGTTGGGCAATGCGCCAGCGCCGCCCCCGCCTGGTGGCAGGTGCAGAAATCGCCCTCATGCAAATGGACCCCATGGCCGAACATGGAGCGCGGCCCCACCAGCCCCGCATGGGCGTAGACATCGAGATAGGAGGCGCGGGCGGGGAAAAGCTCCCGCACCCATTCGATCTCCGCGAGGTTCTCGCACAGATGCGTCTGCAGGAAGAGCCCATCCCGGGTCTTCAGCAGCGCCCCCGCGGCGTCGAGCTGGGCGTCGGTCGAGGTTGGCGCGAAGCGCGGCGTGACGCAGTAGAGCGCCCGCCCCCGCCCGTGCCAGCGCTCGATCAAGGCGAGGCTCTCGTCATAGCCGCGCTGAGCGGTATCGAGCAGCCCAGCCGGCGCATGGCGGTCCATAAGAACTTTGCCGGCTATCATCCGCGCATCGAACCGGGCCGCCTCGGTGAAGAAGGCGTCCACGGATTGCGCATGCACCGTGCAGTAGACCATCGCCGTGGTGGTGCCGGCGCGCAGCAATTCGCGCAGGAACAGATGCGCCACCCGCCCCGCATGGCCGGCATCGGCGAAGCTCATCTCGGCGGGGAAGGTGTAGGTCTCCAGCCATTCCAGCAATTGCGTGCCGAAAGCGCCGATCACCTGCATCTGCGGGTAGTGCACATGCGCGTCGATGAAACCGGGCACGATGAGGTGGCCGGGATAATGCTCCACCGCCACGCCATCGGGCAGCGTGTTGCCGAGCTCCGCGTGGGGACCGAAGGCGGCGATGCGCCCGTTCGCGATCACCACGAGCGCGTCGTCATGGGTGACGAGGCAGCCGCGCGAGTTCTGCTCGAACGGGTTGCCCACCAGCGTCGCCGCCGGCCCGCGCAGCACCCGCGTCGTGGTCGTCGCGTTCATCGGCCAGCCTCCTTCGCCTGAGCAGGCAACCGCGCGTAAAGCTCGTCGGCCATGAAGGGCGTGGCCCGCAGCCGCACGCCGGTGGCGTCGAAGATCGCGTTGGCGAGCGCCGCCGCCACCGGGTTGAACGGGCTCTCGCTCATCGACTTCGCTCCCATCGGACCGATGGCGTCGTAGGTCTCGGCAAAGAAGACCTGCGTGCGCGGCACATCGGCGAAGGCGGGGATATGGTAGCCGCGAAAGCTGGCATTGGTTACCGCGCCGGCATCGTCCATCATCAGCCGCTCATAGAGCGCGGCGCCGATCGCCTGCGCCACACCGCCCTCCACCTGCCCCCGGCACTGCATCGGGTTGACCACCGTACCCGCGTCGGCGGCATGGACGGAGCGCAGGATGCGGACCTCGCCGGTGCGGGAATGCACCGCGACGTCGAAGCCCTGCACATTGAAGGCGACCGAGCGCGGGCTACCCGAGGCATCGCCCACCGCCTCAAGCGGCGCCAGCGCGGCGAGCGCGATCCGCCTCTCCCCCGCCACCACCGCCTCGCCCTCGATCCGGCAGTCGTCGGCCATCGCCTCCAGCCGGGCGGCCGCCGCCGCGCGGATGGTCTCCGCCAGCCTTTCCGCCGCCGCCCGCGTGGCCGCCCCGGCGACCACCGTGCCGGTGGAACCATAGGCGCCGGTATCATGCTCGACATGGCCGGTGTCGGACTGGCGCACGCTTATCTGCCCCGGCCGCGCGCCGAGCAGCGTGGCGGCGATCTGCACGTGCACGGTGGTGGTGCCGTTGCCGAACTCCGCCGTGCCGGTGCGCAATTCGTAGCCGCCGGAAGCGGTGAGCGCCAACCGCGTCTGGGCGACATGGCCGCGTGGGGGAATGGTGTCGATCATCGCCGCCGCGACGCCGCGCCCGACCTGCCAGTCCGGCCCCGGCCGCGCCGGCGAGGGCGCGGCCATCTCCGCCTCCACCCGGTCGAGGCACTGGTCGAGCCCGTAGCTGCCCATCTCCACATCATGGTGAGGTTCCCCGGAAGAGACCATCGGGTCTCCCGGCCGCACCATGTTCAGCCGCCGCAACGCGATCGGGTCGAGGCCGAGCTTGTGCGCCAGCTCGTCCATGGCCGATTCCACCGCGAAGACCGTCTGGCTCAGCCCATAGCCGCGAAAGGCGCCGCTCGGCAGGGAATGGGTGTAAACCGACCAGCCCTCGACCCGCTTGTTCGGGCAATTATAGAGCGCGACGCTCTCGCCGGAGCCGTGAAACAGAACCCCGCTGGCATGGTTGCCATAGGCGCCGGTGTTCAGCAGCATCCGCATGGAAAAGGCGGTCAGCCGCCCCTCGCGCGTCGCGCCCAGCTTCACCGTCACCTTCATCGGGTGGCGGCTGGTCGAGGCGGCGAACTGTTCTTCGCGGGTATATTCCAGCTTCACCGGCCGCCCGGTCTTCAGCACGGCGAGCGCGACGATATCCTCGGTGAGCATTTCCTGCTTGCCGCCGAAGCCGCCGCCGACCCGCGCGGTAAAGACGCGCACGCCCTCGCGCGGCAAATCATAGAGCATGGCCAGCGCATCGCGGGTGAGGAACGGCGTCTGGGTGGAACTGCGGATCACCAGCCCGCCGTGTTCATCGCGCCAGCCGATACAGCCATGCGTCTCAAGATGCGCGTGCTGCACCCGCTGGCTCTCATAGGTGGCCTCGTGGATTAGATCGGCCTGCGCAAAGCCGGCCGCGATGTCCCCCACCCCGCCGTCCAGCGCGGCGACGATGTTGCGAGACGCCTGGGCGATGCGGCTGTCCGGCCCCTTGTCGCCATGCACGAGCGGCGCACCGGGCCGCATCGCCTCCTCGGGGTCGAACACCGCCGCAAGAAGTTCATATTCCACGCGGATCGCCGCACAGCCCGCCTCGGCGGCGGCCTCGTTCACCGCCACGACGGCGGCCACGCGCTGGCCGATATGGCGCACCACGTCGTCGAGCACGCGTGTGTCGTCGACATCGTCGGTGGCGTGGTGGTGACGCGCGGTGGAGAACAGGCGGGCCGGCGCATCCGCATGGGTCAGCACCGCCACCACGCCCGGCAGCGTCCGCGCCGCAGTCGCATCGATGGCGCGGATGCGGGCATGCGGATGCGGCGAGCGCAGCAGCTTCATGTGCAACAGCCCCGCCAGCTCGCCCTCCGGCGCGACGTCCATGGTGTAGCGCGCCGCGCCGGTCACGATGGCCGGCCCGGCCGGCGCGGCCATGCTTCGGCCGACGCGGGCCTCGGTCGGATCGGCTTCCACCGTCGCCACCCCGCCCACCGCGTCGGCGATGGCGGCATAGCCGGTGCAGCGGCAGAGATTGCCCTTCAGAGCCTCCGGCAACTCCGCCCGCTGCCCCTGATCCAGCGCTGTGGCGGTCATCACTATGCCGGCGGTGCAGAAGCCGCACTGGAAGCCCTGCGCCTTCAGGAAGGCGTCCTGCACCGGGTGCAGCCCCTCGCCTTCCGCGGTGCCGGCGAGCCCCTCGATGGTGGTGACCCTGCGCCCTTCGGCACGGAAGGCGGGAGTGACGCAGCTATGCACCGGCCGCCCGTCGAGATGCACGGTGCAGGCGCCGCAATCGCCGGCGTCGCAGCCCTTCTTCACCCCGAACCAGCCCAGTTCCCGCAGCAGGGTGCGCAGGCACTGGCCCGGCCGGGCTCCGGTCTCGAACACTTGGCCATTGACCGTCAGCCTCACGCGCGCCCCTCGTCCAGTTCGTCACGGATCTCCTGCGCCAGCAGGTGGGTCATGTGCTGGCGCCAGTCGGGCCGCCCATGCATGTCGTCGTAATAGAGGGTCTCCGGAATCGCCGCCGCCAGCCGGGCGGCGAGGTCGGCCGGATCCGGCAGGCGGTCGAAGGCGAGGCGCACCGGCCGGCGGGTCGACGCCGTCACGCTGAGCGCGACGCTGCCATCGGGATCCCGCGTGCCGATGAGCAGCACGCCGGAACGCCCGAGCGGGGTGAGCGAGGCACGGCGGAAGGCCGCGCGCCGGCGCAGCGCCCGCGCCGGCAGTTCCACGGCGCGCAGCACCTCGCCCGGCGCCAGCGCCACCTCGCGCGGGCCACAGACGAGGTCGGCGATCTTCGCCCGCCGCTCCGCCCCATTCGGCCCCCACAGCACGCCCTCGCCCTCGAGCGCGACGGCGAGCGAGATCATCGGTCC
Organism: Pseudomonadota bacterium; assembly: GCA_023434095.1. Taxonomy (GTDB): domain Bacteria; phylum Pseudomonadota; class Alphaproteobacteria; order Rhizobiales; family Xanthobacteraceae; genus Ancylobacter. The sequence goes on along the minus strand of JAEYTJ010000075.1, from coordinate 1,385 downwards.
GGCCGGCAGGCCGAGGCAGATATTGCCGCCGACCGTCGCCATGTTCCAGATCTTGAACGAGGCGAGAAAGGCACGGCAGCACTCCCGGATGAGGAAGGCCGCTCGCCATTCCACCGGCGCCTCGAACCCGTTCAGTTCGGCGATGGTGCACGTGGCGGCGATGCTCAGCCCATCCGCCCCGGCGCGCAGCGGCTCCCAGCCGAGGCCGGAGAGGTCGACGAGGCGCGTCACCTTCGGCTGTGGCTCGGAGAACAGCCAGGTTCCCCCGCCGAGCACCGCGTCACCCTCGGCCGCAGCCGGAAGCTCCGCCCGTCCGCGCGGGCGCAGCACCTCGGTGACCGTGTTCAGGTCCATCGCTCAGCCGCGGCCCACGGTGCAGACGATCTGACCGTGCGGCTCGTCGGTCGGGGTGAACACCTGTCCGTCGAAGGCGCGGCCGAAGGGTGCGAGGTCGATGGGCAGGTAGTGCTTGTTGGGGCAGGCCATGGAGATCTGCTCCACCTCCGGCACCGCGGCGAGGACCGCCTCGCCCATCTGGTACAGCGTCGCCTGCACGCCGGGGCTGTAGGTGGTGGCGAACACCTTGAGCGCGGCGTCGAGCACCGCCGCATTGGCGGCGGCGTAGCTCGCGGGTATGCCGCTCCATAGCCATTGCGCCTCCATCGCGGTGGCGAACAGCCGGTCGGCGGTCGGCTTCAGCGTCGTCGCCTCGTCGACCCAGTACTCCTCCCAGCCGGACTCGGTGGTCTTAAGGAAGGTAAAGCCGTCGACGCCCGAGGCGAGGCGGCGGCCTTCGCGCGTGGCCTCCAGCTTGACGAAAGGCCTGCCATTGCCATCGAGCGCGAAGGCGTGGTCATGCGCCGCGCCGTTCACGTCCAGCCGCCGCCACTTCGTCTCGTAGGCGGTGACCTCGACACCAGCGACATGGGGGTAGCGGTCGAGGAAATACTGCGCCAGCACGCCGGCGAACACCTCGTTCTCCGCCGCGACATGGTCGCGGGCGACGATGTTGACGATGTTCTTGATCGAATCCGTGGCGATCACCTGCCGGTTGTCGCCCTTGGTGTAGGCGGCGGCGAAATCGCCGGTCAGCATCACCTGCACGGAAAGCTCGCGCACCTCGTGGCGGGCGCTGTCGCGCGCCACCCGCATGATGCGCACGCGCCCCTTGCCATAGCTGTTGGAAATGAGCGGCATCGGCACTGTCCCCCAAGGCGCGGATCGGTCGGCTGAACCATTACGTATGCGAAACCGGTGCCAGTCTGGCACCGCGCCGCGCCGCGCGAAAGCCACCCGGACCGACGGGACCGAAACGTCGCCGCGCGGAAGCGGGTGGCGCCGGCCCGCCGGCCGGGCGAAAATATTGCGCGCGAGGCCCCGGCGGG
>JAEYTJ010000194.1 GCA_023434095.1 Pseudomonadota bacterium | reverse complement strand
CCATCACGCCGCGCCCGCAGCCGGGCAATCCGCGCCCGCGCAATTTCCGGCTGGTCGAGGACCGCGCGGTGATCAACCGCTACGGCTTCAACAGCGGCGGCCACGGCCCGGCGCTGGCGCGGCTTTCCGCCCGCACCCGGCGGGGGGCGCCCGGTATCGTCGGGGTGAATGTCGGGGCGAACAAGGATTCCACGGACCGGGCCGCCGACTACGTCTCGGGCATCCGGGCCTTCGCCGGCGTGGCGAGCTACTTCACCGCCAATGTCTCCTCGCCCAACACGCCGGGCCTGCGCGACCTGCAGGAGGAGCGCGCGCTCGACGACTTGCTGGCGCGGGTGATCGCGGCGCGCGACGAGGCCGCGCCGGGCGTGCCTCTGCTGCTCAAGATCGCGCCCGATCTGGCGCTCGCCCATCTCGACGGCGTGGTGGCGGTGGCGCGGCGGCGGGGGATCGACGGACTGATCGTCGCCAACACCACCATTTCCCGCCCGCCCGGCCTGCGCGCGCCGCAGCGGGGCGAGACGGGCGGGCTTTCCGGCCGGCCGCTCTTCGCGCTCTCCACCCGCATGCTGGCGGAGACCTTCCTGCGGGTGGAAGGCGCCTTCCCGCTCGTCGGGGTCGGCGGCATCGACAGCGCCGAGACCGCCATCGCCAAGATCGAGGCCGGGGCGAGCCTCGTCCAGCTCTATTCCGGGCTGGTCTATGAGGGGCTTGGGCTGGTGGAGAAGATCAAGGCCGGGCTGGTCTCCCGGCTGGCGCGCGAGCAGACGACGCTCGCCGCGATGACCGGGCGGAACGCGGCCGCGCGGGCGGCGGAGCCTTTTCCCGGCTAGGCCAGGGCACTCAACGCCAAAGAAACAGGTCGTCGTAGCGCCTGTCGCCGCCGTCGAGATAGGTGAGGAGCTGGTCGGTCGTCACGTCCTGCGTGCCGAGCCGCTTGTGGGGGAAGTCGTCGATCCGCGCGACGAAGGCGTCCCGGTCGAAAGCCGGCTTCGGGATGCGCCAGATCTCGATGGCGGCGCAGTCGATCCTCTTCCAGATCGCCATCGGCGTGCGCGAGATGATCAACTCGTCGAAGCCCTGGGTATCGGATTTCCAGAGCAGCGGTCCCCCGTCCTCGGCACCGAGGGTGCGCTCCATCCACCCGCCGGTGTCGGCACAGGCGACGCGGACCCTGCCGAACACGCCGTCGCTCACCGCGGCCTCGTTCAGCGAGTAGTTGCCGCTGTTGGTGACGTCACGGAAGAAGGTTACCTCGCCATCCTCCGCCGACAGCGCAAGGTTGTGCAGTTCGGGGTCCGCACCCGGCAGGCCGGTCAGATTGTATTTCAGGGCGCGGAAGTTCTCCGGGTCCGGCTCCACGCAGACGATCCGGTCGATATTGGACAGCCGATGGGCAAGCTGGCGGGTGACCAGCCCGATATTCGCGCCGATATCGACGAGGGTGTAGCGCGACGACGCGTTCGCGTGACGGGCGAAGAAGTCGACGATCTCCGGAGACCAGGAGGAGTGAAGCCCGACGAAAGGGAAGATCGCCCAGTCGTGCATCATCAGAAGCGTGGTGCCCGCCGGGCCGAACGCACCGTCGGCCTCGATCTTCAGCAGCGTCCCGTGGCGGCTGAAGGCGGGGTTGCGCCGCAGCGCGCGCTCATTGGCCGGCCAGGCCACCTTGACGGCCAGCGGGGAAAGCAGGGTCTTAATGAAGCGCCGCATCACCTGTTTCCCGCTGCTCCGCCGCGTTCAAGATCGGAACGTCGCCCGCTCCAGCGCCGGCAACCGCAGCGCGAGGAACACGCCGCGCCCGGCAATGAAGGTGAGATAGGCAAGCCACAGGCCGCTGTTTCCGAGCGGCAGGGCCAGCCACCAGGCGAGGAAGAAGAGCGCCACCGCCGGTAGCATCATGTTACGCATGTCGCGTGCCCAGGTCGAGCCGGCATAGATCCCGTCATAGGCGAAGGCGGCGACGCCGAGCAGGGGGGTGAGCGCCGCCAGCGGCAGGAAGGCGCGGCCGACTTCCCGCACCTCTTCATTGGCGGAGAGCAGGTCGATCAGCGCTCCCCCGCCGACCAGCAGCAGCGCCGAGGCGGGTGCGGCGAAGCCGAAGCCCCAGGCGAGCACCAGCCGCACCGCGCGGCGGAAGCCCGCTTTGTCCTTCGCCCCGACGCTCTGCCCGCAGATCTGCTCGGCGGCGGTGGAGAAGCCGTCGAGAAAGAAGGCCGAGACCATGACGATGTTGTAGAGCACCGCATTGGCGGCGAGCGTCACGTCGTCCTGCCGGGCGCCCTGCGCGGTGAAGAACAGCAGCACGCTCATCAAGAGCGCGGTGCGGATCATGATGTCGCGATTGACTGCCACCGTCTCGATCAGGCGGGCGCGGGCGATGATCCGGCGCCACGGCACGCGCCAGTCGCGCCCCACCAGCCGGGCGGCGGCAATGAGCCCGAACAGCGTGCCGGCCATTTCGGCCAGCACATTGGCGGCCGCGGCGCCGGCAATGCCGAAATCCCAGTAGAGCACCAGCAGCACGGTGGCGAGCGCGTTCACCCCGGCGATAAGAATCTGCAGACCAAGCCCGATATCGGTGCGGGCAATGCCGACCAGCCAGCCGAGCAGGGCGAAATTGGCGATGGCGAAGGGGGCGGAGAGGATGCGCACGGAGAAATACAGCGTCGCCGCTGCGTGCACGCCCTCGCTGGCGCCCATGGCGAGGAAGGCGAGGTCGGCGAGCGGTGCGTGCAGCACGATGAGTGCGAGGCCGATGACGGCGGAGATCAGCAGCGCCCGGATGAGCACCGCGCGCAGTTCCACGCTCTCCCCGCGCCCCAGCGCCTGCGCGGTCAGCCCCGCCGTGCCCATGCGGATCGAGCCGAAGATCCAGAACGCGAAATCGAACAGCAGCGCGCCCACCGCCACCGCGCCGAGCAGCGCCGCGTCGCCCAGCCGGCCGATGGCGCCGGTGGCGACCAGCCCTAGGATCGGTGTCGTCATCTGCGCCAGCGTCGCCGGCAGCGCGATGGCGAGGAAGCGCCGGGAGGTGACGTCGACCCGGCCGGCGACCGCGAGGCTCACGGCCTCAGCGCCCGCGATTGGCGACGCGCAGGATGAGCCAGAGCGGAATGACGATGACGGCGCCGAGGATGAAGTAGCGCCACAGACGCTCGATCGCCTCGAAGCTGAAATTGAACAGATGCCGGACGAGGCTTTCCAGGCTGGAGAGGATGTTGAGGGGGTCGAGCCCGAGCGCGGCGAGGATGACGCCCACCACCACCGAAAGCAGCACGAGCCGCACGAGAACCCAGAAGGGCGAACCACCCATCCAGCGGGCAAGCTGATTATCGGCCATGACTCACGTTTCCCCGGCAGGCGAACGCTGCTTCCCTAGCACGGCCTTGGGCCGGCGGGGAGCGTGGCTTTCGTCGGGCGCTCCGATCATCGCCTCCAGCGTCTCCAGCCGGTCGGCCTCGCCGGGCGGCTTGTCCCAGCGCAGCCGGGCGATGCGGGGAAAGCGCATGGCGAGGCCCGAGCGGTGGCGGGTGGAGCGGGCCAGCCCCTCGAAGGCGACTTCCACCACCAGCCCCTCGGTCGGGGTGTGCACCACCTCGCGCACCGGGCCGAAACGGTTCACCGTGTGGCGGCGCACGAAACGGTCGATCTCGATCAACTCGGCATCGGTGAAGCCGAAATAGGCCTTGCCGACCGGCACCAGCTCGCCGGCATCGGTCCAGACGCCGAAGGTGTAGTCGGAATAATAGGAAGAGCGCTTGCCGTGGCCGCGCTGGGCATACATCAGCACGGCGTCGACGCTGTGCGGGTCGCGCTTCCATTTCCACCACGGCCCCTTGGGGCGGCCGGGCAGATAGGAGCTGTCGGCGCGCTTGAGCATCACGCCTTCCACCGCCTCGGCGTCCTCCCCCGCGCCATGGGCGGCGGGATCGGCGCGGGCGGCGGCCAGCGCGTCCCAGCTGGGAAAGGGCACGAGAGGCGAGAGGTCGAGACGTCCCTCTGTGGGATGGGCTGATATCAATGCCTCCAGCCGCGCGCGGCGCGCCTCGAAGGGCAGATCGCGCAGGTCGTCCCCCGCCTCCACCAAGAGGTCATAGGCGCGAATATGGGCGGGGAACTCCATCAGCAGCTTCGGCGATACCGCCTTCCGGTTCAGCCGCTGCTGCAGCACGTTGAAGGACTGCACCCGCCCCTCGCGCAGGATCAGCAATTCGCCGTCCACCACCCCGTCAAAGGCCAGCGCCTCGGCGAGGTCCGGGAAAGCGCCGGAGATATCCTCGCCGGTGCGGCTGTAGAGCCGGGTGACATGCCGCCCGTCCGGCCCGGCGGCGCGGGCCGCCTGCACGCGGATGCCGTCCCATTTCCACTCGGCGCGGAAATCGGCGGGGTCGAGCTTCTCGACATCTCCCTCTTCCAGCGGATGCGACAGCATGACCGGCCGGAACGGGGCGGGGTCCTCGGTCTCGGGCTTGGGCCCGCGCTCCTCGGCCCAGGCGAACAGCTCTTCATAGGGTGGCGCCAGTCCCGGCCAGACCAGTTCGATCTCGTCCGGCGCCCGCTCGCCCAGCGCGGCCACGGCGGGCTTGGCGAGGCGGGCGGAAACGCCGATGCGCAGCCCGCCAGTGATGAGCTTCAGGAGCGCCCAGCGCCCGGTCTCGTCCAGCCGGTCGAGCAGCGCGGCGAGCACCGCCGGCATCTCGGCGCGGCCCATATGGGTGAAGGCGTGGACGATGGCTTCCAGCGCCGGCGGCTCGGTGTCGTTGAGCCCGTGCGGTGCCGGCCACATCAGCGCCACCGTCTCCGAGAGGTCGCCGACATAGTCGTAGGAAAGGGCGAACAGCACCGGGTCGGTGCGCTCGCCAATGAGCTGGCGGATCAGCCCCGGCTTGGCGTTGCGGAAGGACAGCGCGCCGGTGAGCGCCGCCAGCGCCCAGCCGCGTTCCGGGTCCGGCGTGTGGCGGAAATAATCGGCGATGAGCCGGATCTTGCCGTTGCGGCGTGGCTCATAGGCGAGGCGGTCGAGCAGGGCGGCGAATCGGTTCACGGCGCCGCCTCCGGGACGTCCGGCGCGGGGGCGTCGGGTGCCGCGCCGTCGCCCTCCTCCTCGCCATAGCCGACCATGTGCAGCGGCCGGGCGCGAAGCCCCTGCTGCGTCGCCCAGTGCACCAGCGCGTCCTCCTGCCCGTGCGTGACCCACAGCTCCTCGCAGCCGGTGGCGCGGATGGCGACCTGCAATTCGTCCCAGTCCGCATGGTCGGAGAGGATCAGCGGCAGCTCGACGCCGTTCTGCCGGGCGCGGGCGCGGATGCGCATCCACCCCGAGGCAAAGGCGGTGACGGGATCAGGGAAGCGGCGCGACCACACGTCCGCCAGCGCGCCCGGCGGGCACAGCACCACGGCGCCGGCCCGCTCCGCCGGCGTGGCGTCGCGGGCGGGACGGGTGTCGCCGAGATCGATGCCCTGCGTGCCGTAATAGGCGGTCAGCTTCTCCATGGCGCCGTGCAGCAGGATCGGCCGCTCATGCCCGGCGGCGCGCAGCAGCGCCATCACACGCTGTGCCTTGCCCAGCGCATAGGCGCCGACGAGATGCGCGCGCTCGGGAAACAGCGCCAGCGAGTCCATCAGCTTGGCGATCTCGGCGGCCGGTTCGGGATGGCGGAACACCGGCAGGCCGAAGGTCGCCTCCGAGATGAAGACATGGCAGGGCACCGGCGCGAAAGGCAAAGCGGTGGGGTCGGCGCCGGGCTTGTAGTCGCCGGAGGCGACGATGGTGCAGCCGCGCCAGTCGAGCGCGATCTGCGCGCTGCCGAGAATATGCCCGGCGGGGTGGAAGGTGACGCCGACGCCGTTCACCTCGATGCGCGCGCCATAGGCCGCTGCCTGGGTCGAACCGGCGAAGGCCTCGCCATAGCGGATCGCCATGATGTCGAGCGTCTGCGCGGTGGCGAGCACCGCGCCGTGGCCGGCGCGGGCATGGTCGGAATGGCCATGGGTGACCAGCGCCCGCGCCACCGGCCGCGTCGGGTCGATGAAGAAGTCGCCGGCCGGCGAGTAAAGCCCCTGTGGGGTGGTGTGGAGAAGCTCTTCCGGGCGCATCGTGGAACCTATATAGGGCGCCGCTGCCCTTTTTTCGCGAGACCCCTGCCATGGCCGACGGCCGGCTCCTTCTCTCCTCCGGCGACCCGACGGTCGATCGCCGGATCGACTGGGCGCGCGCGCTGATGGAGGAGGGCAACGCCGCCGATGCGGCCGAGCTTCTGGCCGAGGCGGTGGCCCGTGCCGGCCACTACGCGCCGGGCTGGTTCCTGCTCGGCGAGGCCCGCGAGGCGGCGGGCGACGGGGCGGGGGCGGGCGCCGCCTTCGCGCAGGCGCGGGCGCTCGATCCCGCCGATACGCTGGGGGCCACGCTGCGCCTCGCCCGGCTGGAGGGCGAGGTGGCGGGCATGAGCCCGGCCTATGTGCGCGCGCTGTTCGACCAGTATGCCGACCGTTTCGACGCGGCGCTGGCGCGGCTCGACTATCGCGGGCCGGAAGTGATCGAGGCGGGGCTGGCGCAGGCGTGCGAAAGGCTGGCGCGCCCTTTCGCCTTCGCCCACGGGCTCGATCTCGGCTGCGGCACCGGGCTGGTCGGCGCCCGGCTGGTCGACCGCATCGGCAGGATGGAGGGGGTGGACCTCTCGCCCAACATGGTCGCCCATGCGCGGCGCCGGAAGGTCTACGACACGCTTCAACCCGGCGAGATGGTCGCCTTCCTGCGCGGGCGCCCGGCGCGCGAGGTCGACCTGATCTTCGCCGGCGACGCCTTCTGCTATCTCGACGACCTTGCCCCCATCCTCGGGGAGAGCCGGCGCGTGCTGGAGCCGGGCGGGCTGCTCGCCTTCACCACCGAGAGCCATGACGGCGCGGGCGTGCTGCTGCGCGACACGCTGCGCTTTGCCCATGCGCCGGCCTATGTGCGCGCCGAACTGGCCGCCGCCGGCCTCAAGCTGCTCACCCTCGACCCGGTCTCGGTGCGGCGGGAAAAGGACCGCCCTGTCGCCGGCCTCCTCGTGCTGGCGCTGCGCGAGGGGTGAACCCGCTCTACCTTAGGACGTCGCCGCGCCTTTCACACCCTTCCAGTTGACGGCCGCCCGGCTCCGCAGAATGATGGTACCAAAGGGTGGGGCGGATAATGGACAACGAGAACAGGACGGTCGGCACGCAGAATATGACCCCGGCGGCGCCGGGCTTTGCTTCGGCGGTGCCCAAGCCTCCGCCGCATCCGCTGGACGGCGAGTGGTATGTGCATCTCGACGGGCAGGTGTTCGGTCCCTTCACCGGGCACCAGCTCCGCGACTTCGCCGGCGAGGGCCGGATCGGCGCGGAGACGCAGGCGGTGCGGGTCGGGGCAGAGACCTGGACCCGGACGGCGGACGATCCGGCGCTGGCGTCGCTGTTCGCCCGTGCCGCCGTTCCGGCGCCTCCGCCGACCGGGCCTGTGCGTGCGGAAGCGGGTGCCACCGTCGTGCAGGTGACCAACAACATCGCCAGCGAGCCGCGCCCCCAGCAGGTGGTGATCCTGGACCCGGGCGCCGCGGCGCCAAAATCCGCCGGCACCGCGCTGATCCTGTCCATTCTCATCGTCGGGCTGGGCCAGCTCTACAATGGGCAGATCGGCAAGGGCATCCTCATGTTCTTCGCCTGCATCCTCCTGTGGTTCGTGCTGCTGGGCTGGATCATCAACATCTGGTCGTGGGTCGACGCCTACAAGACGGCGAAAGCCATGAATGAGCGCTATCTGCGCAACCTCGCCGCGGGAATCCTTCGTTGAGTGCGGAGCGGTTTCCCGCGGGCACGCGCTGCCCGAACTGCGGCTTCCGCCTCTCGGCGCGTACGACGGTATGCGAGAATTGCGGCGCGGTCATACCCGTGGCCGAACTGGCCGGCAGCGGGGCGTTCAACCACTCCCTGTCGCTGCTCATCGGGCGGCCGCTCGGAAGTCTGAGCGTTCTGGAGATCGCCCGCATCCTGGCGTGGGTGCCGCTGCTCGTCGGCCCGCCCATCGCCGCCCTCGCCATTATCGGGCTCAAAGTAGCGCAGCAGCCGCGGCGCCTGTATGAGCGGGAATGGCAGGCGCCGGCTCTCGTCGCCGCGCTCAACATCGTGCTCAGCCTGATCGTCTGGCACTACGCCGCCCAGGAAATCGGGGCGATCGCCACGGCGCTCTGGACGGAAATCGACAAGTTCGTGCGTCCCGCTGTGCCCACCGGTACGGGCAAGCCCGTGGAGATCTAGCCGCGCCGGTCGTGCGGGAGCGGACGGCACGTCGTCCCCCTCGCATTTCGCGGCCGAGTCACTAGCTTCTCGCGGTGACCGACATGGATGCCGCGCCCGACGATCTTCTGCCCGAGCCGTTCCGACGCTGGTTTGCCGGCAGGGGCTGGGCGCCGCGCGCGCATCAGCTGGAACTGCTGGCGCAGGCGCGGGAGGGGCGTTCCACCCTGCTCGTCGCCCCCACCGGCGCCGGCAAGACGCTGGCCGGCTTCCTGCCGAGCCTCGTCGAACTCGCCGGCCGGCCGGCCGCGCGCAACAATCCGCGCCCGCTCGGCCTGCACACGCTCTACATTTCGCCGCTGAAGGCGCTCGCCGTCGATGTCGCCCGCAATCTGGAGCGGCCGGCGCAGGAAATGGCTCTGCCGATCCGCATCGAGACCCGCACCGGCGACACGCCTGCCTCGCGCCGCCAGCGCCAGCGCCGCGACCCGCCGGACATATTGATCACCACGCCGGAGCAGATCGCCCTGCTGCTGGCCTCCGCCGATGCCGAGCCGCTGTTCGCCGACCTCAAGCGGATCGTGCTCGACGAACTCCACGCGCTGGCCGGTTCCAAGCGGGGAGACCTGCTGAGCCTCGGCCTCGCCCGGCTGCGGCGTCTCGCGCCCGGCGTGCAGACGGTCGGGCTCTCCGCCACGGTGGCCGACCCCGACACGCTGCGGCGCTGGCTGGTGCCTCAAGGCGGAGAGGGGGAGATGGGCGAAATGGTGGTCGCAGACCCCGGCGCCGCGCCGGACCTCTCCATGCTTGACAGCGCCGCCCATGTGCCCTGGGCCGGGCACACGGCGCGCCATTCCCTGAAGGAGATTTACGGCCTCATCGAGCGCCACACGACGACGCTGGTCTTCGTCAATACCCGCATGCAGGCGGAGCTGCTGTTCCAGGAGCTGTGGCGCATCAACGACGCCAATCTGCCGATCGCCCTGCACCATGGCTCGCTCGATGTCTCCCAGCGGCGCCGCGTCGAGGCGGCGATGGGCGAAGGCAAGCTCAAGGCGGTGGTGTGCACCTCCTCGCTCGATCTCGGCATCGACTGGGGGGCGGTGGATCTCGTGGTCAATGTCGGCGCGCCCAAGGGGGCCTCGCGGCTCATGCAGCGGATCGGCCGGGCCAATCACCGGCTCGACGAGCCCTCGCGCGCCGTTCTCGTGCCAGCCAACCGCTTCGAGGTGCTGGAATGCCGCGCGGCGCTGGAGGCGGTGCGGGCAGGCGCGCAGGACGGTGCGGTGGTGCGCACCGGCGCGCTCGATGTGCTGGCGCAGCATGTGCTCGGCATGGCCTGCGCCGGGCCATTTGAGGCCGACGATCTCTTCGCCGAGGTCACCGCCGCCGAGCCCTATGCCGATCTCTCCCGCGCCGATTTCGACGATGTGGTGCAGTTCGTCGCCACTGGCGGCTATGCGCTACGCGCCTATGAGCGCTTCGCCCGCATAAGGCAGAGGAAGGACGGGCGCTGGCGGGTGGCGAACCCGATGGTGGCGCAGCAATACCGGCTGAATGTCGGCACTATCGTCGAATCCACCCTGTTGAAGGTGCGGCTCGCCAGCGCGAAGTCGCGCTATGGCGGGCGGGTGCTCGGCGAGGTGGAGGAGTATTTCGTCGAGACGATGAGCCCCGGCGACACCTTCGTCTTCGCCGGCGAGGTGCTGGAATATCTCACTATCGCTGAGAACGAGGTGCGCGTCGCCCGCTCCGGCGCCAAGGAGCCGCGCGTTCCCTCCTATGCCGGCGGCAAGTTCCCGCTCTCCACCTTCCTCGCCGCGCGGGTGCGGGCGCTGCTCTCCGAGCCGGCGCGTTGGGAAAGCCTGCCCGGGCAGGTGCATGAGTGGCTCGACCTGCAGAAGCTGCGCTCCCGGCTGCCGGGGCGGGAGGATTTGCTGGTCGAGACGTTTCCGCGCGGGGGGCGGTTCCATCTCGTCGCCTACCCGTTCGAGGGAAGGCTCGCCCACCAGACGCTCGGCATGCTGCTGACGCGACGGCTCGACCGCGCCGGGCTGCACCCGCTCGGCTTCATGGCCAATGACTATGCGCTGGTCATCTACGGTGTACGCGACATGTCGCTGGCCATCGCGCAGGGGCGGCTTTCGCTCGACGCGCTGTTCGACGCCGACATGCTGGGCGACGACCTCGAGGAATGGCTCTCCGAATCCGCGCTGATGAAGCGCACCTTCCGCCAGTGCGCGGTCATCGCCGGGCTGATCGAGCGGCGCTTTCCCGGCAAGGAGAAGAATTCCCGCCAGGTGACGATGTCCACCGACCTCGTCTATGACGTGCTGCGTCGGCACGAGCCGGGCCATATGCTGCTGCGCGCAGCGCGGGCGGATGCGGCGACGGGGCTGTTGGACATTCGCCGGCTCTCGGACATGCTCACGCGGGTTAAGGGCCGAATCGACCATGTCGCCCTGCCGCGCGTCTCGCCGCTGGCGGTGCCGGTGATGCTGGAGATTGGCCGCGAGATGGTGGCGGGCGGGGCGTCGGACGCGCTGCTGGCCGAGGCCGAGGACGAACTGATCCGGGAGGCGATGGACGGTGCAGGCGAGGGAAGCGGCTGAGGCGCGATACGAGGTCGAGGACGGCGCGGCGGTGACGCTGGCCGGGGCGACGCTCGTGCTCGATCCCGCCGGGGCGCTGTGGTGGCCGGCCGAGCGCATGCTGATCGTCGCCGACCTGCATCTGGAAAAGGGTTCAGCCTTCGCCGCGCGCGGCGTGCCGCTGCCGCCCTATGACAGCCGGGCGACGCTCGCCCTGCTCGCCCGCCTCGTCGAACGCCGGCGCCCGCGCGTGGTGGTGGCGCTGGGCGACAGCTTCCACGATCGCGGCGGCGCGGCACGGCTCGGCGCCGAGGAGCGTGCCAGTCTCGCGGAGCTTTCACGCGGGCGCGACATGGTGTGGATCGCCGGCAATCACGATCCCGAGCCGATGCCGGACCTTGGCGGCACGGCGGCCGACGAACTGCGCGTGGGCCCGCTCACCCTGCGCCACGAGCCCGCCGCCCATGCGGGCGACGGCGAGATCGCCGGGCATTTCCACCCCGTCGCGCGGGTGGTGGTGCGCGGGCGCAGCCTGCGCCGGCGCTGCTTCGCCACCGACGGAAACCGGCTGGTCATGCCGGCGCTGGGGGCCTATGCGGGCGGGCTGAATGTGCGCCATGTCGCGCTGGCGGGCCTGTTCGGCGGGGCCTATGACGCGCATCTGGTCGGGGCCGCACGGACCTACCGCATCGCCCACCATGCCTGCCTGCCGGACCGCTGAGCGGCGCGGGATTTCAACGCGAGAAGAAGAGGCTGGACGGGGCGGCCGGGGCACGCGGGGCGCCGCCGCCCACCGAGCCGGTGATGTCCTCCGGCCCCGGCACGGTGGCAGGGCCGGCGGCGCGCAGCTGCTCCTGCCGGAACTGCGCCAGCAGATGCCACGAGCCATAGGCCAGCGCCGAGCCGCAGACCGCAATGACGAGCATGGCGCGAATGCGCGCCAGCCAGCGGCCGGGCGCCGGGGCCGGGCGGGCGCCGATATGGCGGCGTGGTTCCGCTGGCGCGCCGGGAGCGGGCCGGGGCGTGGCTGGCCGGTCGGCCGGGCCTGCGGCGCGGCGGGCCCGGGCGATCAGCGTCGCCCGGCTGGTGGCGGTGTCGTTCGCCGCCACGGGAGCGGCCGGCCTCTCGGCTTCCGTTTCCGGCGGCGCGGCGGGGGGGCGGGGCGCCGCCGCCGCGGTACGGCTGAGCGCTTCCAGCGCGGCGCGCATGAGCTGCGGCTCGAAGGCTTTCGGGATCGAGGCGGGTGCGGGCGTGAACACGGCCTCGGCGGCGGTCGGCTCTGCCACGGGCACCTCTAGGACCTCGGGGGAGGACGGCGCCGGCCTTGAGGCGGCGGCGAGGCTGGCGAGTTCGGCGGCGACCGCCGCCTCGGCCGCGGCGGAGGCGCGCGCCGCCATCGTCTCGGTGGCCCGCTGGCTCTCCAGCGCGGCGATCTCGCGCCGGATCAGGGCGGTGAGGGTCTCGGGATCGCCGCCGGTTCCGGACGGCGGGCGCGGGCGGGAGGCGTCGAGCAGGCTGGCCCGCGTCTCCTCCATCTGGATGAACAGGTCGTTGACCGCCCGCTCGATGCCGGCGAGCTGGCCGGAAAGCTGGTTCGCGAACTCGCCGGCGAAATCGCTGCCGCCGGCGCCGAGGCGGTGCGACAGCGCCTCGATCTGCCGGCCGAGCGCCTCGAAGCGGGCGCCGTCATCGGCGGGCGCCTGCGGCCGCTCGATCCGCTCCAGCCGCTCGGACAGGCCGTCGAACAGCGTCGCAAGGCCGGCGGGTACATCGTGCCGCGCGCGGACGAGATCGGCCTGGATGGCGTCGAGGCGGCCCAGCAGGTCGTCGAGCGGCAGGGAGGGGGCGGGTGCCGCGATCCGCTCGGAAAGCGTGTCGATCCGCCGCTCCAGCGCGCCGAAGGCGGTGCGGACGGTCTCGTCCTCGCTCGCCGCCATCTCGGCCACGCGGGTGGCGAGCAGCGACACCTGCTCGGCCAGCAGCCGCAGCGAATCCGAGGACAGCGCGCGCGCCAGCAGGTCCCGGACCTCGCCGATCTGCGCCTGCAGCCGGGCGACCGTGGCGCCGTCCACCACCTTGGCGTTGACGATGTCGACCTTGCGCTCGAGCGCGCCGATGCGCCCGAGCAGTACCTCCGGCGGGGCGGGCAGGCGCAGCCCGTCGATCATCTCGCGCAGCGAGGCGAGCGCGGCACGCATATTGTCGTCGCGCGTGTCGGAGCGCTCGACCCGCTCGACCAGCTGCTGCACGACACGCTGCAATTCGTCCACCGAGCGGCGCGGGGCCAGTGCCGCCACGGACCGGCGAAGGCCGGCGAGCTCGTCTTGAAGGGCCGTGAGCGTGTCGTGAGGCAGCGGCGCGGGCGTCGGGGAAAGGGGCGGGGCGGTCTCCGGCGGCGGCGCGGCGTGCTTGAGGCTCTCGCGGAAAAGGTCGCGCGGCGTCCCCTCCGGGTCCGCGGAGCCGGGCGGCAGGGGAGCGGCGTCGGGCGCCGCCATCTTCGCCGGCGCCGGCTCGCGGCGGGGGATCGGCACCTCGGCGCGCCGCTGGGGCAGGCCGTCGCGGTCGAGCTCGGTCTGGCGCGCCGCGATCTCGGCCACGGCGGCCTCGATGGCGGCAGGGCTGGGCGCAGACTCGGCCATCAGGGTGCGCCGTCGCGAGAGCTGCAGCGCCGCCAGCCGGTGGTCGATCTCGCGCATGGCGGCGGCCAGCCGGTCCTCCGACGGCGCCGCGGCAACCGCGGCGTCCGCATGGGCGGCCTGAGGCTCGGGCGCCCGAGGCTCCGTCGTCGCCCGCTCGGCCGAGACGGACGGGAGAGGGGGCTCGGCGCGGGCGGTGAGGTCGAGGCGCCCGATCTGCCCGGCGAGCTCCTCGATGCGCCGCCGCAATTCGGCGAGGTTGTTCAACCCGTCGAGGCCAGCCGGCGGGGTGCCGGCGGCGGTGGTGCCCATGAGCTGCGCGCGCAGCCATTGGTCGAGCGGCAGGCCGGCCCGGCGGGCGGCCTCGCTCAGCGCGCGCCACGCCTCGGGGGCGATCTGACCGGTCGTCGAAGGGGCCTC
Organism: Pseudomonadota bacterium; assembly: GCA_023434095.1. Classification (GTDB taxonomy): domain Bacteria; phylum Pseudomonadota; class Alphaproteobacteria; order Rhizobiales; family Xanthobacteraceae; genus Ancylobacter. The sequence continues at coordinate 122 of JAEYTJ010000194.1, read as the reverse complement.
TTGCCTCACCTTGGGTCTCCGTCGTCCGGCACGAATGGCGGCAGGAATCATCGCGGCGACCGCGGGAGGCTGCCTGCCGCAACTGTTACGAATCTTGGTAAAGGGCTGGTTAATGGATGCCG
>JAEYTJ010000188.1 GCA_023434095.1 Pseudomonadota bacterium | reverse complement strand
TCAGCCCGAATCTGTGGGCCGGCGTCGGGCTGGTGCGCGGCGGGGCCGGCACGGCATTGGTCGGCTCGGGCGAAACGGTGGCGGCGCGCATGCAGGAATATGCCGATCTCGGCATCGACAGCTTCATTCTCTCCGGTTACCCGCACCTCGAAGAGGCCTACCGGGTCGCCGAACTGGTGCTGCCGCGCCTCAAGCTCAACCACGCCCTCGCCACACCCAGCGGCACGGTCAACACCGGCCCCTTCGGCGAGACCATCGCCAATGACTACCGGCCCGCCCCGCGCGCCTCCGAATCATGAGCGGGGCGACGGCAGAAGGCGACTGTCGCGTCCCGGTGGCGATCATCGGCGGCGGATTTTCCGGCGCGGCGGTCGCTTGGCATCTGCTCCGGCTGCGGCCCGGTCTTGAGCGCGTCGTCATCGTCGAGCCGCGCGCTGAAGTGGGGCGCGGCCTCGCCTATTCCGCCGCCGATTCCAGCCACCGCATCAATGTGCCGGCGACGCGCATGTCGCTGATCCCCGATCAGCCTGCCCATTTCGACGACTGGCTGGAGGCCTCCGGCGCGCTCGACGCCGATCCGGCGGCGCGGCGCAGCGGAGGACGCAATTTCCCCGCCCGCGCCGTGTTCGGCGCCTATGTCGCGGAACAGATGGCCGCACTCGGGCCGCGCCTCGTCCATATCGCCGGCGCCGCCGCGACCGTGGAGCCGAGCGGGGCCGGCTACCGTATCCGCACCTCGGACGGCGCGACCCTTCACGCGGGGATCGTCGTTCTGGCGGTGGCGCACGCCCCGCCGAGCCCGCCGCCCGCCCTCGCCCGCGCGCTCGCCGGACATCCCCGCTTCGTGCCGAATCCCTGGCCGGCCGACGCGCTGGAGGCGGTGCGACCTGACGACCGGGTACTGATCGTCGGTACCGGGCTCACCATGGCCGACATCGTCGCCAGTCTCGAAGCGCGCGGCCATCGCGGCGGCATCGTCGCGCTGTCGCGACGCGGCCTGCGCTCGCGCGGCCACCCGGCGGCCCAGCACGATCCGTTCGGCGATTTCGCGACCGATCCGGCCCGCACCGCGGCCGACCTCGTGCGCCGCATCCGGACGACCGTGCGGCAGGCGGGCACGGCGGGCAAGAGCTGGCACTGCGTGCTCGACCAGGTGCGGCTGCAGGGCAGCGCGATCTGGAAGGCGCTGCCGCTGACCGAGCGCGCGCGGCTGCTGCGGCATCTGCGCCCCTTCTGGGACGTGCACCGCTTCCGCATCGCCCCGCAGGTGGAAGAGGTGCTGGACCGGCGGCTTGCCGAGGGCACGCTTGAGCTGCGCGCCGCCTCGCTGCGCGAGGTGACGGTGGAGGACGAGACGATCCACGTCACCCTGCGCAATCGCCGGGCCGGCGTCGTGGAACGGGAGGCCTTCGATGCGGTGATCGCCGCCACCGGCCCGGCGCATGGGCGCGTCTTCGCCGACAATCCGCTGCTGGCGTCACTGGAGCGCGCCGGCCTCGCGCGCCCCGATGCGCTGCGGCTGGGCATCGAGGTGGCGGCGGATGGGCGCGCCATCGGGCCGGACGGTTCTCCGACGCCCGGCCTCTATGTCGCGGGTCCGCTCGCACGCGGCACGGTGGGCGAACTGATGGGGCTGCCCGACGTGACGAACTATGCCATCCGCATCGCCGAGCAGGTCGCCGAACAGCTGAAGACGGGCGAGGTTTCGGGCCCGGCGACAGACCGTTACGCCTCGGCGTGAGCGGGTACGGCAATAATCTACTCAACGAGTAGATTTCTATTGACGGACATCTTCCGCTCTGGTCAGATGATCCTATCGGCGTTGCCGCTGCGCCTTCCGCCAGCGGTGCGACGTCCCGATACGGGGGCACCTTCATGACCTGGACCTGTCGACGCCGCTGATCGCGGCCCTCCAGCTTCACCCAGATTCTCAACGGCCGACACGCGGGCGCCCGGCGCCCCGGCGGCCAGCCTATGGAACATCACCCATGACCCGCTTTTCCCGCCGCGGCGTTCTCGCCGCCACGGCCGTGCTCGGCCTTCTCGCTGCGAGCCCCGCTTTCGCCGCCGACGTCACCATCGGCTACCAGACCGGCGCCGACCCGGCCAAGGTGGCGCAGGCCGAGGGCCTTTACGAGAAGGCCACCAAGGCCAGCATCGACTGGCGCAAATTCGACAGCGGCGCCGATGTGATCGCCGCCATCGCTTCCGGCGCGATCCAGATCGGCTATGTCGGCTCCTCCCCGCTCGCCGCCGCCGCCAGCCGCGAAGTGCCGATCGAGACCATCTACATCGCCGCCCTGCTCGGCGATGCCGAGGCGCTGGTGGTGCGCAACGGCGCCGGCATCGAGAAGCCGGAGGACTTCAAGGGCAAGAAGGTCGCCGTGCCCTTCGTCTCAACCACCCATTACTCGCTGCTGGCGGCGCTCAAGCATTGGGGCGTCGACCCAAAGACGGTCGAAATCCTCAATCTGCGCCCGCCGGAGATCGCCGCCGCCTTCACCCGTGGCGATATCGATGCCGCCTATGTCTGGGACCCGGCGCTGGGCAAGATCAAGGAGACCGGCAAAGTCTTCGCCTCCTCGGCGGATGTCGCCAAATGGGGCGCTCCGACCTTCGACGCCTGGATCGTGCGCAAGGATTTCGCCAAGGCCCATCCCGAGATCGTCGCCGAATTCGTCAAGGTGACGGCGGATGCCTATGCCGACTACGCGAAGAACGGTGCCAGCTGGACCGCGTCCTCGCCGCAGGTCGCCGCCATCGCAAAGCTCACCGGCGCCAAGCCGGACGAGATTCCCGAACTGCTGAAGGGCAACAAATTCCCGCTGCTGGCCGACCAGCTTTCGGAAGCGCTGCTCGGCGGCGGTTCGGTCGAAGCCCTCGTCGCCACGGCGACCTTCCTCAAGGAGCAGGGCCGCATCGACGCCGTGCTGACCGATTACGGCCCCTATGTCAGCCGCGTGCCGGCCGAACAGGCGGCCAAGCTGAACTGACGCCTCGCCTTCCCGATCCCCGGTTCCCGAGCGCTGCGGGCGATGTGAGAGACCGCAGTGTGACTTGGCCCGGCTTCCTCAGGGATGCCGGGCCTTTTTCTCTTTTCCTGAGGAGTGGGCGATGAAGCTGACCCTGTTCCGCCTCGGCCTGCGCTTTCCAGCCCCCGGCGGGGGCGAGACCGCCGTGCTGGACGACATCAACCTCAAGGTGGCGGCGGGTGAGTTCGTCGTGCTGCTGGGGGCGTCGGGCTGCGGCAAGTCCACGTTGCTGAACGCCGTCGCCGGCTTCCTTTCCCCTTCCTCCGGCGAGGTCTGGGTCGAGGGGCAGCCGGTGACGGGGCCGGGCGTCGAGCGCGGCGTGGTGCTGCAGACCGCCGCGCTGTTCCCCTGGCTGAACGCCCGCGAGAATGTCGGCTTCGCGCTGCGGCTGCGGGGCCTTGCGCGGGCGGAGCGCGACGCCCGGGCCGAGGAGGCGCTGGCGCTGGTCGGGCTCGCCGGCAAGGGCGACCATGCCACCTGGCAGCTCTCCGGCGGCCAGCGCCAGCGCGTCAGCCTCGCCCGCGCCCTCGTCGCCGACCCGGACATCCTGCTGATGGACGAGCCGCTCGGCGCGCTCGACGCGCTGACCCGCGAGCAGATGCAGGATCTCGTCCTCGACGTGTGGAGACGCACCGGCAAGACCATCCTGTTCGTCACACACGGCCTCGACGAGGCGCTCTATCTCGGCACGCGGCTGGTGGTGCTGGCCGGCCGCCCCGGCCGGGTGGTGCTGGACGAGCCGCTCGCCTTCGGCCGCCGCGCGCTCGACGAAGGGCTCGGCAGCAAGGTCAAATCCCTCCCCGCCTTCGGCGCCGCCCGCGAGCGGCTGCGCGAGGTGATCTTCGCCGGAGCCGACGCATGAGCCTCGTCACCCGCCTGCCCGTCGCCGACATCTCCCTGCCTCTGGCGGTGCCCGCCGAAGGGTTTCCCTTCGATGAGGCCCGGCGCCCATCCCCCGCGCCGGCCGCACCCACCCGGACGCCGCCGCGCCGCCGCCCGGTGCTGACGGCGCGGGTATGGCTTCCGCTCGCCACCATTGGCGGCTTCCTCGCGCTGTGGTGGGCTGTCACCGCCGCCGGGACGGTACCGGCGCTGTTTCTTCCCGCGCCGCAGGCGGTGGCGGAACGTCTCGCCCGCCTCGTCACCGAAGGCTTCGTCGACGCCACTCTGGCGCAGCATCTCGGTGCCAGCCTGCTGCGCGTCTTCGCGGCGCTGGCGGCGGCGCTGGCGCTCGGCGTGCCGGCGGGCTTCGCCATCGGGCTCTCCACGGTGGGGCGCGGGATTCTCGACCCCATCGTCGAGTTCCTGCGCCCGATTCCCCCGCTCGCCTATCTGCCGCTCGTCATCATCTGGGCCGGCATCGGCGAAAGCGCGAAGGTGCTGGTGATCGCCCTCGCCATGCTGCCGCCGGTCATTCTCGCCACCGCTGCCGGGGTGCGCGGTGTCGACCGCAACCGGGTGAACGTCGCCCGCGCCCTCGGCGCCAGCCGGGGACAGCTGCTGCGGCTTGTGGTGCTGCCCTCGGCGCTGCCCTCCATCCTCACCGGCACACGGATCGCGCTCGGCGCCGGCTGGTCGACGCTCGTGGCGGCGGAACTGGTGGCGGCGACGCGGGGCGTGGGGTTCATGATCCAGTCCGCCGCAAACTTCCTCGCCACCGACGTGGTGGTGGCCGGCATCTTCGTCATCGCCGCCGTCGCCTTCGTGCTGGAACTCATCGTCCGCCTCGCGGAACGCGCGCTGGTCGGCTGGGCCAGCCACGCCTAAGGGCCCGCGCCGGGAACGGCGTGGGAACGTGATGGGGAACGTCGTCCGGGAGATGGGATCGCCAAGCGATCCAAGATGCTGATTTTTCTCGTGAAAAAATGGCGCGCCCGAAAGGATTCGAACCTCTGACCCCCAGATTCGTAGTCTGGTGCTCTATCCAGCTGAGCTACGGGCGCCCGGCTTTCCGCCAATGGCAGGAAGCCTGTTCGCGGCGGGCGGACACCGAAGTGGATGCCAACCGCGAGGGCCCGTCTGCTACCCCGTTTGCGGGCGCTTTGCAAGCGGGGACGATCCACAACCGCGCTATCCACAGGCCAAAGGCGACCCGAAGCGCGCCGGCGCCGGGCGCTAGCGCACCTCGAACGGCATGTTGGCCGTGGCGCCGGCCCCCTTGCCGTCGCGCAGCTCGACGAAGCCGCGGTAGTGTCCCGGCCTGAGGTCGGAGACCCGGGCGCCGGTGGGCCCGCTCTGGCGCACCGCCTCGCCGAAAAGCTCGGGCACCTCCTCGCGATCGCCGCCAATGCCGCGATCGGCGCTTTCCGCCATGACGAACCAGCGGACCTCCATCAGGTCGCCATCGGGCTCGACGGCATCGAGGGTGAAGGCACCTTCTTCATCCGCGCTCCAGCTGCCGAAAGGCGCGCTCGGGTCGCCCGCCACCCGCAGCGAGGCGATGCGCGGCGCCTGATTGCCGCCGGGCGGCTGGCCGCCCCAGGCCTGCGCCATGGCTTCCGCCGCCTCCAGCCACACGCCGTCCGGCAGCAGCAGGCTGTGCCAGCTCGGCGTCACCTCCTGCTTCTGGCCCCAGAGGAACAGGATGGTGCCCGCCCCCTGCTCCTCCAGCGCGCCGAGGTAGCGGCGCAGCTGGATCGCCTTCTGGGTCGAGCTCGGCTCGAAGGGGGCGCCCCACGGCGCATGGGCCGCCTGCCACTGGCCAAGCGCGCCGAGCTCGGTGATGACGATCGGCCCTTCCCAGCCCTGCTTGCGCGCCCGCTCCGCGACCGAATAGAGCGCATCGCCATAGGAATTGAGGCCGAGCACTGTGATGCTCGGGGCGGCGCGGCGCAGCTTCTCCACCTTGTCGGTTCCGGTCTCGGCGAGCACGGCGAGCGGCGGGTGGCGGGGATCGACGCGGGCGACCATGGCGGCCACCTCCCCGATAACCGGCCAGACCGCCGAATCATCGTCGAGATCCACCTCCACCTCATTGCCGATGCCCCACATCAGCAGCGCCGGATGGTCGCGATACTTCGTCACCACGGCTTCCAGCTCCGTCAGCTGGCGGGCGCGGAAGGCCGGATCGGCATAGTCGGCCCCCTGCCGGGGCTGGCCGATCCACAGGCCGGCGATCACCTTGAGCCCGAGCTTGCCGGCCTCGTCGAGCAAGGGGCCGGGGTCCTCGCCATAGCTGCGCACGGTGGTGGCGCCGAGGCCGGGCAGCACCGCCAGCGGCCCGTCGCCGGCGACGCCCCGCACGTGGAAGGGCTGGCCGTCCACCAGAATGTTGCGGCCCTCGACGGTCACCTGCACCGGCTTCGCGCCCGGCGTGCCGGGAATCACCGGCGTGGCGAGATTGGGCTGCGCCGGGGCGGCAGAGGTCGCCAGCAGCGGCAGGGAAGCCGCCAGCGCGGCGAGCACGCCCCGGCGGCTGACGCCGTGCGGCAGGGGATGGAGCGGGGAAAAGCGTCGGTTCACATCGCGTCCTTTCGCAAAGTCAGGCGCCCCTGCGCCCGCTCAGCCGAAGGAGCGCAGCGCCCGGTGGGCCTCGAGATCGACCGGCCGGTCGGGTACCCGCAGCTGGAAGGTAGCGCCGATGGTGCCGGGGACCAGTTGCAGGTCGCCGCCATGGGCCTGCATCAGCTCCGCGGCGATGGCGAGGCCGAGGCCGGTGCCGCCCCGGCTCACCGAGCCCTGGAACGCCTCGAACAGATGCTCCCGTGCCCGCTCCGGCACGCCGGGGCCGGTATCGGCGACCTCGATGACGACGATGGCGCCCTCGCGCCGCCCGGTGATGCGGATCTGGTCGCGGGAGACGTCATTGGGCGCGCGGGCGCGCAGCGCCTCGACCGCGTTGCGGCAGAGATTGAGCAGCACCCGGAAAAGCTGATCCGGGTCGGCGTCGACCATGAGGTCGCGGTCGACCGATTCGACGAAGCCGATGCCCGTGCCGTCCTCGCCCGCGCCGAGACCGAGCGTGTCGCGCACCTCCGCCACCAGCGGGGCCAGCGCCACCATGCGCCGCTCGGGCGGGGGCTCCTGCGCCTTGCCATAGGCGAGCGTGTGCTCGCAATAGGCGATGGCGCGGTCCAGCGCCGCTTCCAGCTTGGGGGCGAAACGCTGCACCGCCGGGTCGCGGATGTCGGCGAGGCGGTCGGAGATCAGCTGCACCGAGGCCAGCAGGTTGCGCAGGTCGTGGTTGATCTTCGACACGGCGAGGCCGAGGGCGGCGAGATGGCTCTTCTGCTGCAGCGTCTCGGCGATCTGCCGCTGCATGGTGTTGAGCTCGCGCTCGGCCTGGCCGATCTCGTCCATCCGGCGGTCGTCGTCCCGCTCGAGCACCGGCAAAGCCGGGTTGAGGCGGAAGGCCACCATGCGCTGGGTGAGACGGCGCATCGGCCGCACGAACATCCAGGCGAGACCGAGATAGACCAGCGCGCCGGTGAGCGCGGCGATCACCAGCGACACCAGAAGCACGTTGCCGGTGAAGCGCAGCATCGCCTTGCGCAGCGGCGTCTCGCTGATGACGATCTCGACGAATCCGTCGCCGCGCGGCGGCGTGCCGACGGCGCGGATGATACGCCCGTCCGGCGCCAGCAGCGTGTCGAAGGCCTCCCGCACCGCCTGCACCGGCCCGACATCGCGCACGTCGGCGTGGTGGTCGACCTCGGGCGGCATGTCGGACGAGGCGAGCAGGCGCCGGGTATTGTCGCGCTTGAGGGCCACGGTGATGGCGCCGACGCTGCGCAGCAGCTCCTGCGTCAGCTGCGGCGAGATCATGCCGTCCGGCGCGGCGTCGAGCACCAGCGCCGCCGTACGGGCCGAGGCCAGCCGGTCGGACAGCCAGTTGAGCCGGAACGCCGCCACCGCCGGCACCAGAATCAGGACCTCCGCCAGCAGCACGAAGGCAAGGGTGAAGGCCAGGAGCTTGCCCGAAAGCCCGAGATGGAATCGGCGGCGCTCGCCCTCCTGCGAGGATGCGGGCCCGCCTGCCACGCGCACATCCGGCGTGTCGGGCACGAGATGCCCGCCTTCCGGACGCGCAGGCGCGTTCCCCGCCGGGATGACGGGCACGGCGACGCCATCGGTCCCGGCTTGCGAACGCTTCTTCATGCCGAACAGTGCTTCTTCCCGCTTCTGCGTCACGGTCTTCGGGCCCGGACGCGCGCGCTATCGGACGAAAGGATTACGGCAGGGAAACGACGGCGGATCAGGAAGGCAGGCACCCTCCCCATCGCCGGCCTGCCTCCCGCGGCCGATCACATTCATGTAAGGTCGCGAGGCGCGGTTGCCAGAGGCGGCGCGCGGCGGCTGCCGCCCGACATCGAAAAGGGTGGCGGCGGCGAAGGTGGATGGGCAGGCGCCGAACGGCACTGACGCATTGACTTGGGCAGGAGTGCCCCCTATAAGCCGCCCAACCACGGCTGCCCTGCCGCTGGCGTGTCTCCCGCATCTGCGCTTCTTCGCCCCGGCTGGCTCCGTGGCGCGCCGGAACGGGAAAGCGTCCGGTTAATGGGCGGCAGATCGAACAAGCGGAGATAGAACCGTGAAGCGCACTTATCAACCGAGCAAGCTCGTGCGCGCCCGCCGGCACGGCTTCCGTGCGCGCATGGCGACCCGCAACGGCCGCAAGATCATCAATGCGCGCCGGGCACATGGCCGCAAGCGCCTGTCGGCCTGACCGAGCTCTTCGACCCCGCATGGCTGGGGCGCGCCCCTCTGTTGCCTGAGGATCGGCGCCCTACCATGGACCGGCTCGTCAAGCGCAAGGACTTCCTGGCCGCAGCGTCCGCGCTGCGCGCCAATTCCGGCCCGCTCCTCCTTCAGGGCCGTGATCGCGCCGACAAGGCGCAGGCCCGTATCGGGCTCACCGTTACCAAGAAGCACGGCAATGCCGTCGAACGGAACCGCATCCGCCGCCGCCTGCGCGCGGCGGTCCGCGACGCCTTGCCACGCGCCGGCCAGGACGGTTTCGACTATGTGATCGTCGCCCGGCGCGCCGCGCTCGGCACGCCGTTCAGTGCCCTTATTCACGACATAGAGCGGGGTATCGCCCGCCTTCACTCAGGAAGCCGGCGCCCGCCCAAGCCTGCGCGCGCCGAGGCTGCGCAGCGCCCGCCGCGCGCCGACGGAGAGCCCCTGCCATGACGTCCGAAAACCGCAACATGATCCTCGCCATCGTCATGTCGATGGCGGTGCTCATTGCCTGGCAGTTCTTCTCCGGCGTGCCGCAGATGGAGCAGCAGCGCCAGCAGGCCCAGCAGCAGGCGGCGCAGCAGACCGAGGCCGGACCGGTCGCGCGACACCATCGCGTTCTCGGTGACGTCGAG
>JAEYTJ010000148.1 GCA_023434095.1 Pseudomonadota bacterium | reverse complement strand
GCCGTGCGAGGCGGCGATCAGCGCCGCGCCGGGCGTGGTCCAGGCGGTGATGATCGGCATGCGGTGGCGCCAGCCGAGCCATGCGGAAGTGGCCGCCATGGACAGGCTCAGGCCGATGACACCGGAGGTGATCTGCCCCGGCGTCGCCCCCAGCGCCTGCGCCGCCGCAACGATGAGGGTCAGCGTGCCGCCGAAGCCGACAAGGGCGGCGACGATGCCTGAGGTGACGAGGGAAGAACGCATGGGCAGGGTCCGAACCGCGCGCCGGGCCAGCGCGACCACGCCTTGTGCCAAGCCCGGCCGGCGTCGTCATCACCGCTGGCTTAAACCCTTGGTGCGAGCCCTCCGAGGGGAATGAACTCGGGCGATGCCTCGCCCGCCGGCGCGCCGTGCCAATCGCCGAGCCAGCGCTCCACCCGCAGTCCCGCCTCGGCGATTCGCCGTTCGAGTTCGTCCTTCGACGTGAAGCGGATGCGGCTCTGCGCGCTCAGGGTGCGCCCATCGCCGAGGCGGTAACAGGTCTCGTAGGTGACGATTCCTGAGGCGTCGTCATGGGCCGCGCTGTTCCACGCCTCGACGCGGCCATAGGCGGGGTGGTCGACCCAACGGCGCGAATTGTGCGGCTGCCATTGCTCCCATTCCCGGACGGCCGGGTTGCGGCTGTCGAACACGAAACGGCCGTCCGGCGCCAGATGAGCCGCGACAGTGGCGAGCGCCGCGCGCTGGTCGTCATCGGTGAGAAACACCTGAAAGGCGTGCCCGGTCAGCACGATGAGATCGAATTGCCGGCCGAGGCGCAGCGTGCGGGCATCCGCCTCGACCCACGCGGCGCCCTCGGCGCCGGGGCGGGTGCGGGCCACCTCGAGCATGGCGGCGGCCGGATCGACGCCGACACGGACGGGCGTGCCGAGCCCCGCCAGAAACGCGCCCGTCCCGCAGCCGAGATCCAGAACCGCGCCCACCCCGCGGGCGAGGCCGGCACAGAAGCTGCGGTCGGCGTCCCCGTCATTCTCCGCGTCGTAGAAGGCGACCAGCGCCGCGTCGGTGTAGAGTCGGTCGTCGTCCACCGGTATTTCACTCCCCCGCCTGCCCGTCGTGCCCGGAGTGGGGCCGAGGATACGAGGAGCGTGCCGCGACGCCGTGCTGTCAACCCACCGGGCGCCCGCGCGTCGTGAATGGCGGGGGCGGCGCGCCGGCGATGGCGCTTGTGCGTCGCACGGACGCCGTTTTCCTGTATCTATAGGTGCAAGGCGCCGCCCTGAGGCGGGCCTGGGCGAGAGGCGGTCGACGAATGGCGTGGCACAAGCAGGTGACGTTCTGGCTGACCATGCTCGGCCTGTTCATCGCGGCCTCTTGGCTGCTGTCGAGCGTCCTGCTGCCCTTCGTCGCCGGCCTCGCGCTCGCCTATTTCCTCAATCCGGTGACGACGTGGCTGCAGCGCCGGGGCGTCAACCGGCTGGTGGCGGCCCTGGCGACGATCACGCTCACGCTGCTGCTCGGTATCCTGCTGATGCTGCCGGTTCTGCCGATCTTCGGCTCGCAGCTCGCCGCCTTCATCCAGCGCCTGCCGGAATATATCGGCAAGCTGCAGAACATGCTGACCGGCGAGGGCGAAAGCGCGGCCTGGCTGCGCGATTTCGTCGGCGACCGCCTGCCCAGCATCCAGTCCGGGGTGAACGAGCTCGTGTCGCAGGGGGCGTCCTACCTGCTCACTTTGATCCAGGGGCTGTGGACCGGCGGGCAGGCCCTGCTGTCGGTGTTCTCGCTGCTGGTCATCACTCCCGTCGTGGCGTTCTACATCCTCAACGACTGGTACAGCATGGTGGACAAGGTGGATTCGTGGCTGCCGGTGCGCCACCGCGCCACCATCCGCGACATCGCCCGGCAGATGGACGGGGCCATCGCCGGCTTCGTGCGCGGCCAGTCGCTGGTGTGCCTCATCCTCGGCAGCTTCTACGCCGTGAGCCTGACCATGACGGGGCTGAACTTCGGCTTCGTCATCGGCTTCGTCTCGGGGATCATCACCGTCATTCCCTATGTCGGCTCGCTGACCGGGCTGGTGCTGGCCGGCGGCGTCGCCATCGTCCAGTTCTTCCCGGATTACTCGATGATCGCCATCGTCATCGGCATCTTCGTGTTCGGCCAGTTCATCGAGGGCTACATCCTCTCGCCCAAGCTGGTGGGCGACAGCGTCGGCCTGCACCCGGTGTGGCTGATGTTCGCCCTGCTGGCCTTCGGCTACCTGCTCGGCTTCCTCGGCCTGCTGCTCGCGGTGCCGCTGGCGGCGGCGGTCGGGGTGCTGGTGCGCTTCGCCATCACCCAGTATCTGCACAGCCCGCTCTATACCGGGGAGGGCGAGGAGGAACTGCTCAGCGCCCCCGCACCTGTGCCGTTCCTGCCCGACAGCCGGGTGCGCTGAGCATGGGCACCCGCCAGCTCGCCCTCGATCTTCCCCATGCCGACAGCCGCTCGCGGGACGATTTCCTGCCCGGCCTCGCCAATGAGGCGGCGCTGGCGCTGATCGATTCGTGGCCGGACTGGCCGGCGCGGGCGGTGGCGCTGGTGGGGCCGGAAGGTTCCGGCAAGTCGCACCTTGCCGCCATCTTCGCCGAGGCGTCCGGCGCGCCGGTCGTGCCGGCGGCGGCGCTCGACATCGCCGCGGTGCCGGGCCTGCTCGCCGGCGGCGCGCTGGTGGTGGAGGATCTCGGCACGGGGCCGGTGCCGGAAGCGGCGCTGTTCCACCTGCTGAACCTGGCGGGCGAGCAGAAGGCGAGCCTGATGATCACCTCCGCACGGCTGCCCTCGGCGCTGTCGGAAAGCCTCGTCACGGCCGATCTCGCCTCGCGGCTGCGGGCACTGCCGGTGGTGCGGCTCGGCGCGCCGGACGAGGAATTGCTGGCGGCGGTGGCGGTGAAGCTGTTCGCCGACCGGCAGATCCTGCCCGACGAGGCGCTGCTCGCCTATCTGCTGCCGCGCGTCGAGCGCTCCATCGCCGGGCTGCGCGACGTCGTCGCTGATCTCGACCGCGAGGCGCTGGCGCGCAAGCGGCCGCTGACCCGGGCGCTGGCCGCCGCGCTGCTGCGCGAGCGGGCCGGGACGGCGGACGAGGCTGCGCCGGAGAGCGGCGGAACCACCCTCAACGACTTGACCACGGGTTAATACCGACATGTCATCCAGCCGTCACGATGCCCGGCGACCTTCGCGCCGGACGAAGCGGGCCCCCCGCAAAGAGGATGGAGCGGCAACGGTGAGCGAGACGGAAATGCCGGCGGAACAGCTTGTCGAACTGACCGAAATGCCGATCCAGCCGACGGTGCCGCCGCGGCCGCTGGAAGACGAGCTGATGAAATCGCCGGAGCGTTTCATCAACCGTGAACTTTCCTGGCTCGAATTCAACCGCCGGGTGCTGGAGGAGGCCGCCAACACCGACCACCCGATGCTGGAGCAGCTGCGCTTTCTCTCCATCTCGGCCAATAATCTCGACGAATTCTTCATGGTCCGGGTTGCCGGCCTGAAGGAGCAGGTGCGCGAGGGCTACTCGGCGCGCAGCCCGGACGGGCTCAACCCGCTGGAGCAGCTGGCACGCATCGGCACGGCGGGCGCGCAGCTCGCCGCCGACCAGCAGGCCCGCTGGCGCGATCTGCGCCAGTCGCTCGTCGGCTGCGGCATCGTGCTGGTGGACGGGGCGGAGGTGGAGAAGGCCGACCGGGCGGTGCTCGACGACTTCTTCCTCGCCCATGTGTTCCCGGTGCTGACGCCGCTCGCCATCGACCCGGCGCATCCCTTCCCCTTCATTCCTAATCTCGGCTTCTCGCTGGCGCTGCAGCTATCCCGCATCCATGACGGGCGGGCGATGAACGCGCTCATCCGCGTGCCGGCCAAGATCGACCGCTTCATCCGCCTGCCCGACGGCGAGGGCGGGGTGCAGCGCTTCATCACCCTCGAACAGATGATCGGCCTGTTCATCGGCCGCCTGTTCCCGGGCTACCAGGTGAAGGGGCAGGGCGGTTTCCGCGTCATCCGCGACAGCGACCTCGAAGTGGAGGAAGAGGCCGAGGACCTGATGCGCCAGTTCGAGACGGCCTTGAAGCGCCGCCGGCTGGGGCAGGTCATCCGGCTGGAAGTCGACGCCTCCATGCCGGAGGAGCTGCGCGTCTTCGTCGCCCGCGAACTCGGCGTGGTCGAGGACGAGATCTTCCTCGTCGACGGCGTGCTGGCGCTGAACGAGTTCAGCCAGCTGGTCGGCGTCGACCGGCCGGACCTGAAGTTCAAGCCCTACAACCCGCGCTTCCCCGAGCGCATCCGCGACCATGCCGGCGACTGCTTCGCCGCCATCCGCGAGAAGGACCTCGTCGTCCACCACCCCTATGAATCCTTCGACGTGGTGGTGCAGTTCCTGCGCCAGGCGGCGCGCGACCCGAACGTCGTCGCCATCAAGCAGACGCTCTACCGCACCTCCTCCGACAGCCCGATCGTCAAGGCGCTGGCCGAGGCGGCGGAGGCCGGCAAGTCGGTGACGGCGCTGGTGGAGCTGAAGGCGCGCTTCGACGAGGAGGCCAACATACGCTGGGCGCGCGACCTGGAGCGGGCCGGCGTGCAGGTGGTGTTCGGCTTCCTGGAGCTGAAGACCCACGCCAAGCTCTCGCTGGTGGTGCGCCGCGAGGGCGGCTCGCTGGCGAGCTACTGCCATGTCGGGACCGGCAATTATCACCCGATCACCGCGCGCATCTATACCGACCTGTCCTTCTTCACCGCCGACCCGGCGATCGGGCGCGACGTGGCGCGCATCTTCAACTTCATCACCGGCTATGCCGAGCCGGTGGGGCTGGAGGCGCTGGCCATCGCGCCGCTGACGCTGAAGAAGACCATTCTCGACCATATCGACGCCGAGGTGGCGTTCGCCAAGGCCGGCAAGCCGGCGGCGATCTGGCTGAAGATGAACTCGCTGGTCGACCCGATGGTGATCGACGCGCTCTACCGCGCCAGCCAGGCGGGCGTGCCGATCGACATCGTGGTGCGCGGCATCTGCTGCCTGCGCCCGGGCGTGCCGGGCCTGTCGGAGAACATCCGCGTCAAGTCCATCGTCGGCCGCTTCCTGGAGCACGAGCGCATCTATTGCTTCGGCAACGGCCATGGCCTGCCGCACGCCCAATCCGCCGTCTACATCTCCTCGGCCGACCTGATGCCGCGCAATCTCGACCGCCGGGTCGAATCGCTCTGCCCCATCACCAACCCGACGGTGCACATGCAGATCCTCGACCAGATCATGGTCGCCAACCTGCAGGACAACCAGCAGAGCTGGCGCGTCTTGTCCGATGGTTCCTCGCAGCGCATAGTGCCCGGCGAGGGCGAGGAAAAATTCAACGCCCAGAAGTATTTCATGACCAATCCGAGCCTGTCGGGACGTGGCAAGTCGCTCAAGGAATCCTCGCCCCGAAACCTCCTCCGCCGTCGCGAGCGGACGTGAGCGCATGAGTGAAGCCTTACGTGATGCCGGACACGGCCTGTTGTCCGGCATGTCGGTTGCCGTAATCGACATCGGCTCCAACTCCGTCCGCCTCGTCGTCTATGAGCGCCTGTCGCGCTCGCCGACGCCGATCTTCAACGAGAAGGCCTCCTGCGGGCTCGGCCGGGAGGTGCTGACCACCGGGCGGCTGAACCCGGACGCGGTGGAGAAGGCGCTGGCCGCCCTGCGCCGTTTCCGGGTGCTGTGCGACCGCATGGGCGTGGGCACGCTCTATGTGCTCGCCACCGCCGCGGCGCGCGACGCCGCCAACGGGCCGGACTTCGTCGCCGCCTGCCGGGAGATCTGCCGCACCGAGGTGGAAGTGCTCTCCGGCAAGCGGGAGGCGCAGCTCTCCGCCCTCGGCATTCTTTCGGGCGTGCACCATGCGAACGGCGTGGTGGGCGATCTCGGCGGCGGTTCGCTCGAACTCGCCGACCTGCACGGCCAGCGCATCGGCTCGGGCGTCACCTTCCCGCTCGGCGGCCTCGCCCTGCAGGACACGTCGGGCCGCTCGCTCAAGAAGGCCGACAAGATCGTCAAGGAGCTGCTGACCAAGGAGCCGCACCTCGAACATCTGAAGGGCCGGACCTTCTACGCGGTGGGCGGCACGTGGCGGGCGCTGGCGCGGCTGCACATGTTCCAGCGCGGCTATCCCCTGCACGTCATGCACGGCTATGTCATTCCCGCCCGCGAGATGCTCGAATTCTGCCGGCTGGTGCGGCGGGTGCCGATCGACACGCTCTCGCGCATCGACACCGTGTCGGATGTCCGCCGCCCGCTGCTGCCCTATGGCGCGCTGGTGCTGGAACATCTCATCCGCATCGGCAAGCCGGCGAATGTCTTCATCTCCGCGCAGGGCGTGCGCGAGGGGCTGCTCTACGAGCTGCTGAGCGAGGAAGACCGCAGCCACGACCCGCTGATCACCGCCGCCGCCGAACTGAACGAGGTCCGCGCCCGCTCCCCCGCCCATGGCTGGGAGCTGATCGACTGGACCGACCATTTCATGAAATCCAGCGGCATCGACGAGAGCCTCGAGGAAAAGCGGCTGCGCCATGCCGCCTGCCTGCTCTCCGACATCAGCTGGCGGGCGCACCCGGATTATCGCGGCGAGCAAAGCCTGAACCTCATCGCCCACGCCTCCTTCATCGGCGTCGACCACCCCGGCCGCGCCTTCCTGGCGCTCGCCATCTATTACCGGCATGTCGGGCTGGTCGACGAGGACCTCTCGCCGCGCATCCGCGAGCTGGTCTCGGCGCGGCTGCTCGACCGGGCACGCATTCTCGGCGCGGCGATGAGGGTCGGCTACATCCTCTCCGCCGCCATGCCGGGCACGCTGCCGCTGACGCCGCTGACGGTGGAACGCGGCAAGCTGTCCCTGCAACTGCGCGGCGAACTCGCCCCGCTGAGCGGCGACCGCATCGCCAGCCGCCTGCGCACGCTCGGCCGGCTGATCGGGCGCGACTCGGTGGTGGTGGCAGGCTAGGCGAGGGCGCCGGGCAGCCGGCTATGGCTTTGTACCGCCGTCACGGCTAGAAGCGCGCCCATATGCGCAGTCTTGCGCCGGCGGGGGCCGTTTCGTGTTTCATGCTATCGACGACGCCACGGTCCAGGTGACCGGCGGGCGCCCGCCCGCGCGGGTGCTGCTGGTCGCGCTGGAAGAGCGGCACATTTCCAGCTGCCGGCTGCCGGCCGCCTTCGCGGCGGCGGGCGCCGAGGTCGGCGCGCTCGCGGGTGCGGACAGCCTGATGTTCCGCTCCCGTTACGTCGCCGTGCGCCTGCCGCTCGACGAGACGCTGAATGCCCGCCGCCTGCTGGCGCAGGTGGAGAGCGCCGTTGCGGCCTTCGCGCCCGATCTCCTCGTGCCCTGCGACGAGCGGGCGCTCTGGCTGCTCGAGCATGGTCGTGCCCATGCCGGCCGCCTCGGCCTGCCGGCGCTCTCGCCCACCCTGAAAGCGTGCCTCGCCCGCTCGCTCGGCCGCCTCGACACGCTGCCGCAGCGCATCTTCAAGCCGCTGACCCAGCGTCTCGCCCGGGAGATCGGCGTGCGGGCGCCGGAGGATGTTCTCGCCTCGTCTCCGGAGGAGGCGCAGGCGGCGGCGCGACGGCTCGGCTACCCTGTCGTCGTCAAGCGCCCGCGCAGCTGCGGCGGCAGCGGGGTGCGGATCTGCCGGACCCCAGTGGAGCTGGAAGAGGCCTGCGCCCGGTGGATGCGGCCGAAATCGCGCTGGCCGCGGCTCAAGGCGCGGCTGCAGGCGCGCGACTGGATCGCGCCCTCGCGTGAGGTGAGCGTGCAGCCCTGTATCGAGGGGCGGCTGGCGGTGAGCTGCGCTGCCGCGGTCGCGGGGCGCCCGCTCGGCGTGCTCACCGCCGGGGCGGAGCGGCGGGCGCGCGCCATCCTGCCCGCCGACGTGCTGCGCTACGTCGCCCGCCCCGATCTGGTCGCGGCTTCCGCGGGGATGGTGGCGGCGTTCGGCGCATCGGGGTTCGTCTCGTTCGATTTTCTGATCGACGCCGACGACAAGGCATGGCTGCTGGAATGCAACGCAAGGCCGACGCCGATGCTGCCCTTCGGTCCGCGTGCCGGGCTCGATCTGGCGGGCCTGCTGCTCGCAAATCTCGGTGCGGCGGCGAACGCGCAGGGGGCGCCGGCCGCCGTGGGTGCGGAACGCTGCGTGGCGCTGTTCCCGCAGGCGCTGATGCCCGGCCCGCCCGACGCGGCGCTGCGAGCGCTCTCGCACGCCGTGCCGTGGGACGATCCGGCACTCTTGCGCGCCCTGCTGGTGGAACTGCGGCTGGCGCGGCATGCGCAGGGCGGCGGAAGCTAGTCCGCCGGGCCGGCCTTCTCCAGCGCCGCCCGCTCGATGGCGATGACCCGCCCGCGCTGCATGGCGAGTGCCAGCCGGCCGGACTTCAGCGCCATGGCGCGATCGCCGAACAGCTCGGCTCGCCAGCCGCGCAGCGCGCCGACATCGGGCTCGTCCTCGGAGGCGATGCGCTCCAGATCGTCCACCGTGGCGATGACCTTGGCCGCGACGCCGTGCTGCTCGGAGGTCATGCGCAGCAGAACCTTGAGCAGTTCCACCGTCGCCGAGGCGCCGTTGGAGAGCGGCCGGTCGCGCTCGATGCGCGGAAGCGTCTTCGGGTCGCGGGCGAGGCCTGCCTTCACCGCCTCGACGATCATCTCGCCGGCGCGGGAACGCTCGAACCCCTTGGGAATGGCGCGTAGCTGCCCCAGCTTCTCGACTGTGGTCGGGTGCTGGGAGGCGATCTCGCCGATCACGTCGTCCTTGAGAATGCGCGAGCGCGGCGTGTCGCGGGACTGCGCCTCGCGCTCGCGCCAGGCGGCGACCTCCATCAGCACGGCGAGGTCCTTCGGCTTGCGGGCGCGCGAGCGCAGCCGCTCCCAGGCGCGCTCCGGCTCCTGCCGGTAGGTGTCCGGCGAGGTCAGCACCGCCATCTCCTCGCCCACCCAGTCGGCGCGGCCGCGCTTCTTCAGGTCGGCGTCGAGCTTGAGGAACACATCGCGCAGATGGGTGACGTCGGCCTCGGCATAGGCGACCTGCGCCGCCGAGAGCGGGCGTCGCGACCAGTCGGTGAAACGCAGCGACTTGTCGAGCACTTCCCCGGTGAGGCGCTGCACCAGCTGATCATAGGAGATGGAATCGCCATGCCCCAGCACCATGGCCGCGACCTGGGTGTCGAACACCGGGGTCGGGATGATGCCGGCGAGGTGCCAGACGATTTCGATGTCCTGCCGTCCGGCGTGGAACACCTTCAGCACGTCGGGATTCGACATCAGCGCGAAGAAGGGGGCGAGGTCGATGCCTTCCGCCAGCGCATCGACGACCACCGCTTCCTCCACGCTGGCCATCTGCACGACGCAGAGCTTGGGCCAGAAGGTGGTTTCGCGCAGGAATTCCGTGTCGATGGTGATGAACGGATGGCGTGCGAGCCTTTCGCAGGCCGCGGCGAGTTCGTCGGTGGTTGTGATCATGTTCATGTCAATTTTTACATATCGGACTCGCGGCGCCGTTTCGACCCCGAAATCATGCCGTAATCTATGTGGACGATGATCGACGGCCGGCGACGAGTCGCCAAGCCTTTCCGGCGGCCCCGCCCGCCATCTCTGGGGGATATCCATGAAGAAGACCGTCTTCGCTCTCGCCGCTTCCGCCCTGGCGCTCTCCTTCGTGCCGGCTTCCGCCGCCGAGCGGGTCAATGCGGGCGTGCTCGTCTGCAACGCCGGTGCGAGCATCGGCATGCTCATCGAATCCAAGCAGGAACTGACCTGCACCTTCACGCCGGCCGACAACAGCCCCGAGCAGCGCTATGCCGGGACCATCAAGAATATCGGCCTCGAGCTCGGCGTCACCGGCGGCGGCGTGCTGACCTGGGGCGTGCTGGCGCTGACCAAGTCGGTGGCCCCCGGCGCGCTGGCCGGCCCCTATGCCGGCGTGACCGGCGATGTGGCGCTGGGCGTCGGCGTCGGCGCGAATGTGCTGGTGGGTTCCGACAAGTCGATCGCGCTCAACCCGGTTTCCGTAGAGGGCAATGTCGGCGCCTCGCTGGCGCTGGGCGTGGGCGGGCTGACCCTGCGCTACGTGCCCTGAGAACGGGCGCCCGCCTTGTGCGGGCAGCCGTCTCGTCTTGACAAAGCCGAGCCTCGCATGCACCCCTCCGCGCGCCCCGCGTGAGGGGTGTTTTGCTATGATCCGCCGGCCTTGGCGGCACAAACTCCGGGAAGACGCCATGCACCGCTACCGCTCGCACACCTGTGGCGCCCTTCGCGCCGGCGATGTCGGCAACACCGCGCGGCTGTCCGGCTGGTGCCATCGCATCCGCGACCATGGCGGCGTGCTGTTCATCGACCTGCGCGACCATTACGGCCTGACGCAGGTGGTGGTCGATCCCGACAGCCCGGCCTTCAAGCTGGCCGAAAGCGTGCGGGCGGAGTGGGTGATCCGCGTCGATGGCCGCGTGCGCCTGCGCCCCGCCGGCACCGAGAACCCCGAACTGCCGACCGGACAGGTGGAGATGTACGCCACCGAGATCGAGGTGCTGGGCCCCGCCGCCGAGCTGCCCATGCCGGTGTTCGGCGATGTCGAGTACCCGGAAGAGACCCGGCTGCGCTACCGCTTCCTCGATCTGCGCCGCGAGAAGCTGCACAAGAACATCATGACCCGCGGCGCCATCGTCGACGCCATGCGCGCGAAGATGAAGGGGCAGGGCTTCTTCGAGTTCCAGACGCCCATCCTCACCGCCTCCTCGCCGGAAGGCGCGCGCGACTTCCTGGTGCCGTCCCGCCTGCACCCCGGCAAGTTCTACGCCCTGCCGCAGGCGCCGCAGCAGTACAAGCAGCTGATCATGATGAGCGGCTTCGACCGCTACTTCCAGATCGCCCCCTGCTTCCGCGACGAGGACCCCCGCGCCGACCGGCTGCCGGGCGAGTTCTACCAGCTCGATCTGGAGATGAGCTTCGTCGAGCAGGAAGACATCTTCGCCGCCGTCGAGCCGGTGATCACCGGCGTGTTCGAGGAGTTCGCCGACGGTAAGCCGGTGACCAAGAACTGGCCGCGCATTCCCTACGCGGTGTCGATGCAGAAATACGGCACCGACAAGCCGGATCTGCGCAACCCGATCGAGATGCAGGACGTGTCCGAGCATTTTCGCGGGAGCGGCTTCAAAGTCTTCGCCCGCATGCTGGAAGACCCGAAGAACCGCGTGTGGGCTATCCCCGGCACCGGCGGCGGCTCCCGCGCCTTCTGCGACCGCATGAACTCGTGGGCGCAGGGCGAGGGCCAGCCGGGCCTCGGCTACATCATGTGGCGCGAGGGCAATGAGGGCGCCGGCCCGCTCGCCAACAATGTCGGCCCCGAGCGCACGGAAGCCATTCGCGCCCAGCTCGGCCTCGGCGCGGGCGACGCTGCCTTCTTCGTCGCCGGCAACCCGGAGAAGTTCGTCAAGTTCGCCGGCAGCGCGCGCTCCAAGGTGGGCGAAGAGCTGAAGCTGGTCGACCATGACCGCTTCGAGCTGGCCTGGATCGTCGACTTCCCCTTCTACGAGTGGAGCGAGGACGACAAGAAGGTCGACTTCTCGCACAACCCCTTCTCCATGCCGCAGGGCGGGCTGGAAGCGCTGAACAACCAGGACCCGCTGACCATCAAGGCCTTCCAGTACAACATCGCCTGCAATGGCTATGAGATCGCGTCCGGAGGCATCCGCAACCACCGCCCGGAGGCGATGGTGAAGGCGTTCGAGATCGCCGGCTATGACGAGGCGACGGTGCAGGAGCGCTTCGGCGGGCTCTACCGCGCCTTCCAGTACGGCGCGCCCCCGCATGGCGGCATGGCGGCGGGTGTGGACCGCATCGTGATGCTGCTCTGCGGCACCACCAACCTGCGCGAAATCTCCATCTTCCCGATGAACCAGCAGGCGCAGGACATCCTGATGGGTGCCCCCAACGAGGCGAGCCCGAAGCAGCTGCGCGAACTGCACATCCGCACCAACCTGCCGGAGAAGTGAGGCCGGAGCGGCCGCCCCGCGCGCGTACCCTCATGGCCGGGCTTGACCCGGCCACCCGGAGGAATGCCGGAGGCGGTGGGGCTGGGTCCCCGGGTCAAGCCCGGGGATGAGGGATAAGAGTCGCGGCGCCGCGTTCAGGGCCTGGCAGGGGTCTCGACGTTCAGCTCGTCGACCAGCGCCAGCGGGTCTTCGCTGTCCAGCGCCTCGACGATCAGCTGCATCGGCAGCGGCGGGTTGCGCGGGGTAACGCGCAGCGAGAGCGTGCTCATCGGCTTCTGCACGAAGCGGATGAACGCATCCACCGCCGGCCCGAGCTCCGGACGGTCGGCGACGGCCTGGCCGAGCAGCAGGTCGGCGAAGCCGGCGAAGAGCTGGCGGATTTCCTCCGGCTTCAGGCCCTGCTCCTTCGCCGCCTCCTCCAGCTTCTGGTCGTAGAGGCCGGCATCGGTAAGGGTGAGGTCGAGCGCCTCCAGATTGACTTCCGCCGCGCCCGCCAGCGCCTCGTCAGGCTCGGTGGAGAAGACGGAATCGTCGACCGCGCTGAGGGTGAGCCGGGCGTTGACGGAAAACGCGTCGGAGACCTCGACATAAACGGGTTCGACCACCACCGTGTTGTCGGCCTCGTTCCAGGCGGCGCCGAAATCGACGGCGAGGCTCGCCCGGTCCATCTGCCCCGGCACCAGCGCGAAGGCGGAGCGGCCGCTGTTGACGACGGCGGTGGGGCCGCTCATGCGCAGCGTGGCGGAAATGCGGGTGGGCAGGGCGTCCGGCTCCGCGGTCCAGGTGAGGGCGAACTTGTCGATGTCGAGCGCCGAGCCTTCCTTGGTCGGCGCCACCAGCTTGTCGATGGTGATGGATTCGAGCGTGTTGAAGAAGGGCGCCGGCCAGCGGCCCACCGTGTCAGGGTGCTCCGCCGCATCCGCCAGCAGCGCCATCAGCGTACCGGCCTTCAGGCCGCCAAGCGCGAAGCGGCCCATCTCGAAGCTCTGGCCGTCCGGGCCCTTGCCGGCGAGCTTTTCCAAAGCGAGGCTGTCCATACGCCCGCCGTCGACGGCGCCGAGATCGAACGCGCCGAGGCTGAAGGTGACGCCTCCCGCGGCGGTGCCTTCCAGCGTATCGATGGAAAGGCCGCCGATGCGGATGCCTTCGTCGTAAATGGTGGCGATCATGCGGAAGAGTTCGGCGGCCTCTTCGGGCGGGGCCTCGCTGCCGGCCGCCGCAAGCTTCTCCATCTGCCCACGCATGGCGAGGATTTCCTCGACCGGTATGGCGGAGG
Organism: Pseudomonadota bacterium; assembly: GCA_023434095.1. GTDB lineage: Bacteria > Pseudomonadota > Alphaproteobacteria > Rhizobiales > Xanthobacteraceae > Ancylobacter. The sequence goes on along the minus strand of JAEYTJ010000148.1, from coordinate 1,976 downwards.
GACGAATCGCCACCTGCTTCATCGACAGGCGCTGCATGCGCTGCGACACGCCCCCGTCCATGGTCATCTCATAGTCGTCCATGGAGATGGAATCGTGCACGGTGATGAACTCGTCGCTCGCCTGACGGAGTTCGGAATCGAGCAGGATCAGCAGCGCCGCGAGGTCGAAGCCTTCCATCTCGACCCGGCCGACCGATCCCTTGCCATCGCCCGAAGGGCCGCTGAGCGTGAAGCGGGAAGGTTCGGCGGTCACGCGGGCGAAGCGTCCCTTGGCGAGGGAGTCGAGCCGGATCGCACCGTTGGTCTCCTCGCTGGTGAACCGCGCATCGCCCGTGCCGCTGGTGCCCGTGTTCGTGGAGGCGGGGATGTCGACGCGCTCGGCGGTGACCTGCCGCAGGAAGCTCAGCGCGATCTGCGGCGGGGTGCCGTCCACCGGCGCGCGGGTGGGAAATTCGAGCCCGACGATGTCGGCGCGCGGCGCGCGATATTCCGTGGTGTCGGATGGGCCGAAGCCGAAGGGCGGGCTCAGCATCACATCGGTGAGTTCCACCCCCTGCGCGAAGACGCGGTCCGACCCGCGCTGCTCGATGCCGCTGGCCACCAGCGCGCCGATCTTCAGCGCGCCCTGTCCCGGTCCGGCGAGGGAGAGGCCGCGCATCTCGAAGCGGCCGGCGAACAGGTCGTAGCGCACCTCGCCGACGCTCGCCTCGGCGCCGCCGGCACGCAGCGTGGCCAGCGCCGAATCGACCTCGCTGCGCGCCAGGTGGTTGACATAGGCCTTGACGCCGAAATAGCCGCCCACGCCGACGACGAGGAGGACAAGAAGAGCGATGAAGAACGGCTTGCGCATGCGGGGCTGACCTGGGGGCGGGGCGGGAACGAAGGGGATTCGCCGGGGCGCGCCGGCGGGCGAGTCACCTTAAACCAACCGCCCAAAGTACAGCACCAGAAAATGGGAAAGCCGTTGTGTGCCGGAGCAGAATGCCTATGCTCCCCCGCCACGCTCCGGGGAAGGAAAAACGATGGCCTCTTACATCTCCGACGATCTGCGCTCTGGCGCGATGTTCTATCACCGCAATCCGCGTCCCGGTAAGCTGGAGATCCAGGCCACCAAGCCGCTGGCCAACCAGCGCGACCTGGCCCTCGCCTATACGCCCGGCGTCGCCGCCGTGTGCGAGGCCATCGCCGCGGACAAGGAACTGGTGGCGGAGCTGACCGCGCGGCAGAACCTCGTCGCGGTGGTGTCCAACGGTACCGCCGTGCTCGGCCTCGGTAATATCGGCCCGGAAGCCTCCAAGCCCGTCATGGAAGGCAAGGCGGTGCTGTTCAAGAAGTTCGCCGGCATCGACGTGTTCGACCTGGAAGTGGACGCGCTGGAGGTGGACCGCTTCGTGGAAGTCGTCGCCGCGCTGGAGCCGACCTTTGGCGGCATCAACCTGGAAGACATCAAGGCGCCGGAATGCTTCATCATCGAGAAGCGCCTGCGCGAACGCATGAAGATTCCGGTCTTCCATGACGATCAACATGGCACCGCCATTGTCTGCGCCGCCGCCATCCGCAATGGCCTGGTGCTGCAGGGCAAGACGCTGGACGAAGTGAGGCTGGTGACGTCGGGCGCAGGCGCGGCAGCGCTGGCCTGTGTGGACCTGCTGGTCGAAATGGGCCTGAAGGTCGAGAATGTCACCCTTACCGACATCAAGGGCGTGGTCCATGCCGATCGCGGCGACGAGATGCCGCCCAACATGGCCCGCTATGCGCGCAAGACCGATGCGCGCACCCTGGGCGAAGTGCTGGTGGGCGCGGATGTGTTCCTGGGCCTGTCGGCCCCCAATGTGCTGAAGCCGGAATGGCTGCCCCAGATGGCGGACAAGCCCATCATCATGGCGCTGGCCAATCCCAACCCCGAAATCCTGCCCGACCAGGCGCGGGCTGTACGCCCCGACGCCATCATCGCCACCGGCCGCAGCGACTATGCC
>JAEYTJ010000116.1 GCA_023434095.1 Pseudomonadota bacterium | reverse complement strand
GCGTCACGGTGACGGAGGCCGCCACGCCCGGACGCCATATCCGCCGCGCCGGGGGTGACTTCGCCGCCGGCGAGACGCTGCTGCCCGCCGGCCACTGCCTGCGCGCGCGCGACCTCGCGCTTGTCGCCGCCGGCGATGTCGACGCGCTATCCGTGGTGCGCCGACCGCGCGTCGGGCTCCTGTCCACCGGCGACGAGCTGGTGCGGCCGGGCACAGGCGCGCAGGCGCATCAGGTGATCGTCTCCAACATCTATTCCGTCGCCGCTTTGGCCCGTGGCGCCGGGGCGGAGGTGGTCGATCTCGGCATTCTGCCCGACACGATGGCGGCGACGCAGCACGGCGTGCGGGCGGCGCTCGACGGCGGCTTCGACGTGCTGGTGACGACGGGCGGTGCCTCGGTGGGCGATCATGACCTCATCGCCCCGGCGCTCACCGCGCAGGGAGTGGACCTTGCCGTGCACAAGATCGCACTGCGGCCGGGCAAGCCGCTGATGTTCGGTCGCTCGGGCGCCACGAGCACACAGGTGCTCGGCCTGCCCGGCAACCCGGTCTCCGCTCATGTCTGCGCGCTGCTGTTCCTCGTGCCGCTGATCAAGGCTCTGCAGGGGCTGACAGTGCCGGCGCATCCCGTGCTGGAACCCGCCCGCCTTGCCGGCGACGTGAAGGCGAGCGAGCAGCGCATGGACTTCCAGCGTGCCGAGATCGTCGGCCATGCCGAAGGCGTGCCGCTGGTGCGGGCGCTGCCGGTGCAGGACAGCTCCATGCTGCGCAACCTCGCCCGCGCCGATGTCCTTCTTGTCCGCCGCCCGCACGCTTCGGCGGCGAAGGCCGGCGAGATGTGCGAGATTCTGCGCCTGGAGGATTGACGCCGCGACGGCGCGCCTGTGTTCTCGGCACATGGCCGGCGAAGCAGGGGCAGCGCATGGAGATCGATCTTCCCGAAGTGGTGGCCGAGGTCCGGGCCGCTTTCGAGCGTTATGAACGGGCGCTGGTCGGCAACGACGTCGCCGAGCTTGACGCGCTGTTCTGGGACGATGTCCGCACCCTTCGCTATGGCGGGGGTGAGAACCTCTACGGGATCGCAGCCATCCGCGCCTTCCGCGCTGCCCGCTCCCCTGCCGGGCTCGATCGCACGCTGGAGGACACCGTCATCACCACCTATGGCCGCGACATGGCGGTCGCTTCCACGCTTTTCCGCCGCGCGACGGCGCCCGGCCGGGTGGGCCGGCAGATGCAGACATGGAGGCGCACCCCGGAGGGCTGGAAAGTGGTGGCCGCCCATGTCAGCGTGATCGACGATCCTGTCTGAGCTCTTGGTGAAGCCCCGCGCGGCAGCTAAACATGCCAGCGGCCGCCCGGCGTGCGGGTGCGCCTCTCGCGCGTGTGTTCGCTGATGTCCGTGACGCCTGTCCGCCTGCCGCTTGATCGGCCTCCCTCCGCCACCCGTCCGGCCGCGAGCCGGCCGGGGCGCGTGACGCGCGCCGAGGAACTTCGCATGCAGCTCGCCGACGAGATCACCCGCGGCACCCTGCCGCCCGGCGCGGCGCTCGACGAGACCGCGCTGGCCGCCCGCTTTGGCGTGTCGCGCACCCCGGTCCGCGAGGCGCTGCGTGAGCTGGTGGCTTCCGGCCTGGTCGATGCCCGCCCGCACCGCGGCGCCGTGGTGGCCCGCCCGAGCGTCGCCCGGCTGCAGAACATCTTCGCCGTGATGGCCGAGCTGGAGGCGCTGTGTGCGGGCCTCTGCGCCGTCAACATGACGCCACCGGAGCGTCAGACGCTGGAGCGGCTGCACACCGACATGGGCGAACTCATGCGGCTTGGCGACTTTGCCGCTTACCGCGAAGCCAATGAGCAGTTCCATACCTCGGTCTATGCCGGCAGCCACAACGAATACCTGATCGAGCTAACACTCGGCACCCGCCGCCGGCTCTCGCCCTTCCGCCGCGCCCAGTTCCGCGCACTGGGGCGACTGGCTCTCTCGCATGCCGAGCACGACCGGGTGACGACCGCCATCCTGCGCGGCGATCGCGACGGCGCCGCTGGCGCCATGCGCGACCACATCGCCATCGTCCACGACGCCTATGAGCAATACGCCCAGACGCTGTGAGGATCGCTGACGCTCGCGCCCTTCAATGATGCGCACAGGCTGGCCCAACCGCCCGCGACGGCTGGCGCGGTATTTATGGTCTCTTTAACCATTGCGGAACACAATAAGAACGGCTAGTCTTTGTTCGTGATTTGTTTCGTTCCGGCGCCGTCCGGCAGACGGGGTTGTATTGATGCTCACCCGCAAACAGCATGAGCTGCTTCTGTTCATCAATGAACGCCTCCAGCAGGACGGCGTGCCCCCCTCCTTCGAGGAAATGAAGGAGGCGCTGGACCTGCGGTCGAAATCCGGCATCCACCGGCTGATCACCGCGCTGGAGGAGCGCGGCTTCATTCGTCGCCTGCCAAACCGGGCCCGCGCGCTGGAAGTGGTGCGCCTACCGGAGGACGCCCAGCCGCCGAAGCCGGCCCGCACATTCGCGCCCAATGTCATCGAGGGCAATCTCGGCAAGGTGCGCCCCGCCTCGGACGAGGATTCCGAGCGCCGCGTGGTGCCGATCCCTGTCATGGGCCGCATCGCCGCCGGCACGCCGATCTCCGCCATCCAGTCGCGCGACCACACCATCAGCATGCCGCCGGAGATGCTGTCGGGCGGCGAGCATTTCGCGCTGGAAGTGCGCGGCGATTCGATGATCGAGGCCGGCATTCTCGACGGCGACCTGGCGCTCATCCGGAAGTGCGATGCGGCCAGCACCGGCGAGATTGTCGTCGCGCTGATCGACGATGAAGAGGCCACGCTGAAGCGCCTGCGCCGCAAGGGGGCTTCGGTGGCGCTGGAAGCCGCCAACCCGGCTTATGAGACACGTATTTTCGGCCCCGACCGGGTGCGCATCCAAGGCAAGCTGGTCGGGCTGTTCCGCCGCTACTGAAAATCTTCCGCGCCTGGCGCGGCCTCTATGGCAGCGCCCGCCGGATTGGCAAGCGCGTGGGAGGGATTGACGGCTTCGGGCGACGCGGGAGCCACCGGATCGGCTGCATTGCGCGGCTTGGACGGTGCGGATCCGGCTCGATGGTCGCGCGCAGGAAGCGGCGAGGTTTTCGGCTCCCAGGGCCGCGTTCCCTGCTCTGGCCGCGCCGACGTGAGGGCGAGGCTGCCGTCCGGCCGCAGCGTGCCGGCCACCCCACCCAGCGCGGTGCGCGCATCGCGGTAGATCACCGTTGCGGCGCAATCGAGCGGCGGGGCGAAGGGTGTCACCAGCACCGCCGCCAGCCGGCAGTCATCTTCCAGCGAGTCGCGGCCGCGGGACAGCGCCACCAGCCGCCCATCCGGCAGCGCGAGGGTGCAGCCCAGGGTGTCACAGGCGGCGGACGTCGTAAGTTCCCGGGCGCCGAGGCGTGCCCGCTGCCCGTCCGCGCTCAGCCATTGCTCTGCCGCAAAGCGCCCGCCGACCCCGCTGTCGCGGTCGCCCATGAAGGCGAGCGCACCGTCCCTTCCGCGCACCGCGACTGTCCGCGCCTCGGCGTCGACCAGCAGGTCGGGTCTCGGCGCTGTGGCCGCCACCCCGGCTCCGGCCAGCGCCAGCGCCGGGGCCAGCAGGACGAGGCGGGTACGGGCCAGGCACAGCACCACGAGCGCAAGGCTGATCAGCACGAGGCTCGCCATCGGCATCGCCGGCACGCCGCGGTCGGCACCGGGCAGTGCGGCGACGAGATCGGATATGTCGCGCATGCGAGCCAGCCCCCAGCCCATCAGCCGCCAGGCCGGGTCGTCCCAGCCGAACGGCATCAGGATTGCCCCTGCCAGACCGGCCGGCATGACGATGAACGACACCACCGGCATGGCCGCGAGATTGGCCAGAAGGCTGAGTGGCGCGAGGCGCTGGAAATGGTAGGCCGCGTAGGGCGCGGTCGCCAGCCCGGCCGCCAGCGAGGCCAGCACCAGGCCCGCGATATAGCGTCCTGGCAGCCCGAGCCAGCGGCCGCTCCGCCCGGGGGGCGCGGTGATGAGATGACCGAAGCGCTCATAGGCGGCGACCAGCCCGAGCGTGGCGGCGAACGACATCTGCGCCCCGGGATCGAGCACCGCTCGCGGCGAGAGCGCCAGCAGCAACAACGCCGCCACCGCCAGCGTCCGCAAGGTCAGGGCCGGACGCCCGATTACCACGCCGGCGAGCACCAGCAGCGTCATCACATAGGCGCGCTGGGTCGGCACTTCGGCGCCGGACAGAAGAAGATAGAAGCTCGCCGACGCCATCGCCGGCAGCGCCGCCCAAGCCTTGATCGGCCGGTACAGCGCGAATTCCGGCAGCAGCGCCAGCAGCGCCCGGGCGAGGAAGAACACCGTGCTGGCCACCAGCGCCATGTGCAGGCCGGAAATCGACAGCACATGCGACAAGCCGGAGATGCGCATGCTCTCCTCGATCGATTCCGGCACCGCGTCGCGCAGCCCGGTGACGAGCGCCACCGCCACCCCGCCATCCTCTCCCGGCAGCGCTGCGCGAATGCGCGCGGCGATGGCGTGACGCGTTTCGTCGAGCCAGGTGGCGAGCGCCAGCCCGGACGGCGGCGGCCCGAGAGCGGGGGTGATCTGCGGACGGCCCAGCGCGACGCCCGTGGCGCCGATGCCGTCCAGCCAGATCGTCCGCCCGAAATCGAAGCCGCCGGGATGGGACGGCCCCGGCGGCGGGCCGAGCGTCGCGCGCAGGCTCACATGGCTGCCCACCGGCGGCGGCGCCCGCCCGGCGAGGGTCACCCGCACCCGTAGCGGCGCCTCGACGCGGGGGCGCTCCATCCGCGTGACGGCCAGGGTGATGCGGCTGCCGCGCGGGCGCAGCTCCGCCGCTTCGACATAGCCGCTGACCTCCACCGCGTTCAGCGTCGTCGCCAGCACCGGATGCGCCATCAGCCGAACCTGCGTCCCCGCCACCGCGAAGCCGGCCGCAATCACGGCGAAGAGCGCCAGGAGGTGAAAGGCCAAAGGCCGGGCGCGCGCCAGCACCGCCAGGCCGGCAAGGCCGAGAGCCGGCACCCAGCCGGCGAGGACGAGCGGCTCGTGAGGCGCGCCGAAATAGAGCGCCGCGCCGGCGGCGAAGCCGACGGGGAGGAACAGGAAGCCCCGCCGACCATCCAGTTCGCGCGCCAGTGCGGCGGCAAGGAACGGCCAGAGGCCGGCGAGAAGGAGGCCCGGCCGCCGGCCCTCCGCCGGTCGCCGGCTCGCCTGCCCGGCGCCAAGGACCGCCACCCGCGCGCGTGGGCGCGGCGCGTTTCCTGGCCCCTCATCCGGCTGACCGTCCATCCCCTGACGCTCCTGCGCGTCGACCCCGGCATTCGCGGCACGTCTGCGGCCCGGTCCGGCGGAAGGTGCGCTTTTCCCGCGTCGCACACCTATGGTACACGCACGCTCCGCGCCCGCCATGCTTCGACGCCGCCCTGCGGCGCAGACGGAAGAAATATGTCCGAGACCGTCGTTACCCGCTTCGCTCCCTCGCCCACCGGCTTCCTGCACATTGGCGGCGCCCGCACCGCGCTGTTCAACTGGCTCTATGCGCGTGCCAAGGGCGGTACCATGCTGCTGCGCATTGAGGACACCGACCGCCAGCGTTCCACCCCGGAAGCGATCGACGCCATCATCGACGGGCTGAAGTGGCTCGGCATCGATTGGTCGGGCGAGGTGATCTACCAGTTCGCCCGGGCCGAACGGCACCGCGAGGCGGTGGAGCAGATGATCGCCGCCGGCCGGGCCTATCCCTGCTACGCCAGCGCGGCGGAGTTGGAGGAGATGCGCGAGACCGCCCGCAAGGAAGGCCGCCCGCCGCGCTATGACGGCCGCTGGCGCGACCGCGACCCGTCGGAGGCGCCGCCCGACCGCAAGCCGGTGTTCCGCCTCAGGGCACCGACCGAGGGCGAGACCGTCATCGACGACCTCGTGCAGGGACGCGTGGTGATTCCCAACAAGGACCTGGACGATCTGGTCCTGCTGCGCTCCGACGGCACGCCCACCTACATGCTCTCCGTGGTGGTGGACGACCACGACATGAACGTCACCCACATCATCCGCGGAGACGACCACCTGACCAATGCTGCGCGCCAGACGCAGATCTACCATGCGCTGGGCTGGGAGGTGCCGAAGATGGCGCACATCCCGCTGATTCACGGCCCGGACGGCGCGAAGCTCTCCAAGCGCCACGGCGCGCTGGGCGTCGACGCCTATCGCGCCATGGGCTACCTGCCCGCGGCGCTGCGCAACTACCTTGTGCGGCTCGGCTGGAGCCGTGGCGACCAGGAGATCTTCTCCACCGAAGAGATGGCGCGACTGTTCGATCTCGACCGGGTCGGCCGCTCGGCGGCCCGCTTCGACTTCGCCAAGCTGGAGAACATCAACGGGCTCTACATCCGCTCGACCCCCGATGCCGAACTGATCGAGGCCATCGATACGCTGCTGCCGCATATCCCCGAGGGCGCCACGATCGCCGCGGCGCTCACGCCCGCCCGCCGCGCCCAGTTGCTCACCGCCATGCCGGGGCTGAAGGAGCGCGCCAAGACGCTGGTCGAACTCATTGAAAGCGCAGCCTATATCTGGCGCGCCCGCCCGCTTCCGCTGGAAGAGAAGGCGCAGATGCTGCTGACCGACGACGCGCGGCGCCTTCTCGCGGCGGCTGCGGTGCAACTCGACGCGGTCGGCGAATGGAACGCTGCGGAAACCGAGGCGGCGGTGCGCGCGGTGGCCGAAGCGCAGGGCGTGAAACTCGGCATGCTGGCCCAGCCCCTGCGCGCGGCGGTCACCGGCAAGACCACTTCGCCCGGCATTTTCGACGTGCTGGCGGTGCTCGGTCGTGAGGAGTCTCTGGCCCGCATCGCCGATCAGGCCGACCCGCTCGCGCGGACGTAAAAAACGGTTCTAGCACATGGCGCAAGCGCGGGCGCAACGGTTTCGTGCCCGCCCCGCGGCCGCATTGCGGCAGCCTTTTCGCTGCGCTTGCGAGGGGGGATCGAAACCGCTACGACTTTGACCATGGGCCGCAGCGAGACACCCCCCGTCTCCTACGCACAGCGCCAAACGGCAGGCGCGGCCCCTCGCGAAGACGCGATCCGTTTCAGATCCGTTCGTTCCTAGGTTCAGGGAGACCCGCATGGACGCCAGCCAAAGCAACGCGCCAAAATCTGCCACGCTCACCATTGGCGATGAAAGCTGGGAGCTGCCGATCCTGAACGGCACGATCGGGCCCGATGTCATCGACATCGCCAAGCTCTATGCACAGACCGGCAAGTTCACCTACGATCCCGGCTTCACCTCTACCGCCTCCTGCGAAAGCCAGATCACCTATATCGACGGCGACGAGGGCATCCTTCTCTACCGTGGCTATCCCATCGAACAGCTCGCCGAGAGCGACTTCCTCGAAACCTGCTACCTGCTGCTCTACGGCGAACTCCCCACCGCCGCCCAGAAGGCCGATTTCGACTACCGCGTCACGCGCCACACCATGGTGCATGAGCAGATGAGCCGCTTCTTCCACGGCTTCCGCCGCGACGCCCATCCCATGTCCGTGCTGGTGGCCTCGGTCGGCGCGCTGTCGGCCTTCTATCACGACAGCACCGACATCTCCGATCCGCAGCAGCGCATGATCGCCTCGATCCGGATGATCGCGAAGATCCCGACCCTCGCGGCAATGGCCTACAAGTACTCGATCGGCCAGCCCTTCGTGTACCCGAAGAACGACCTCGACTACGCCTCGAACTTCCTGCGTATGTGCTTCTCGGTGCCGTGCGAGGAGTACAAGGTCAACCCGATCCTCTCGCGCGCCATCGACCGCATCTTCATCCTGCACGCCGACCACGAGCAGAACGCCTCGACCTCGACCGTGCGTCTCGCCGGCTCCTCCGGCGCCAATCCCTTCGCCTGCATTGCTGCCGGCATCGCCTGCCTCTGGGGGCCCGCCCATGGCGGCGCCAATGAGGCGGCGCTGAAGATGCTCGGCGAGATCGGCTCGGTGGAACGCATCCCGGAGTTCATCAACCGCGCCAAGGACAAGAACGACCCGTTCCGGCTGATGGGCTTCGGCCATCGCGTCTACAAGAACTACGACCCGCGCGCCAAGATCATGCAGCGCACCTGCCACGAGGTGCTCGGCGAACTGGGCATCAAGGACGACCCGCTGCTCGACATCGCGGTGGAGCTGGAGCGCATCGCGCTGCAGGACGAGTATTTCGTCGAGCGCAAGCTCTACCCGAACATCGATTTCTACTCGGGCATCACCCTGCGTGCCCTCGGCTTCCCCACCTCCATGTTCACCGTGCTGTTCGCCCTCGCCCGCACCGTGGGCTGGATCGGCCAGTGGAAGGAGATGATCGAGGACCCGAGTCAGCGCATCGGACGTCCGCGCCAGCTCTACACCGGCGCCACGCAGCGCGACTACGTGCCGATCGCCCGCCGCAAGTGACGGCGGCTGTTCGACACTGACGAGCGACAAATGGAAACCCCGCCCTCCGAACCGGAAGGCGGGGTTTTTCGTGCCGTGGTTCAGCCTGCGGCCTGGCCCAAGACCAAGGTCTCCAGAACCGCTCTCGCGGCGCGCCGGCTCGGCGGATCGGCGCCCTTGCCCATCACCGCGTCCAGCCGCGCAAAGGCGGCAAGCTGTGCCTCGCGCTCCGGCCCGCCGGAGATCAGCCGCGCCAGCTGCGCCGCCATGGCCGGCGGATCGATGTGCCATTGCAGATATTCCGGCATCGCCGGCTCATCCAGAATGAGGTTGGGCAGGATCGCCGTTTTCACCCGGATGATGAAAGGCGCGATGCGCCCCTCCAGCCACGGGACGCGATAGGCCGCGACCGTCGGGATGCCGGCCAGCGCGAGTTCCAGTGTCACCGTGCCCGACGCCGCCAGCGCTGCCCGCGCGATGCGGAAGGCGGCGCGTTTCTCCTCATCGCTCACGACAATGCGCGGCTTCACCGACCAGGACGCCACCATGGCCTCGACCTGCGCCCGCCGGGCCGGCAGGGTCGGCATCACAGCTTCGATATCGGGCACCTCGGCCTGAAGCTGCCCCAGCACCTCGCCAAAGGTGGCGCCGAGCCGCGCAAGCTCCGAGCGCCGGCTGCCAGGCAGCACCAGCAGCACGGGCGGCGAGGCGGTCCGCCGGGCAGCCTCCTCGGCGTTCGGCCGCAGTGACGCCAGTTCGCCGAGCAGCGGGTGGCCGACATAGGTGGTGGGTGGCCCACCGAGCGAGTGCATCGCCTCCGGCTCGAAGGGCAGAAGCGCAAGCACCCGATCGAAGTCCGGCGCCATCGCGCGGGCACGGCCGGGACGCCAGACCCAGACCGTCGGCGCAACATATTTCACGACCGGCAGATCCGGCAGACGGGCCCGCACCTTGCGGGCGACACGGTGGGTGAAGTCGGGCGCGTCCACCATCACGAGCACATCCGGCGGCGCGGCGACGATGGCCCGCGCGGTCTCGTTCATTCGGCGCAGGATGCGCGGCAGGCCGGCGGCCACCTGCGCGAATCCCATTGCGGTAATGTCCTCCATGGGGAATTGCGGCACCAGCCCCTGCGCCTGCATGCGGGTGCCGCCGATGCCGCGGAACCGCGCGCCGCCTGGATGTAGCGCCTTCAGCTCCGCCATCAGTCCGGCCCCGAGCACATCGCCGGATTCCTCGCCGGCAATGATAAAGACGTCGAGCGGCGCCGGGCCGCTCATGCCCCCTGCCCTTCCTCGCCCTCGAAGCCGAAGATGAACAGCCCCGCCTCATCGGCCCGCCGGACCAGTTCGGCGCTGTCCGCGACGATGACGCCGCCGGCCTCGAGCGCGATGCCGGCGAGGCCGGCCCGAACCGCACCCTCCACCGTCCGCGCGCCGAAAGACGGCAGATCGATCCTCAGGTCCTGTCCCGCCTTGGGGCGCTTCACCAGCACCCCACAGCGCGCCGGCATCTTGACGCGCCCATTGACCCGCAGTTCCGCCACCCGCGCCAGCATGAGGTCCGTGCCCTCCGCCGCTTCGACCGCCACCACATGCCGGTTCATCACCACCAGCCCCTGTCCGATGTCGAGCGGCCCCATCACCTCCAGCGCCTCGCGCCCACGAGCGATGTCGGCGCGCGCCGCCGCATCCGGCGCGACCGTGCCAAGCCGCCCGGCGGGCATGAGGATTTCCGGCGCGACCTCATGCGCACCGACGAGACGGAAGCCCGATTCTTCCATCAGCCGCCCAAGGCCGGTGAGCAGGAAATCGTCGCCGCCCCGGAACAGACCAAGCACCCGCGGCATCAGCCGCAGCGTCGTCCAGTCGAGCCGAAGGTCGCGGATGCGCGGGCGCAGCACATTGCCGATGAAGACCACGTCGCGGCAGCCTCGGCGGCGCAGTTCGCTCCTGAGAAAGCCGAAGCGGCCGAGCGAAATCCACACGTGCGGCCAGGCACCGAAATCGGCATCGGCGAAACCGCGCACGGGAAACAGCACCACCTCGCGTCCGGCCCTGCGGGCCCCCTCCGCCACGGCGAGAGGAAACGTGCCCCCCCCGCAGACGATCGCCAGTGCCGCACCGCTCTCCGCCCCGGCGGACGGCGCCTCAGGCGGCGTCGGGTTCGGCGCCATGGTCGGCCGCATCGCTGGGGACGATCAGGCGGCGCTTTGCGCCATTGCGGACGAAGTCCACGACCTGCATCACATTGGCCTCGTCACCATAGTGCCCGGCCACACGCTCGACCCGCTCCGCCAGCGTTCCGCCGGAATAGAACAGCTCACGATAGGCCGCGCGCAGCGCGTGAATCTGCGGCCGGGTGAGGCCACGGCGCTTCATGCCGATGATGTTCAGGCCGCCGAGACCGCTGCGGCCATAGATCAGCGCGCCGAAGGGAATGAGGTCGTGCTGCAATCCGCACAGACCGCCGACGATCGCATTGTCGCCGATGCGCACGAACTGGTGGACCGCCGACAGGCCGCCAAGGAAGACGTTGTCGCCGACGGTGACGT
>JAEYTJ010000104.1 GCA_023434095.1 Pseudomonadota bacterium | reverse complement strand
GGCTGGGGCAGCGGCACCGGGCCGAGCGACGCCACCTCGAACGGAGCGGCGGGCACAGCAGGATCCGCCGCCGGCAGCGCCGGGCGCGGGGTGGGCATCGGAACGGCCGCGGCAAGCGCGACCGGGGTCGGCGCGGGCGCAGGAGCCGCAGCGACGCGGGCCGGCGCCGCCTCAGCCGGTGCATTGGACGCGACGGCAGCCGGCGCGGCCTCCTCCTCGTCGTCCTCGCCCTTGCCGAACAGGCCGGCGAAAATGTTCTTCGCCGGGGCGCCCGCGCGCTTGGGATCGTTGCCGCCGGACAGGCCGGCGAAGGCGGCACCGGCGCCGCCCGGCTCGCTGCCGCGTGCTTCCACGGCCGCCAGCGCCTGCGCATAGCCCGGCATCGGCTTGCCGTCGGCCGGCACATGCACGGTCCGCCCGTCGGGGAACACGCGCGCCAGTTCCGGACGGCTCATGCGCGGCCAGTGGCGGATGCCGCCGGTGTCGAGATGCACGAAGGGCGAGCCGGAGGTCGGGTAGAAGCCGACGCCGCCGCGCTGCAGCCGCAGGCCGGCCTCGCGGATCTTCGCCAGCGGCACGCCGGGAATGTAGAAATCCATCGCCCGCCCCTGCATGTGCAGGCTGGTCTGGGCGACGCCGCGCGATCGCGAGCGCAGCATGGCGTTGGTCGCGGGCGAACGGTAGCCGCCGATCACCTGGATCGGCTGGGTGGCGCCGGTCTCGCGATAGACCTCCCAGACGATGTCGAACAGGCGGGGGTCCATGTTGGTCGGCTCTTTGCGCCGCCAGTCCTGCAGCAGCACGTTCAGCTGCTTCAGCGCCGCCGGGTCGTAGCGGCCATTGCGCTTGAAGGTGACGGTGGCGCTTTCGCCGGAATGCACATGGTGGAGGCTGAGCGTCCGGGTGTCGCCATTGGCCACCGCATCCTGCAGCAGATCGGCGCCGCACAAGGTGGCGAGCGCCGCGAGGAGCGCGGCCGTGGCCAGCTTGGACGAGCGAAGGGCGGTGAATCGCAACGGCTTTGACCCGTACTCAACGTTTCCTGGGACGATGCGGGCGGAAGCGCCCGTACCGCGCATGGTGAACACAGTCTTGTCGGGTTTGGTTAAAAGGTCCTTACGACCTCAGCCCCCACGCCTCTTGTCTCTCGCACTAAAAAGTGACTGTGGCAAAAGAGTGCCAGCGCGTCAAATTCACGTGCGATTACCTCCCGGCGCCATTGTTTTCAGGCGACCGTCGCTTTCTAGCAACGCAGGCTGGTGCGGAACTGCCGTCAGCGCCGCAGCGTCGACGCCCCGCGCTCGGCAAACTGCCGCGCGCCGTCGAGACCCAGCTGCGCCTTGGTGGCAGCGTTGATGCCGTAGAGGTCCTCACGCGTCACCAGCTGTCCGCCGGCATCGACGAAGCTGGTGAAATAGACGAGGTGGATGGGGAACTTGTTCTTCAGCGGCAGCGACTTCTCATTGCCGCCGAGCAGCCGCGAGAGGCGCTGCTGGGTCCAGCCCTCCTTGGGCAGGCCCTGCGCGAACAGCGCCTCGGCGAACGCCATCGGCTCATGCACCCGCACGCAGCCATGGCTGAAGGCGCGGCGGTCGCGAGCAAACAGCGCCCGGCTCGGCGTGTCGTGCAGATAGACCGAGTGCTTGTTGGGGAACATGAACTTCATGCGCCCCAGCGCATTGCGTTCACCCGGCTCCTGGCGGAAGGCGTAGCCCTGCGTGCCACGGCGCCAGTCGACCATGCCGGGGTCGATCACCCGCCCGTTGCGCACCACGTCGATTCCCTGCCGCCGCAGCGCATAGGGGTCTGCCTGCAGCTTGGGCAGCATCTCCTTGCGCATGATGCTGGGCGGCACATGCCAGGAAGGGTTGAACACCACATACTGCATCGTCTCGTCGAGGATCGGCGTCGGCGTCTCCGGCTTGCCGACCACAACCCGCGTTTCGTGCACCGGGCTGCCGTCGACGATGATGCGGACCATGAATTCGGGAATGTTGACGATCACATAGGTCGGCGCCACCTCGTGCGGCACCCAGCGCCAGCGCTCCATATTGGCAATGACGTCCGGCACCGGGTCGCCGCCGGTGTCGTTGAGCGCCGCCAGCGTGCCGCGCCCGACGATGCCGTCGGCGGAAAGGCCGGCCTGGCGCTGGAAGTCCTCCACCGCCTGGACCAGCGCCGGGTCATAGGCCTCACCGCCGTCGCGCGGCTCGACACCCAGCCGCGCACGCAGCAGCGGCACGCGCGGGTCGCGCTCGCCCGGCCGCAGCGAGGGGCCGGGGGGAATCGGCGCATGGGAAACGGCCTGCTCCTTGGCCATCAGCCGCGCCAGCTGCTGCTTCAACAGAAGATATTGCGGGTATTGCGGCGCGAAACTCGCCAGCACGGCCCGCGCCGCCGGGGCATCCGGCGCGCCGGCGAGCCGCACGAGCACGTCGGCCGAATCGGGCACGGTCGGGTTCGGGTCGACATCCTTGGAGAGCTTCTTGGGGTCGAACCGGCCACTCTGCACATGGCGGGCATAGAGCAGCGTCGTCGCCGCCAGCCGCATTTCGGCTTCGGCGCGCTGCGCCGCGTCGGCCGTCACCGGCAGCGGCGGCACCGCGTAATCGGCGGGCTCGAGCCCTTCCGTCACGGCGGCTGCGAACGTGTCGAGCGTCGCCTGGCCGAGCGGGGAGACGCCGCCCTCCGCCGTGAACACCGGCTGGAAGTCCCTTGCCGTGTAGAAGGCGGCCAGCGCCTCGCGGTCCGCCGGCCGGGTGGAGAAGCGCGAAAGCTGCCCCTCGACGAGGGTGGCGAGTTGCTTCGAGAAGAGCGATTCCGCCAATTCGGCGGGTGCGGCAGGCGCCGCCACCGCCGGCGTCGCGCTCCCCGAGGTGCCCTCGCCGAGACCGGGGGCGCCGTTGCCCACGCGCGGCGTGGCGGGCAGAGCCGCCGCCGGGTCGGGATCGGTCGCTTCGGGCAGCGGCACGGCGGGGCTCGGCGCCGCCAGCGCGGCGCTGCGGGCCGGGCTCGGACGGCCGGGTTCGGTGTTGTCGAAGTGCTGCTCGTCCGTTGCGATGGCCGGCAGCGGGGCCGCCGCCGCGCCGGGAGCAACGAGGCTCGCCGCCGCCTCACGGCGGGCAAGGGTCGCGCCGGTGGCCGTCTCGCCGGTTCCCTGGCCGGCCCGGGCGATGGCGATGGTGTTACCGTTCGCCTCTTGCGCCTGCACGTTCAGCCCGGCGGCGCTCACCGTCGCCAGCAGCAGGCCGGCCGACGCCGCCAGCACGCGCCGCGCAGTTGTCCGGCGTGCCATCGCGCCCATGTTCTCGACCCTATCCACGACGCCGGACATTGCTCTCGTCTCCGCTTGCACAACCCGGGCGTCTGGCCGCGCCCACCCCGCTGGGGGTCGGCGACGATCTGACCATAGCCCGCCCGGGGTTCAACTCACGAACACGGCAGGCGGATCCTCGGGAAATCTCTCGCCGGGCACTCTGCCTCGGCATGGTAAAGGCGGTGTTAAGCATAAGGCGGCGGCGGGCGCCGCGCAGCACGCCCGAGACGTCCTGTCCAAGGGCGCGCGCCGCCGGCCGCGCTTGCTGTGTTCTTCCCTTGCTCCCGCGCCCGCGATTCCTATAATCCGCGCCTTTCCTGAAAGGGGCGGAAGACAGAATGAGCGACCTGACGGCCGGGACGGCCGCCGACCAGCGACCCGTCGCCATCATCATGGGCAGCCAGTCGGACTGGGACACCATGCGCCACGCCGCCGAGACGCTGGACGCGCTCGGTGTCCGTCATGACTGCCGCATCGTCTCGGCCCACCGCACGCCGGAACGCATGTTCACTTTCGCCAAGGCCGCAAAGGCGGCCGGGACAAAGGTGATCATCGCCGGTGCCGGCGGCGCCGCGCATCTGCCGGGCATGGTCGCCTCGCTCACCACGCTGCCGGTGTTCGGCGTGCCGGTCGAATCGAAGGCGCTCTCCGGCGTCGACAGCCTCTATTCCATCGTGCAGATGCCAGCGGGCGTTCCCGTCGGCACGCTCGCCATCGGCAAGGCCGGCGCCACCAACGCCGCGCTGCTCGCCGCCGCCGTGCTCGCCCTCACCGACGAGGCGCTGGCGGCCCGGCTGGCGGAATGGCGTGCGGCGCGCACCGCCGCCGTGACGGAGCGCCCGGAATGAACGCCTCGCCGAAAATCCTGTCGCCCGGCGACACCATCGGCATTCTCGGCGGCGGCCAGCTCGCCCGCATGATCGCCCTTGCCGCCGCCCCGCTGGGGCTGAAGGCGCATATCTACGCGCCGGAAGAGGGCAGCCCGGCTTTTGATGTCGCGGGCACCCACACCCGTGCCGCCTATGACGACTTCGCCGCGCTGGAGCGCTTCGCCAAGGCGGTCGACGTCGTCACCTACGAATTCGAGAACGTGCCGGTCTACACCGCCGAATTCCTCGCCCGCCATGTGCCGGTGCATCCCGGCGCGCGGGCGCTGGGCATCACCCAGGACCGGCTGGAGGAAAAGACCTTCGTCTCCCGCCTCGGCATCGAGACCGCGCCCTTCGCCGCCGTGCAGGACGAAGCGGAGCTGGAAGCGGCGCTGGCCGAGATCGGCCGCCCGGCGGTGCTGAAGACCCGCCGCTTCGGCTATGACGGCAAGGGGCAGGTGATCATCCGCGAGGGCGACGATGCCGCGGCCGCCTTCGCGGCGGTGGGCCGCCATCCCTCGATCCTCGAAGGTTTCGTGCCGTTCGAGCGCGAGGTCTCGGTGGTCGCCGCCCGCACCGAGGATGGGCGCTTCAAGGCCTATGAGGTGACGGAGAACGAACACCGGCATCATATTCTCTTCCGCTCCACCGTGCCCGCCGACGTCACCCCGGCGGTGGACGCGGTGGCCCGCGAGATCGCCCGCCGCATCGGCGAATCGCTCGGCTATGTCGGGGTGTTCGCGGTGGAGATGTTCCTCGTGGTGGTGGACGGCGTGCAGGGGGTCATCGTCAACGAGATCGCCCCGCGCGTGCACAATTCCGGCCACTGGACGCTGAACGGAGCGCTCACCAGCCAGTTCGAGCAGCATGTGCGCGCCATTGCCGGCTAGCCGCTCGGCGCGGTGGAGCGGCTCGGCCATGTCGAGATGACCAATCTCATCGGCGACGAGGCCGACAGCTGGCGCGACCTGCTCGACGAGCCCGGCGCGCATCTGCACCTCTACGGCAAGGCGGAAGCCCGCCCCGGCCGCAAGATGGGCCATGTGACCCGCATCTTCGAGGAGTGAGGAACGGGGGCCCCGGCCTTTCCGCTGCGCAGGGCGGCGCAACGCTCACGCCTTCGTGCGCGGTGCCGTTGAAATTTCACCGCCGCCGGGGGCGTATAGGCAGGACCGTCACCGAGCCAGCGGACCGTCCATGCCCTTCCTGCGCGAGACTTCCGGCCGTTTCAGCCCCGAGAAGATCGGTGCGCTGCTGATCGTCCTCCTTCCCGTCGGCCTCCTGCTGGCGCAGGCTTTTAGCGGCGGCTTCGCCGCACCGGACGCTCCCGGGCTCGGAGGCGCGGGATTGGGCGCGCCGGGCCTCGGCGGACCGGCGGCCGGCGGGGCCTTGGGCGGCGAGGCCGCGCTCGGCGCGCGCCCGCTCATCCAGGTCATTCATTTCGTCGGCGACTGGGCGGTCCGGCTGCTGCTGCTGTCGCTCGCCGTCACCCCGGCGCGGCGCCTCTTCAACTGGCCGAAACTGCTGCTGACCCGCCGCACCCTCGGCCTCGGCGCCGCCGCGCTCATCGGCATGCATGTCGTGGTCTATCTCGTCGATGTCGGCAGCCTCGCCACCGCCGCGAGCGAGATCGTGCTGCGCATCTATCTCACCATCGGCTTTGTCGCGGTGCTCGCCTTCGCCGCCCTGTCCGCTACCTCTTGGGACGGGGCGATCCGCCGGCTCGGCGCCGCGCGGTGGAACCGGCTGCACCAGCTGGTCTATCCCGCCACCGCCCTCGCTCTGCTGCACTTCTTCATGCAGCAGAAGCTCGACGTCACCCAGCCGGTGCTGATGACGGGGTTCTTCGTCTGGCTGATGGGCTGGCGCGTGTTGCAGGCCTACGGGCGCGGGACGGGCCTTCTCAATCTTCTCCCGTTGGCCGCCGGCGCGGGGGTTCTCACCGCGCTGATCGAGGCCGGCTGGTACGCCGCCGCCACCGGCATAGGCCCTCTGCGGGTGCTGGAAGCGAACCTCTCCTTCGCCTACGCCATCAGCCCCAGCTGGTGGGTGGCCGGCGCCGGGCTCGGCGTCGCGCTGCTCAGCGACATCGTGCTGCGCCTGCGCCCCCTGCCGGCCCGCCGCACCGCGCGGGCGTGACGCCCCTCACCCCACCGCCGCAGCGAGAAACGCGCCCGCCTCCTCCTTCGGCAGCGCCGTCCAGCCCTCCAGCTGGTGGCGGAACCAGGTGTCCTGACGCTTGGCGTAACGGCGCGTGTCGAGGATCGCGCCCTCGACCGCCGCCTCCCGCGAGATGTCGCCGGCGAGATGGCGCGCGAACCATGGCACGCCATGCGCCTTGAGCAGCGGGCGGTCCGCCGGCAGGCCGCGCGCCAGCAGCGCCCGCGCCTCCTCCAGCGCGCCCTCCGCCATCATGGCGTGGAACCGCTCGGCGATGCGCGCGCGCAGGGCGGCCCGGTCGGTGGCGAGGAACAGGCGCACGGTGGCCGCGCCCGCCAGCAGCGGCGGATCGCCGCGCTCCTGCTGCCACTGCGCCAGCGGCCTTCCCGTCGCCTCAAACACCTCCAGCGCCCGCATCAGCCGCTGCGTGTCGGACGGCCGCAGCTGCGCCGCCGTCTCCGGGTCCATCGCCGCGAGCCGCGCGTGGAGCGCCGAGGCGTCGAGCCCCAGCCCGCGCACCCGCGCCCGGACGGCGTCCGGAATCACCGGAATGGCGGAGAGGCCCTGGGTCAGCGCCTTGAAATAGAGCCCGGTGCCGCCGGTGAAGATGGGCAGCCACCCCTCCCCTGCCGCTGCATCGAGCGCGGCGCGGGCGTCCTCCAGCCAGCGCGCGACGGAATACTCCTCGCCGCCGTCGACATGGCCGTAGAGACGGTGCGGCGCCCGCGCCTCCTCCTCCCGCGTCGGCCGGGCGGAGAGCACCCGCAGGTCGCGATAGACCTGCATGGAATCGGCGTTGACGACGACGCCGCCGACCCGCTCCGCCAGGGCGAGCGCCAGCGCCGACTTGCCGCTCGCGGTCGGTCCTGCAATAAGCACGGCGCGCGGGCGTCCGGCTTTCGCGGTCACGCCCGCCTCGCTCTTCCCGGTTTCCATGCCGCCTTTTTGCCCGATGCCGGCCCGCCGGCAAGGCCCCGGTTGCTGCCATGTCCGAATCCTCGTCGCATATCGCCGTTTTCATCTCCTCTCCGGCCGCGCCGGCGGTGGACGAGGCGTTGCTCGCCCGCGCCCGTGCCGCCCTGCCCGCACCCGGCACGACACGCTGGCTTGCCGATGGCATCGCGGCGGAGATCGCCTGCGCCGACGGTGGCGACCTTGAGGCCCTGCGCGCGGCGCTCGGCGAGGCGCCGGTCGACATGGCGGTGCTGCCGGCGGCAGGGCGGCGCAAGAAGCTGTTCCTCGCCGACATGGATTCCACCATGATCGGGCAGGAATGCATCGACGAGCTCGCCGACTATGCCGGCATGAAGGCACATGTCGCCGCCATCACCGAGCGCGCCATGCGCGGCGAGATCGCCTTCGAGCCAGCGCTGCGCGAGCGCGTGGCGCTGCTCAAGGGTCTGCCGCTCGCGGTCGTCGACGACGTCATCGCCGAGCGCATCCGCCTCACCCCCGGCGGCACCGCGCTGGTGCGCACCATGAAGGCGCACGGCACCCATACGCTGCTCGTCTCCGGCGGCTTCACCCTGTTCACCGAGCGCGTGGCGGACATGATCGGCTTCGATGCCCATCGCGCCAATGTGCTGGTCACCGAGGACGAGGCTTTCGCCGGGCGGGTCGAGGAGCCGATCCTCGGCCGCGAGGCCAAGCTCGCCGCGCTGATCGAACGCCGTGAAGCCCTCGGTCTCGCCCATGCCGACACGCTCGCCGTCGGCGACGGGGCGAACGATCTCGCCATGATCGGCGAGGCCGGACTCGGCGTCGCCTATCATGCCAAGCCGGCGGTCGCGGCCGCCGCGCAGGTGCGGATCGACCATGGCGACCTCACCGCCCTGCTCTATCTGCAGGGCTACGCCGCCGACGAGTTCGTCACCGGCTGAGCGGGCACGCGGCCACGCTCACGGTGCCAGCGGGGGCAGGATCATCCGGTTGCGCAGCGGGTCGTTGGGAATGTCCACCGGCGGCGCCAGCGGCGGCGCGGCGCTTCCCGCGGCGGGCGCGCCCGGCGGGGCATACTGCCCGTAATAGGATTGCGGCGCCGCCGGCCGGGCCGCGCGCGGGGCCGCAG
>JAEYTJ010000097.1 GCA_023434095.1 Pseudomonadota bacterium | reverse complement strand
GCGAAGGGCCGGGCGGCCCTTCGGGCCAGAGCGCCGAGCGCACCGATCCGCTCGGCCGGCCGATGCGCTCGCGCGACTATGGCGACGACAACACGGTGAAGGTGCCGGAAGAGATCGACATGCAGCGCGCACGCCGCGTGCTGGAGGAACTGCGCCGCCGCTTCGGCGAGCCCGACCGGCCGCGCCTCGAACTCGACTATCTCGAAAGGCTGCTGCGCGACTTCTGAGGCCGTGCGCGCCGGCTGTCATCCCTCGCCATGGTACTGGCAGGGGCCGCGGCCCTCAGGCGTTCGGCTACTTCTCCGCTTCGGGGATGTAGCCGATGAAGGGCAATTGGCGGAACGCATGGGAGACGTCCATGCCGTAGCCGACGACGAAGTAATCCGGGCATTTGAAGCCGACGAAATCCGCCGTGATCTGCACCGCGCGCTTGTGCGGCTTCTCCAGCAGCACGCAGACCATGACCCGGCGGGCACCGCGCGCGGCGAGCAGATCCTTGGCGAAGGCGAGCGTGCGGCCGGATTCGAGGATGTCGTCGATCAGCAGCACGTCGCGCCCGCGCACGTCGGTCTCGATGTCGCGCAGCACGGTGACCTGGCCGGACGAGACGCGGGCGTCGCGGTAGCTGGACAGGGTGATGAACTCCACCTCCGGCGCGAGCCCGGCATGGTGCATGGCGCGGATGAGGTCGGCGGCAAAGACGAAGCTGCCCTTCAGCACCGCGATCACGACGAGCTTCTGCGGCGCCGCCCCGACGATCTCGTCGACGAGTTCGCGGTTGCGCGTGGCAATGGTCGCGGCGTCGAACAGCACCTCGATCCGGGCATCGTGATAGGCGTGGTCCGCGTCGGCGGCGGTCGGGACGGCGTCTTCTTCGGTCATCGGCTTCCTCTTGCGCGGCAGGTGGTGCGCGCTGATGGCGCACCCCGTGCTTTGCCGGCAGGATGAACGGGCCGTCACCGCGCGTCCAGCGGGGTTTCCCGCTACCGGCGACGCGCCCCGTCTTTTGCGACGCCGCGCACACGCTATGTTAGAGGTCGCGCCATCAGAATCAGCGGGCGGCATATCCCGTCGAAGGATTGAGTCTTGGTTCGCTTCGAAAATGTCGGTCTGCGCTACGGCATGGGCCCGGAAGTTCTGCGGGATGTCACCTTCGGCATTCCCCCGCATTCCTTCCAGTTCCTCACCGGCCCCTCGGGCGCCGGCAAGACGACGTTGCTGCGGCTGCTGTTCCTGTCGCTGCGGCCGACGCGGGGGCTGATCACCATTTTCGGGCGCGACGCCGCCAAGCTGGCGCCGGACGAGACGGCGGCGCTGCGCCAGCGTATCGGCATCGTGTTCCAGGATTTTCGCCTGCTCGACCATCTCAGCACCTATGAGAACGTCGCGCTGCCGCTGCGGGTGCAGGGGCGGGAGGAGGCAAGCTATCGCGCGGAAGTGACCGAGCTGCTGCACTGGGTGGGGCTCGGCGAGCGCATGCATGTGCTGCCCCCGGTGCTCTCGGGCGGCGAGAAGCAGCGCGCCGCCATCGCCCGGGCGCTGATCAGCCGGCCGGAAATCCTGCTGGCGGACGAGCCGACCGGCAATGTCGATCCCAGCCTGGCGCGCCGTTTGCTGCGCCTGTTCCTCGAGCTGCACAAGAGCGGCACGTCGGTTCTCATCGCCACCCACGATATCGGGTTGATGGACCAGTTCGACGCCCGCCGTCTCGTCATCAATCAGGGGCGCCTGACCGTCTATGACTGAACATCGACCCACGGCATCCGGACGGCTGGCGGCGATGGCCGGGCGCTTGCGGGCACCGGCGGCCCATGCCGGCGAGCGGCCGGCGAAGCCCGGGCCCGGCGCCGCGGGCACGCCCTCGGCGAAGTCGGCGGCGCAGCGGCCCATCGTGCCGAGCACCACGGTAACCACGCGGGCGCTGATCGCGGTGATCGCCATCATGACGTTTCTCGCCGGCATCACCATCGGCGCGGTGTCGGCGGTCAGCAATGTCGCGGCCGAATGGACGGCCGACATCGCCCGCGAGGCGACGATCGAGATCAAGCCGGGCGACGGGCTGGATGTGGAGGCCGCGCTCGCCAAGGCGGTGGAACTGGCCAAGGCGACGCCCGGCATCGCCGATGCCAAGGCGCTCGACCCTGCCGCCACCGCCCGCCTGCTGGAGCCCTGGCTCGGCGGCGGGCTCGACCTCGCCAATCTGCCGGTGCCGCGGCTGATCACGGTGACGCTCGCCGGCACGGCGGACGCGCAGACGCTGCCGGCCCTGCGCGAGGCGCTGACCGGCCAGGTGCCTTCCGCGAGCCTCGACGATCACCGGCTCTGGGCCGAGAGGCTCGCCGCGACCACCCGCACGGCGATGATGATCGGGCTGGCCGTGCTGGCGCTGGTCGCCACCGCGACCGTGCTCTGCGTCACCGTGGCCACCCGCGCCGCCGTGGAGGCGGCCCGCTTCGTGGTGGAGGTGCTGCACTTCGTGGGCGCGCGCGACACCTTCATCGTGTCGGAATTCCAGCGCCACTTCCTCACCGTCGGCCTCAAGGGCGCGGCGGTCGGCGGCGGCGCGGCGATCGCGTTGTTCTTCCTCGGTTCGACACTGCCGTCCTGGCTGAGATTCGACCAGCAGATCGACACCTTCGTCGGCGCGATGACCATCGACGCGCGCGGATATGGCGGGATTCTAGGGGTGGCGGTGCTGGTGGCGCTGGTGACGACGCTGACCTCGCGTCTCACCGTCTACCGCACGCTGCGCGGCATCAGCTAGGCCGCGCCGTGTCCATGCTCTCCCCTTCCGATCCCGCGCGCGCGCCAATGCCCCGCCGGCCGGGCCGCCGTCCCGCCCGCCTGCTGTGGATCCTCGCCGCCCTGCCGCTGGCGGCGCTGCTCGCCCTGCTCGGTGGCTTCGCCGTCTTCGTGGCCGGAATCGAGGGCCGCGAGGCGCAGGCCGGGCGCCGCGCAGACGGCATCGTCGTGCTGACCGGCGGGTCGGAGCGGATCGCGGAGGCCACCAATCTCCTTCTGGAGGGGCGGGGCAAGCGCCTGCTCATCACCGGCGTGCATCCCGACACCACGCTCACCGAGATCGTGCGCACCGTGCCGGCGACGCGCGAGGCGCTGGAATGCTGCGTCGAGCTCGGCCGTTCGGCGCTGAACACCCAGGGCAACGCCATCGAGGCGGGGGAATGGGCGAGGGCGCATCATTTCCGCTCGCTGCTGGTGGTGACGTCGGCCTGGCACATGCCGCGTGCGCTGGTGGAACTGCGCCGCACCACCTCCGGGATCACGCTGGTGCCCTATCCGGTAGTGCCCCGCCGCGTCGACGACGGCAGCGCGCCGACGCTCGCCAGCCTGCGGCTGCTGGCGGTGGAGTATGTGAAGTTCCTCGCCGCCTCGCTCGGGGTGCGGGCCTGGCCGGCGGTGACATCGCAAATGCGTGAAGCGGGGCGGTTACCACCCCCTTAACAGGCCTTGTCAAGGGAACCTTCAGCATCTTTGCGGATTCCTCCACAGACAGTGTTGACGCCGCAACCAGATGTTCTAGATTTGTTCCCATGATGACACGCGACACCACCCGCTTCGATTCGCTTGAGGACGCCGGCCCGCTCAGCGCGGGCGGCTTGCTGGCGCGGCGCTTCCGCCTTTGGCGCAGCACCGACGGACGCCGGCAGGTCTATTCCGTCTATGCCGCCGAGGAGGCGCCCGACTATCCCGCAGCCGTGGCGATCGCGGTGCGGATGGAAGGCACGCGCCGCATTCCGGTGTGGGCGGGCCCGGCCGGGGCCAAGGCCCGCAGCGCCGCCATGGCCACCGGGGCGCAGGAAATCCACCTGCGCATCCTGCCCGACGCCGAGAGCGGCACGCTGGCGCCGATGTGACGGCCGCCGCCGGCGGTCACAGCCGGGCGACCAGCCACCCAATCTCCTCGTCGCGTATGCCGAGTTCGGCGAGATGGCGGGCAGTGGCGGTGACGTAGTCGGCGTTCGGCCCGCCCATGCCGTGGCCCTGCCGGATGAGATGCAGCCGCTCTTCGGCGCTCATCCGCCCGGCATATTGCGGGTGGCCGCGATCGACCAGGAACACCACGGCCGGCACGGTGCGCGTGCTCCCGTCCTTCAGCCAGACCCGCCGAACCGCTTCCCGATAGATGTTCGTGACCTGCTCGCGCTCGCGCAGATAGGCGAGCGTCGCTTGCGCCTCGTGGGCCGCGACGCGGAAGGCGATGCCGACGCAGGCGCCGCCGCGGTCCAGGCCGAGGACCAGGCCGGGCTTTTCCGGCGTCCCGCGCCAATGCACGGATTTCACGCAGAAGGACCGGTGCGCACCGATGAGCTTCCCCGGCACCCGTTCCTCATAGGCGAAGCCCGGATTCCACATCAGCGAGCCATAGCCGAAGACCCAGAGCGGCTCGCCGGGCGCGAGGGAATGGGCGACGGGACCGGCGGCGGGCATGGCGGGCACCTGCGGTGGAGGGTGAAGGGTGCGCGGCGGTGTGAATCGGCGCGCACCGCACCGCTTCTGCTTGCCCGGCTCCGCGTTCTGGCGCAAGCGGGGCGCATCGCCTAATCCGGCGTCGGCCGAAGGCGCCCGCGGCCCCGCCGCCTTAAGCCTGCCTTATCGGCGTTCGAGCCTGCGCCCGCCCGCCAGCTGGAGTTCCCGCATGACCGCTTCTGATGTCCGCCCCGCTCCGGCCGCGCCCCGCCGCCGGTGGCTGATCGCGCTGCCCTTCGCGGTGCTGGTGCTGGTCGGCATCGGCTGGTCGTTCGCCTGGCAGTGGAGCGCCGGCCGGGCGGAGGCGGAAATCGATGCCTGGATCGCCCGCGAGGCGGCGGAAGGACGGAACTGGGCCTGCGCCAGCCGCGAATTCGGCGGCTTTCCCTTCCGCTTCGAGCTGATCTGCAACGCGCCCACCGTCACCTTTGCCGGGCCCGAAGCGTGGACCGCCCGGATGACCCGTGCCCATGCGGTGGCCCAGGTGTGGAACCCCCGGCACATCATCGCCGAGTTCGAGGGGCCGTCCGTGCTGACGCAGGGCACGAGCGGGCGCGAGATCACCGCCAACTGGTCGCTGCTGCAGGTGAGCGGCGTGGGTCGTGAGGGCCGCGCCGAGCGTGTCTCGATTTCGGCCAATGATTATTCGCTCGCCGAAGGCGGCACGACGGTGTTCTCCGCCCGCCATGCGGAACTGCATGTGCGCCACCATCCCGGCGAGGCGGCCGGCACGCTGGATATCGCGCTCGGCTTCACCGGCGCCAGCGGC
>JAEYTJ010000355.1 GCA_023434095.1 Pseudomonadota bacterium | reverse complement strand
CCGCCACCGCCGCCGAACCCGCCCGCACCGCCATTGCCGGTGTCGACGCCGTCGCCACCACCGCCCGTTCCACCGCCGCCGCTGGAAAGGCCACCGGCATTGCCGCCATTGGCACCGGTCGGCCAATAGCCCCCACCGCCGCCGCTGGTCGAAACGAGTCCGTTGCCCGTGGCCACGCCGCCCGCGCCCCCGCGCGCTGCGCTGCTCTGCAGATTGACGTTGTCGACCGCCACATGCGCGCCACTGGCGACGAACAGCGCCCCGCCAAGTCCCGCGCCGCCGCCGCCGCCCGCGCCCTGCAGGCCGTTTCCGCCCGTGCCGCCCTGCGCGAGGGCGTTGGCAATGGTAAGGTCGTTGATCGCGACCGTGCCGGATTGCACGAACAGGCCGCGATACTGGTTGTCGCCCGAGAGGGTGTGGTTGCCGCCGATGAAGGTGACGTCCGTCGTGACGTTCGGCAGATTGCCGGTCAGCGTGATGTCGGCCGTGAAGGTGATGGTGTCGCCATTGCCGGCGCTGCTGATGGCGCTGCGCAAATCCGCATCGCTGCCGACATTGAAATTGGCGGCATGGACGGGGCCGGCGAGGATCGTCATCCCCATGCCGAGAAAGGTACATAGCGCCGTCGCTCGGAGCAGTCGCACGGTCAATCGCGGCGTCTTCGTCGGGGGCGTCGCAACCGGCGGCATCGTCTGCATCCTCTGGCGTGATCGAGCGGCCTCAGCCCTGGCGTCGCACTTATCCGGTAACCATCGCTCATTGGAGAAGCATGAGGGGCGCGCGACCCGCAACAGCTTTCTCGTCGTGCACGCCCTGCTGATACATCACGACGAATGTTGAGACGCCTGAACCACTCGGCCTCTGACCCGTCCCGCCCACGACCGGTGGCGCGGGCTCAGCTGAACTGCTCGCGCCATGCGCTGGGTGAGACGCCAAATCGGCTGCGAAACAGCTTCCCGAACGATGAAGCGTCCTTGAAGCCGCAATCATAGGCGATGACGGATATGCTGCGTCCCGTGCCGGCCTCGATCAGCCTGCGCGACATGGCGAGCCGGACGTCGCGAACCGTGTCCATGATGGTCGCGTCGTTATGCGTGAAGGCCCTGTACAGGGTCGCCCGCGAGCAGCCGACCGCACGGGCGATCGCTTCCGGTGACAGGTCGAACACGTTGTAATTCGCGTGAATATAGCGTTTGGCGGCAAGGAACAGCGCGTTCGGATCCGGCTCGTCCCGGTCGCCGAGGCCGCGCCCGATGCGCTGGAGCAGAAGCAGCGCCAAAGTATGCAGCGCGTCGAGCGCAATCGCCATTTCCCTGCGGTCGAGGTGTTCCGCCTGCAGGTCCAACGCTGCCATATGGTCGCGAACCATCACCCCGAGCGGGATGGTATCGAGCGGCAGCACCAGGCCCGGCAATTCGCCCCCGAAGGCTTCCAGCGCCTTAGCCCGCGGGAGCACCACGTAGATTTCCTTGCCGACGCTCCAGTGGTAGCGCATCGCCTTCGTCGCATCATAGGCGACGAGACGGCCGGTCGGCGTGATCGGCTGCTCGCCGCCGGGGCTCTCGAGCCCAACGCTGCCCTCCGCCATCAGCGAGATGATGATGGCATCGAGGGCGCCGCTGAGCCGCGTCGCCGGAGAGATGACGGTGCGGTGCACCGACCCCGCATGGCTGGCAAAATTGCCTATCGCGCCGTGCACGGCATATTTGGTGCCGAACAGTTCGGCCTCGCCGGCACGGGGCACCTCGAGAGCGGCAATGGTGTAGGCGGTCTCGCGCCACGCATCGAACCGGTCACCCGGGTCGAAATCGGTCGTCGACACGCGCCGCAGCCGGTACAGCCCGGCATTCATCTTGAGGCCTGCATCGTCTTCGCCTTCGGGAACAGGACGATCGGTCATGTTGTCGGGACTCTGTGCCTGTCGGTGAGACGGGTCGACGATTGCGATGGTCACGAGCGGCGCGATAGCCTGCCGCTAAGAGGCCGGTACCGAAGGGTATATCGATCCGCCGGAACCGACTACAGTTTTGCCGATCCTTACGCGGCTCTTCGGCACGCCGCCCTACGGAGACCAGCGCCATGGCGGGATCAGCTGCGCGAACAGTATTTAGCTGGCTATCGATCTCCGCCGCGCTGCTCGTCGGCTCATCGATTGCGGTACCGGCGCAGACCGTGCCGCTGACACTCGGTGCCATTCCACCCGAAGACGTCGTGCCGCTGGCGGAAGGCGGGTTCGAAAGGGCAGTGGCGAATCTGCCCGACGAGGTCGAAAGCGTGCTGAAGCGCAGCGGCGTTCCCGGTGCGGCCGTCGTGGTGGTTCACGATGGGAAGACCGTATTTGCGCGCGGGTTCGGCGTGCGCGAAATGGGCAAGGATGCCAAGGTCGACACCGCTACCGTCTTCCAGATCGCCTCGATGTCGAAACCCATCGCCGCGACCATTGCCGCCACGCAGGTGACCGCCGGCACGGTGAAATGGGACGACATGATCATCCGGCACCTGCCGACCTTCGCCGTCGGGGAT
Source organism: Pseudomonadota bacterium (assembly GCA_023434095.1). GTDB lineage: Bacteria > Pseudomonadota > Alphaproteobacteria > Rhizobiales > Xanthobacteraceae > Ancylobacter. The sequence continues at coordinate 1,090 of JAEYTJ010000355.1, read as the reverse complement.
GCCTATGTGACCGCAAACGGCACGGTGGGGGATTTCTATTCCCATCGCTCCGGCCTGCCGCACGCGGCGGGAGACACGTTGGAAGATATCGGCTTCGACCGGAAGACCATTCTCGAACGGCTGAGGATGTTGCCGCTCGCTCCGTTCCGCGTCAGCTACAACTACGCCAATTTCGGCTTCACCACGGGTGCCGAGGCCGTGGCAGCGGCGGCCGGCAAGCCATGGGCCGACCTCGCGCAGGACGCGCTGTACGGCCCGCTCGGCATGACCTCCACCAGCTCGCGCTATGCCGACTTCCTGGCGCGCGAGAACCGGGCGACGCTGCACGCGCTGGAGAATGGCCGCTTCGTGCCCGGCCTCACGCGCGATCCGGACCAGCAGTCTCCTGCGGGGGGCGTGACCTCCAACGTGACCGACCTCGCCGAATGGGCGAAGTTGATACTGGCGAACGGTCAGCGCGATGGCCGCGAAATGATCTCGCCCGCCGCCCTGCTGCCGGCCCTGCGCGCTCAGGCCTTCAGCGCACCCGCGGGCACAATCAGCGCGCGCTCGGGCTTTTACGGCTTCGGCTTCAACGTGTCGGTCAATGCCAATGGCCGACCCGACATGAGCCATTCCGGGGCCTTCGTGACCGGCGCCGCCACCAATGTGCAGTTCCTGCCTTCCGCCGACCTCGCCATCATCGTCCTGACCAATGCCGGACCGGTGGGCGCGGCGGAGGCGATCACCGGCCATTTCCTCGACATCGTCCAGTACGGTGCGCCGACCCGCGACTGGTACGCGCTCATGCATCCGCTGCTGATGCAGAACTATGCGCCGGTGGGCGATCTCGTCGGGAAGATGGCCCCGCCGCGCCCGGCATCGGCACGCACGCTGGCGGATTATGTCGGCACCTATGACAGCCCGTATTTCGGCCCGGCGCGGATCTCCCAGGGCGAGAACGGTCTTGTCCTGACCCTGGGTCCCGCGGCCATCACCATGCCGATGACCCATTGGGACGGCGACGTCTTCTCGATCGCGCCCCGCAGCGAGAATGCGCCTTACGGTTCGCTCTCCTCGGTCCGTTTCGAGGGGACCGGCGGCGTGCTCA
>JAEYTJ010000117.1 GCA_023434095.1 Pseudomonadota bacterium | reverse complement strand
CCCAAAAACCAAAAAAAGGACGACCGCAAAGGCGGCCATCGCCGTAAATACCAACCCGAGCACCATGATGATGGCGGTGGACTCGTCATTGCGGGAAGACATGGCGGCAATCCTTCATTTATCGTTCGAGCTTGAGAGATCGTGACTGGGTTTGACTGGAGTCCGGTGCACGCGATGGTGCATCCGACCCACGCGAAAGCTTGAGGTAGCGGCCGACATCCCGCCGCAGATCGAGCAACTGTTCCGCCTGTGCCCGGCGCAGCTCGCGGAATCGCGCCTGAAGCACGGCGCGCTGATCGTGCTGTTTTTCGATGAGTTGTTGACGCTCCAGTGCCTGCCGGTTCTGCGTCGCCTGCGCTTCCGCCTCGTTCTCGCGGCAAAGCTGCTGAAACCGTCCGGTCAGCCGGTGCCAGAGGACGCGCAGGCCCTTGGGAAGACGATCAGCCCGCTGTTTGCTCTCTTCCTGCCACTCGGCTTTCTGCCGCTCGCCGAGTTCGATGCGCTCAGAGCGATGCGTGCGCGTCATCTCTTCCTTTGCCCGGCCGAGTTCCGCCGAGCGGGCGCGGAATGCTTCGCGCGATTCCGCGATATGGCGGCCGATGGCGGGCTTCATGCGCGCGCCGATGGTCTGCTTTACCGCCGCGACGTCCGGCAGAGCGGCTCCATCATCGAGGCGGGTGCGGACTTCCTTTGTTTTTGCGTCCAGCATGCGCGGCAGCGAATGCACGCTGCCGTCATGATCCAGGACGACAAAGCCGCGCTTGTCGCCGCGCGCCAGGAAGAAGCCGCGCTCTTCGAGGGCACGCTCGAAGGCCGGGCGGCTATCGGAGCGCGTCCAGCAATCCTGCAAGACCTGTTTGGTCCAGCGCGGATCGACGCCCTGCCGCTTGGCCTGCTGCCATTCCGCGAGTGTGAAGTTCGTGGGATCGCGCCGGGCCGCATCGAGCATGCCCTTCGGCATCGTCCACCCATGATCGAGGTAGAGATCGCGGGAGACGGCCATCAGCTTCGTCTTGAAGAACGAGAGCTGCCGGGCCTTCATTGTGTCAGCATCGATACGCGACCAGACGCAATGCGCATGGCGGCGGCCTTCCTTCTCATGAAAGACGACGGCGCGCGGCTGGCCCTCAAGACCGAGGCGCGTCTCAACGCGGTCAATCGCAGCGTCGAACGCTTCGGCGGGAACGCATGCATTCTCCGGGGGGCTCAAGGAAAGCGAGAACAGATATTGTTCGCACTTCGTCGCCCGGCTGATCGCTTCGGCTTCTTTGAGGGCCCCTTTGATCGTGTCGGAGGCGAAGCCGCGCAGCTCATGAACCAGGACATGCTCATTGTCGTCGGTACGCAACAAATGAACGGCGAGGTTCTGACCACCGCCGCGCTGGGAGCCTTTCAGGATCATGGCGCGGACTCCGGCTTGAGGCCGAGCGCCGTCATGAGCAGGTGTCGGATCGACCGCACGTCCGCTGCGGCGGCCGCAAGTTCCTTTTCTGTCTCTGGAGTTACTGGCAGAACGCCAATGTTGACGGCGTGGGCCAGCTGATTGAGGTTGGAGGAAAGGCGCGACCTGCCGAGCAGGGCGAGTGCCCGCGCCAGCGATGTCTTGTCTTCGATCGCAAGGCCGGTTCGCCGAACTCTGACCGGCGAGGCCGATCCCAGCACCTTCGCCTTGATATATCTGCCGAGCGGCGCACCCTTGGCTTCAGCTTCCAGCCGCGCCCGCTCGTCCGCGCTCAGCCGCAGGCTGAACGGAGCGGGGCGGGCTCGCTTGCGTCGCTTTGGATTAGGGGCTGCCGACCGGGCGGAGAATTCGGTGCTCAGGGACATGGCGGCACCTGGAAATCCTGGGATTTCCGGTGCTCAAGATAGGCGTTCCATTCCGACAAAACCTCGAACAGTTCGTTCGATGCTTCGCCATCAAGGCGCGCCAATTTTCTCAATAGCTCAGCTCGTTTTCGGCTGGCGAGGGCATCCTCCGGCTGACGTCGCGTCGTTCGGCACAGGCATGAACGGCCCGATAGACGTGGTGACCGTGCGGCTCGCCGGATGCGTGCCCGGCCCGGCATGAGACCTGTTTCGTTGCCGACCTCGTCTCGACCGCGATAGGCTCGTATTGTGAGACGCTGTGCTGTCACGCCGCGGGGCGATTTGACGGCCAGCACCGATGCGGCAAGCGCCGGCTATGCCGTGGGCGATGAGAGTGCGCCGGAGTTCGCCCGCGAGTATGCGTGCCCATTCGGGCCCCCCGTCCGCGACCCCGCACCTGCGCCGTTCACCGCAGTTGAAGGATGTCATTCGACCGGCACGAGAAGCCGGGATTGCGATCGCTCCGCCTTCCCGGCACTCGGCAGGCAGGCGGACCGCTCGATCGTCTTCCAGCAACGAACGCGCGCGGCGGCTTTGCACTCGGCGTCGCCGGGGGTAACCATGCCGGAGGAGATGGGTAACTCACGGGAAGGATCCGCGTCATGTCGAACAGACCGGACGAGCGGCTCGATCGTCGCGATTTCATCATCGCGTCTGCTGCAGCTATCGGCACGTCGGCTGGATTCGTCGCCGGCGCATCTCCCGTCGGCGCCCAGGGCTCGGCTCAAACACTCGCTGCCGGCCCCGCATCCGGAACGGTCTATACCGGCGACGTCATCCAGGGGAAGAAGGTCGTCAGCGCGCTCGACGTCGAAGACCTCGAACCGGGACGGAAGCATCTGCTGTATTTTCAGGGCGTCGAGATGCCGACCGGGCAGCACTGGTACGTGTCCGTGACCGTCGCCAGGGGCGCGCGGCCAGGCAAGCGTGTCATTCTGGTCAGCGGCGTCCATGGCGACGAGATGAGTTCGGTGCACACGGTTCAGACCGTGATGAACCAGCTTGATCCGGCCGAGATGTCCGGCACCGTCATGGCCGTGACGGACATTTCGCGCCCGGCCCTTGAGGGCATGCAGCGGCGATGGCCGAATGCCGGCCGGGGCGCCGATCTGATCGACATGAACCGGGAATGGCCCGGCAATGAAAACGGCCCCACCGCGCCCAGCCGACATGCCGGCCTGCTGTTCAACCGGTTGCTGCGGCCGAACGCCGATGCCGCGATCGACTTCCATACCGGCACGACGGGATTCGAGGTCACCGCTTTCAATATCGGGGGCATGGATGTGCCGGAGGTGAGGGCGATGATTGATCTCTATCCGGTCGGCCAGATCTTCGACAACCACGTCTATCCCGGCGTGCTGCACAATGCCTTTCTGGATGTGGGTATTCCCGCCTTCACGCCGGAGATAGGCGCCGCGCGGGTGCTCGATCCCGAGATGATCGCGCTGTTCGTCGAGGGCACGATGAATGTCCTCAAGTATCACGGGATCGTGGCCGGAGAGATGGGGCGCACGGGCCGGGATGTGGACGTCTTTACCGGGAACAGCGCCTTCCCGATCCTGGCAACGGAGGGCGGCCTGGTCGAGCATCTGGTCAAGCTCAACGACAAGGTTACGACCGGACAGAAGGTCGCCGTCCAGCGCGACAGCTTCGGCGACGTGGTGGCCGAGTATACGAGCGGCGTCGATGGGGAGGTGACGGGCCTGCGGAGCGACGCGATGGCCGAGCCCGGCAACCCGCTGGTGTTCATCCTGTTCCGCGAGGATACCCCGGATCGGCGTGAGACTTATCCTGAGTGAAAGCGACGCGCGAAGGCGTAGATCGATCAAAAGACCGCGCCGGGGCAGCCGTGAGGGATGGTCGGCCGCCTCGCAATCGGAAGAATTCCACCGGGATGAAATACGCCCGCGACCACCTTTTATACGTTCTAAATCATTATCATTGCATGCAGAAACTCTTCTCGGTATCCCATTCGCAAGCATGACCATGGGTCAATGTTATCGATATGGGACACAAGGACTGTTCGGGCGTTTACGCGACACATCGCTCCGCCCTGGTCGCCTATGCGACGCCCATTCTCGGCTCCCGCGAGGCGGCCGAGGACGTGGTGCACGATGCCTTCCTTAAATTCCCCCGGTCCGGCGAGGAGGGTGAACGCGGCATCGGCTATCTCTACCGCATCGTCCGCAACCTTGCGTTCGATACCTTAAAGCGGCGCAGGCTGGAATCCCGCACCCGATCCGGCGAACTGCCGGACTGGACGATGCCGGCGTCCGAAGCGTCGCCGGAGCAGCATGCCATCGACCGGGAAGAGGTCCGGCTGGTAGCGCGCCTCTTGAAGGAGCTGCCGCTAGAACAGCGCCTGGCGCTCGAAATGCACCGCTTCGCCGGCTGCACGCTGGAGGATGTCGCGGCCCGGCTCGGCATCTCGGTGGCCACCGCCCACCGCCACGTTCGCGCCGCGCTGGCACGTATCGCGCAGGAACTCGACCGCGCGGGGACGTGACAATCGCGATGCAGATATGAAAACTGGCGCGCAGCAGATCGTCTTCTGCGTGATAACTGGTGCCGCTTCCCCGCCGGGAAGCTTCAAGAACGGCGATGACGCGCCTTGACCGACGAGAGTGCAATGTCCCTCCACGAGGTGGCGGCGGACTGGCTGATAAGGACACGCGCGGCGCCCGGCGACGCGGCTCTCGCGCGCGCCCTGGCGCAATGGCTGGACGAGCGTGACGACCATCGCCGCGCCTATGCGGCCGTGGAGCGATCCTGGCATCTCATGGGCGAAGTGCCCGCCGCCCACGCCCGGCCATGGGGGCCCGGCGCGGATGATGGGCAGTTCCCACGCCTTGGCAGACCCCCTCGGCGCCTGTGGCGTCCGCTCGGCGTGTGCGCGGCGCTGGCCGCGGGCCTCGCGGCATTCCTTGCCTATCCCGCGCTTCTTCTGGTGATGGAAGCGGACTACCGGACCGCCACGGGCGGGCGTCAGCTCCTCACGCTCGACGACGGCAGCCGGGTCGAGCTTGGGGCGGACAGCGCGGTGGCGGTGGATATGAAGGGCGCGACCCGCCGGGTGCGGCTGCTGGCGGGCGAAGCCTTCTTCGAAGTGAGACCCGATACGGGTCGTCCTTTCGTCGTCGATGCCGGCGGCGTCGACGTCACCGTGCTCGGCACCCGCTTCAACGTGCGGCTCACCTCCACGGACACCGGCGTCGAGCTGGCGGAAGGGGCCGTGAGCCTCGACTATCCCGGCCATGCGGAGGCGGATGCCCGGCTGGCGCCCGGGCAGAGCGCGCGCGTGGACCTGCGGACCGGCACGCTGACGCGCGGCGAGATCGCGCCGGACGACATCGCGGTGTGGCGGGAGGGCCGGTTGTTCGTTCAGGACGCGACGATCGCTGCCGTGGTCGAGCAGTTGCGGCGCTACCACACCGCCTGGATAGCGGTGCCGGACGGCACCCTCGCGGCGCAGCGCGTCACCGGCCTCTACGATCTCACCGATCCTGACCGCGCCCTGCGCGCTCTGGTCGAGCCGCATGGCGGCCGGATGCGCGAAATCTCGCCCTATATGCGGGTGCTGTCGCGTTTCTAGAAGAATCTTCGCGACGGCATGAAAAACCGGCCCCGCTCGATCGTCTGACACCCCGGATGCGTTCGACGAACGCACGAGATGATCTGGGGAACCTTGCCGATGAGCGCGCCGACACACCCCGCCAACACAGTTGCGGCGCGGGTCACCACCACCCGGAACGCGCTGCGCCTGATGGCGACGACCGTCTTTGTCTGCCTGTCGGGCATACATCATGGCTTCGCGCAGACAGCCTCGTCATCGTCGGTCGCGGTGCCCGGTGCGGCCCGCGCGTTCAACATTCCCGCCCAGCCGCTCGCCAGCGCGCTGAACGCCTTCGGTCGCCAGTCCGGCCTGCAGGTGACGCTGGCCTCGGCGACCTCGCAGGGCGTCACCTCGCGGCCCGTGCAGGGCAGCCTCACGCCGCATCAGGCTCTCGCCCGGATGCTGGAAGGAACCGGCATCGCCTTCCGCATCACCGGCGAGGGCACCGCGGTGGTCGGGCAGACCGCGCCGGTGGAAAGCCGGACCGAAGGCGCGGTCGAGGGCGAGATGCTGGATGTCATCTCGGTCGCCGGCGACGGCATCAGCCGGGGCGGCGTGGCCGAGACGGTCATTGGCCCGCAGGCGCTGGAACGGCTCAACCCGCAGGACCTCGCCGACGTGTTCCGCGAACAGCCCGGCATCGAAGTCGGAAGTTCCGTGCCGATGTCGCAGAAGGTGTATGTCCACGGCATCGAGGAGACCAACCTCGCCGTGACCATCGACGGCAGCCGGCAGAACAACAAGGTGTTCCACCATATGGGCACCAACCTGATCGATCCGGGCGTGCTGAAGGCCGTGCGCGTCGACGCCGGCGTCGCCCCGGCCGATGCCGGCCCCGGCGCCCTCGCCGGCACCATCGCCTATGAGACCAAGGATGCGCGGGACTTTCTGGATGCCGACGGATTCGGCGGCATCGGCAAATACTCGTTCAACTTCAACGGCGACACCTCGCTCGCCAACATCACCGGCTATGCCCGCCAGGGCGGCTTCGAGACGCTGGGCTATTTCAACATCGGCCAGGGCGACGAGTTTACCGCGGGCAATGGCGACGTGGTGCTGGGCACCAGCACCAATCTCGTCAACGGCATCGGCAAGGTCTCCTACGAGGCCCCCACCGGCGACCGCTTCAGCATCAGCTATGAGAGCGTCAGCGACGACGCCCCGCGCCCCTATCGCGCCAATGGATCGGATTTTCCCGGCGCACGGCCGTGGGATCCGGACGTGACCCCGTACGATATCCAGCGCCAGAACACGGTGTTCACCTACACCGACTCGACTCCCGAGGGCTGGTGGGATCCCAAGCTGGTGATCGCCTACAGCTCGACGGAAATCTCCAAGCTGACCTATCTCAACCCCGCCTGGGGATTGCCCACGCCCTATACGACCTCCGGCAAGACCGACAGCTTCAACGGCAAGTTCGAGAACAAGTTCGCCTTCGCTCTCGGTACGGTCGTCGCCGGCATCGATTTCTATGACGACACCGCCCAGCTCTACGATCCCTATGACGCCGCCACCGAAAAGGCGACCAATGTCGGCCTCTATGCGCAGGCGCGCCTCGAACCGTGGGAGCGCACCCGCCTGTCCTTCGGCGGGCGCGCCGACAACCAGTGGTTCACCGGTACGACGGGCGAGGAATGGGACAATGCCGGGCTCAGCGGCAATGTGTCGGGCGAGTACGAGGTGATCGAGAACTTCCTCACCGCGCGCGCCGGCTATTCCCATGTCTGGGCAGGCATTCCGCTGGCCGAGAATTTCTACATGAACCCGGCCTGGGACTATGCGGACGGCGCCGAGCCGGTGACATCGAACAACGCCATGGCAGGGCTGAAGGCGACCTATCAGGGCTTCACCCTGGAGGGCAGCATCTTCCGCACCGACATCTACAACGCCCGTGTCGTCACCTACAGCAACGCCCAGCTCGGCGCGATCCGGGCGCGCGACATCGAATCGCGCGGCTTCGAGCTTGCCGCCGGCTATGAATGGGACACCGGCTTCGTCAGGGTGAAATACGCCGACATCGACGTGACCATCGATGGCGAGAAGGCGGATTCGGATACGGGCAATTATCTCGCCACGCCGGTGGGGCAGATGATCACCTTCGTCGTGGCCCACCGCATTCCGCAGTGGGGCCTGACCATTGGCGGCAATGTGGAAATCGCGCTCGAATATGACGACCTTCCCACCGTCGTGCCGGATGGTTGGGGCGACACGCTGACCACGTCGATCCCCGGCTATACCGTCGTCAACGTCTATGCCGAGTACCGTCCGGTCACGGCGCCGCACCTGATGCTGCGCCTCGACGTCAACAACCTGTTCGACGAAACCTATGCCAGCCGCGGCACCTATGGGCAGGACATCGAGGACGTCGTGCCGCTCTACCAGCCGGGGCGCTCCTTCATCGTGACGGCCTCGGCGAAGTTCTGACCGATCGATGGCGATGCGTTCTCCCGGGCTTCTCGCCGCTTTTGCCGCATTGGCCGTCGCGCTCTGGCCGGCGGCCTCGGCGGCGCGGGAGATCGTCGACCTCGCCGGCCGCACCGTTACCCTGCCCGACAAGGTGGAGCGCCTGATCATCGGCGAGGGCCGCTATATCCCGGCCCTCGCCATTCTTGACCGCGAGGACCCCACACGCCGCATCGTCGGGATGATGGGCGAATATGAGCAGGTCGATCCGGCAACCTATGCCCGCTTTCGCGCCCGCTTCCCCGGCATCGCCGACATCCCCCGCTTCGGCCGCTCCTCGCAGGACACGTTCAGCCTGGAGCGGGCACTGGCGCTGCGCCCGGAAGTCGCCCTGTTCGGCATCGACGGCCATGGGCCGGGAGCGGGCAATGCCCGAGTGATCGAGGTGCTGGAACAGGCGGGCATCGCGATCGTCTTCATCGATTTCCGCACCGATCCGCTCGTCAACACACCCAAAAGCATCGAACTGCTCGGCGCGGTACTCGGAAGGGAGGCGGAAGCCGCAGCGTTCGTCGCCGAGTGGCGCGCCGCCTATGAGGCGGTGCGCGAGCGTCTGGCCGAGCACCGTCCGCCGGCACCGCGCGTCTTCGTCGAGAGCCGGGTGGGGCTGATGCCCTGCTGCGAGACCATGGTGCGCGGCATGATGGGCGATTTCGTCACGGCGGCCGGCGGCACCAACCTCGCCGACGGCGTCATCCTCGCCGATGCCGGAACGGTCAGCCTCGAATATCTGCTGGTCACCCCGCCGGACGTCTATGTCGGCACCGCCATCGGCGGCGCGTCGAGCCCGCCCGACAGCCCATGGATCGCCCTCGGACCGGATGTCTCGTCCCCGCGGGCGGTTGAGAGCCTGGCCCGGGCCACGCAACGCGTCGGGATCGCCGAACTCCCGGCGGTAAAAGCCGGCCGCGCCCATGCCGTATGGCACCATTTCTACAACTCGCCCTTCAACGTCGCGGCGCTCCAGGCCTTCGCAAAGTGGCTTCATCCCGCGCTGTTCGCCGACCTCGACCCGGAGCAATTGCTCCGCCGGCTGCATGAACGTTTTCAGCCCTTTCCGCTGGAAGGCACCTACTGGACATCACTGAAACCGTCGCAATGAGCGCCCTCCCCGCCCGGTCAACGGGCGCCTGTCACGGAGATCGAGCGAGGTGCCGCGTTATCCGGGCCGGGTCGTCGGATCGGCGTGAAGAGGGCGGCGGCCGCATACGAGCCTGAGCATCCCCAGCACGGCCCCCAAGGCGGCGCTCGCCATAACCAGCCAGGCCTGCATCTCCCCCATCGTCAGCAGGGTGAGCCCGCTAAACAGGCACCACAGCAGCGGAATGGGCAGCAGGACAGCGAGCCATCGCCCGTTCATCGTCAGGAGCAGGCCGACCGTCACCATCACGGTCGGGTCGGGGACGATGCCGAATACCTCCGCAGCCGCCAACGGACGGCCGAAGGCAAGGGAAAGCAGCGGATAGAGCAGCAGGCCGGCCAAGCTCAGCCCCAGCCCGGCCCCGGCGATGGCGTCGGGACGTCCCATGGCAGGGGCGCCGGACAGGAGAGCGGCAGCGAGCAGCAGCAGTGCCTGCACGAAGAAGGCCGGCGCCAGATAGGGGACGGCCCAGTTGATCCCGGCATAGCGTTGCAGCAGGAAGGACCAGGCAACGAACGCCCAGAGGGGAGCGAGAAGGAGCCCGGTCCAAGGCATCGCGCGGCCGGGCCGGCGAAGGATCAGCAGCACAAGCGCCAGCCCCAGCGCCGTTGTCGCCAGTTGCAGCGGCCACAGGGCCGCGTTCTGCGCTTCGAACAGCCGCCAATAGACGCGGGGCGAAAACAGCAGGAAGTCGTCCAGCCGGTAGGTCCACCATTCGGACATCACAGCGCGCCGATATGGGTGGCGATCCGCTCCCGCATCTTCGGGTCCGGCCACGGGCCACCGGCGGCGGCGAGGTTCTCGCGGACATGGTCGACGCGCGTGGTGGCGGGGATGACGACGGTGACGGCGGGATCCGCCAGGATGAACTTCATGATCAGCTGCGCCCAGCTCGCCGCGCCGATCTCGCCGGCCCAGTCGGGCAGCGGCTCGCCATCGAGCCGGCGCGTCAGGGCGCCCTGCTGGAAGGGCCGGTTGACGATCACCGCGATCCCGCGCTCGGCGGCGAGCGGCAGAAGGCGCTTTTCGGCGTCCCGGTCGACGAGGTTGTAGCTGAACTGCACGAAATCGAGCGGGTGGCGCCGCATGATCTGCTCGACCAGATCGTGGCGGCGCCCCTCCGAGGTGGTGATGCCGACATAGCGCAGACGGCCGGCGGCCTTCATCGCGAAGAGCGTGTCGAGATGCGCCTCCCATCCCAGAAGATTATGCACCTGCAGCAGGTCGAAGCGCTCCACGCCCCAGAGCCGGCGCGTCTGCTCGATCTGCGTCGGGCCGTTCGCGTCCGAGGAGGTCCAGACCTTCTCCGCCGAAAACACCGTGCCGGCCCGCCCGAGTTCGGCGAGGCCGCGCCCGATCACGGCCTGCGAGGACCCGTACATGGGCGAGCTGTCGACCATCCGCCCGCCGCCGGCGAAGAACGCGGCCATGACCTCGGTGCATTCGGCCTGCAGGGTCGCGTCGTCGCCGACATTGAAGGTGATCCAGGTGCCGAGCCCGACGCAGGGTATCTGCTCGCCGGTAGAGGGGATGGGCCGCGTGAGGGGCGCCGTCTGGGCGCGCAGGCGCACCGGCGGCAGGGCGGCCAGGCTGAACCCGAAAGCGGCCGATCCGATGAGGCTTCGGCGTGTGAGCGTCACCGTCTCTCCTTCCCCGCTGCGACACACGACCTAACGTCATATCCGGCCGTCCGCACCGGGGCGGACGATCACACATGCGTGCGGCGCGGCGGGTCCGGAGACCCTGAGCGGGTCGCTCAGGGTCTCCAATAGGCGGGATCGGCGATGGCGGAGACATCCGGAAGCCGCTTGTCGGCCGGCCGCGGGCGGACATTGGTGTAATCCTCGCACAGCGTCATGAGCCAGAGATGGCTGGTGCCGGTCTTCGGGTCGGCGATCACCCGGGCATAGGCGTCGTCATGGCCGGGGGCATCGGTGAAGCGGGTGCGCGGCGAAATGTCGAAAGTGCCGCCCGCCGGGGGGCCGCAGCGCCCGCGCTGGCGCAGTTCGCGGGCGAGATCGGGCGCCGAGCGGTGGCTGCGGGGATGGACCCAGTCCGCGCGCGCCCATTTCTCCCAGCGCGACAGGCCGAATTCGCGGGTCCAGTAGGTCTGTTCCATCTGCATCGTCGCGCCGGGCGAGAGACCGTCGCGGCTGACCTGGGCAAAATGGCTGGAGACGACGGATACCATCTCCCGCCCCGCGGTGTAGCGCATGGGCGCGACCAGCCAGGTGGTCAGCGCCCGGCGGTAGCGAGTGGGGCAGGCCTGCGGCAGTGCCGAGGCGGCACCGGTGGCGAGCCGGCTCTGAAACACGCCGTAGCCGCCTTCCCCCACGGCCGGCACGCGCGCCGGGGCAATGACCCATCCACGGAAGAAGCGGCGCGAGGAGGTGCTGCCGTCCCGGCACAGCGGGGTCTGGTAGATGGAGAGCGCGACCGGGCTGTAGCTGCCCATGATGAAGCCGTAGCCCTCGTCGTGCCACTGGATCGAGGCCCCGCCCTCGCCCGGCCGGCCCGGCCTGCCCCGCGCGCCTTCGCAGGGGGTGACCGGAAGGCTCAGGGTAGAGGAGACGATACGCGTCTGTCCGTCCCGCTCCACCGGCCGGTTCAGCTTCACCACCGTGCCGCCATCCTCGCGGCAGTCGCCGCCGGGATTGAGGAAGTTGCGCAGCTCATACGGCGGCGGCTCGCCGGGACGGATGTTGCGGCGGCGCTCGCAGCCGGCATCGCCCGGCACGAGGCCCGGCACGATGGCGTCGGCGGCGTCCACGCACACATCCATCACCATGTAGTCCGCGATGGTCGCCGGCGTGTCCGCCCGGAGCGGAGCGGCAAGGCCAGCCCATAGAAGGGCAAGCGGCGTCAGGAGGAAGAGCTTCCTCACCATGACCTCCTCTGTCGGGCGGCGCGCCCCCGATGGACCGCACCACACAAGCCCGTCCCTGCGGCTCAGTCCGCCGTCCAGGTGGTGGTGTTGCTGCGGGCCATCGAACTGATCATCAGCGCCATGCGCAGGAACTTGGTGAACTCCACCCCCGGGGCGTTGGCGACGTAGACGATGTCCCCGGCGCGGATCGGGAAAGCACGGGCGATGAAGTAGCCGGACGGGTCCTTCAGGTTGAGGCGATAGATGACCGGGACGACGCTGTTGCCCGCGAGGAAGGGCGATTCCGGATTGATCGCCCGCACCACCTCCGCCTGCTCGTAGCGGAAGATGAACACGCCGCTGGGGTCGGCCTGGGTGTCGATCAACCCGCCGGAAGAGCCCACCGCCTCGGCGACGGTGAAGTCCTCGCGGTCGATGGCCACCTCGCCCGCCCCCTTGACCGCGCCGAGCGCGGTGAAGCTCTGCGGCCGGCGGAACACGTATACCGTGTCGCCCGGCTGCATGAAGATATTCTCGTCCGGCCGCGCCAGCACGGCGGTCAGCTGCATGGTCGCACTGCGCTTGCCGCGCGTCACCCGCACGAAGGTCTCATGCGGCGGGGCCTTGATGCCGCCGGCCTGGGCGATGACTTCCAGCAGCCGGTCGCCCTTCACGTTGAGATTGACGCGGCCGGCGCCGGTGAGGTCGCCGACCACCACCACGGAAGCCGACGTCTGCTGCGGCAGCGTGATCAGCACCTGCGGGTCGATGGACTTGCCGGTCAGACCCTTCTCGATCGTCCGGGCGATCTCGCTCGGCCGTTTGCCGATGACGGATACCTCGCCGACATAGGGAACCTTGATGTAGCCGTCGCGATCCACGGTCTGCTGTGGCAGCATTTCGCTGCCCGAGCCGGTATCGCCCGAGCCGTTGCCGAACAGGCCGCCGGAACTCGCTTCCCAGATCGAGACCTGCACCACGTCGCCGACATTCACCCGGGTTTCCGGCGCGGGCTTGCGGGCGCCGAAGCTGCTCGCAAGGCTCGCCGCGCGCCACAGATGCATCGCCCGCACCGTGTCGGCGTTCACATCGACGATCTCGTACTCGATCGGCTCGCGTGGCTGCATGACCTCCTGGGTCACGGGCCCCGAGCCTGGAAAGAACACGCAGCCGCCGAGCGACGCGCTCAGCATGACAAGTCCGGCAAGACGGACCTTCGCACCCCGGATAATCAAGCCGCCGGATCCCCTTCTACGTCTGCACGGCATCTAAGACGAGCAAAGATGACCAATTCTATACCGCACCGCAAAAGAGAGATCTTAAAGGCGTTTCGTGTGATTTATAGAACACAGAATATAGGCTCATTATTGAAATAAATCGAATTCGTCGACGCGAAGCGCCTCGACATGCCTAGAATGGCAATATAGCACCGGCCGCCGAAGCGGCCGGTGCAGAACACGGCTCATTCGGCCGCGGTGGCGGTCACGCCGGCATTGGCGTGGCGGGCGAAATAGTTGCGCTCGGCCTTCAGCGCGCGCCGCGCGGCCTGGATGCACTCCTTGCGCTTCTGGACGCTCAGTTCCTTCCAGGCGGCCTGGTCGAACTCGACCAGCCGGCGGGCGACGAAACGTTCAAGCTGGCGGCTAATTTCGGGAAGCTCGTTCATGTCTGCTCCTTCAGGTTAGGTCGGACCACCCGACCGAAAGTGATGGAAGGCAACTTCAGGCCAGCGGCCCGAAGGGTTCGTCGACGAGACGCTCCTCGTCCCCTTCCTCCGTGCCGTCGTCCGTCTCGGACGCCAGCCCGTCGTCGATCGTGCGGAAGAGGCGGATCGCGTCGCCGATCCGGTCGAACATGTGCAGCCGGCCCTCATGCAGCACGGCGCCCTTGTCCGCGAAGCGGCGCAGCATCTGCGGGGAGCGCGTGGTGAAGATCAGCGTGGCATGGGCCCGGCGCGCCTGCACCAGTTCGGCACAGCGCGCGCGGAAGGCACCGCTGCCGCCGAACAGCGCCTCGTCGGCCAGGAAGATGTCGAAGGGCAGCGCGTAGGACGCGGCGAACAGGAAGCGCGAGCGGCGCTCGCGCGTGTAGCTCGCCAGCGGCTGGTCGAGCTCTTCCTCCATCTGCGCGAAGCGGCCGACGAACTGTGCCGCCGCGCTGCCGTCGAAGCCGTTGACGCGGGCGACGAAATGCAGGTTTTCCCGCCCCGTCAGCGCGGCGTGGTAGGCCTGCGTGTTGGCAATGGGCGGCGAAACCGTGCCCGTGCGGCGAATCCTGCCGCGATCCGGCAGCGTCGCGCCGCCGATCAGCCGGATGAGGGTCGACTTCCCTGCGCCGCGCGTACCGAGAACGCCGACGGACGTTCCGCGCGGGAAGGCGGCATCGAGATGCTCGAACACCCGGCGATTGCCATGCGCGACATGGAAGGTCTTGGCGACGCCCGCCATTTCCACCGCCATCATACCAGCCTCGCACGGAAGACGCGTTCGAGCGCAAGACCGATCAACAGCGCCACGACGCCGAAGCCGATCAGATAGGTCTTGTCGAGGATGAGCGTGGGATAGGTGAGGTAGAAGCCGGAGCGGAACCACTCCAGCCCGTGCAGCAGCGGGTTCCAGCTCAACCAGTAGCGAATCTGCACCGGCATGAAATCGGGCACGAAGAACACCCCGGAGAGGAAGATCAGCGAGCGCGACAGCACGCCGTAGATCACCGCCCAGAGCTTGAAGAAGGCGCCGATCACCCCGTTGATCAGCCCGACGCCGATGGCGAGCAGCGCGGTGGCGGCAAAGCCCTCGATCGCCAGCATGGGCCGGATCGGGATCGCCTCCGGAATGCCCATGGCATAGATGACGGTGAACAGCAGGATCGCCACCACCAGCAGCGTCGCGGTCTCCAGCAGGGCGCGGGCCAGCATGATGTCGAGCGGCTGGATCGGCGCGAGCGCCCGCACCAGCCCGCTGGCGCGGATCGCGCTGGTGGTACGCCCGGACACATGGGTGAACAGGAAGAACGGCAGGATGCCGGTGCCGAGGAACAGCAGCAGGCTTGTGCCGAAATCCGGCCGGCGGCCGATGATGCTGAAGATGCCCATCATCATGGCGAGCTGGAGGATCGGCTCCAGCAGCGCCAGCAGGTAGCTCAGGCGCGAATGCACCGAGCGCAGCCGCATCTCCCGCAGCATCAGCGCGATGACGACGCGGCCCTGCGTGTGCAGGCCTTCCATCAGCGCGGACAGGCCGAACCGTCTTTCCGGCGTGTCGGCGGGGGAGCTGAAGGTCATCGCCGCTCCCCTCAGGCCATGTGGTCGCGGATGGAGAAGAACACCATGACGCTGATGAACCACAGCGCGCCGGCGGCGAGGAAGATGATCAGGATCGAGACGCCCCGGCGCGGATACTCGCTCGCCTGTGCCTGCGCCGGCTGGACGTAGGTGGCGACATAGGTCTGCTGGGCGGCGGCCTCCGAGCGCGCGAGTTCGAGCGCGGAGAGGGTGGTCTCGTAATATTTCTCGGCGAACTGCCGGCTGAGATCGACGTCCTCGTAATTCGACAGCACGTCGGACAGGACCGGCGGCGTGCCCGCCGTCGCGGCGCCGGTGCTTGCGGCGGCGTTCGCCGTGCCGCCGCCCTTGCCGATTTCGCGCTCAATGGCGGCGATCTGCTTTCCGGTCGCGGCGATGCGGCTTTCCAGCACTTTCACGGTCGGGGCATTGGCGTCCATATAGGTGCGCAGCGAGGCGAGCTGGGACTGCAGCCCCGCGAGTTCCCCGCGCAGCTTCATGGCGAGATCGAGCGTGCCCCCGGCCGTGCGGGCCGCGTCGGGCGTCTGCTCCGCGTCGCGGAACTGGCGCAGCGCCTGGCGCGCGCCACGCAGCCGGTCCTCGGCGCGGGAGACGTCGGCCTCGGCGAAGGTCACCGCGTCGCGGCGGGCACGGGCGGAAATGTCGTTGATCAGCCGCTCGCTCTGGCTGACGAGCTGGGCAGCGATCTGGTGGGCGTCCTCGGGCGTGAAGGCGCGCACGCGCACCAGAGCGAGCCCGGTTGCCAGATCGAAGGACGCATCGATCATCGACTGCCAGTAGGAGACGAGGCTTTCCATCGTCGCCTCGCCGCCGAGGCGCGACAGCGGGTCGACGCCGGCCCGCGCATACATGCTGCGCAGGTCCATCGTCTTCATCAGGTCTTCCACCGCCTGCCGGCTGGACAGGTAGTCGACGACGAGGAAATTGTCGGTGAAGCCGCCGGCGCGCGCCGCCGCCCCGAGCGCCGTGCTCGCCGCACTGGCCCCGGCCGGCGCAAAGTCCTGGCTGCGCACGGCGAAGCGGAACTCCGACATGTACTGGTTCGAGACGACCATGCCGTAATAGAGCGCCGCCACAAGCGTGGGCGCGGCGACCATCAGCAGGAACGAGGCCCACAGCCCGACCGAGCGGCGCTTTCGCGCCTTGCGCGGCAGGCTGGCGGCGAGATCGCTGGACTGGCGCTCGGAGAAGGCGACATCGTCCTTGGCGGCAGGCCGGGACGGCTTGACGCGGGGCGCCGGCGCCGGGGCGTCGTCCATATCCGGCAGGTCGCGGTCCGGCAGGTCGCGCTGCACCGGGCGCAGGCGCACCTTCTGGGCCGCCGGAGCGGCCTTGCCACCTTCCGGCGAATCCTTGGGCGCACCCACCGCGCCTACCGTTTTTCCAAAGAGTATGTGCAGCTTGTTCATCTGACGCTGCCCCCGGACTGCCGAAAAGACCGACGGAATTCACTACGAAGAATGACTATTCCAAATCTAACTTCTGAATAAATTGAAAAATGCGGCAAGTAATTGTCTTCTTTTTGTTGATTAACGTCGAAATATTGATTTATTTGCAGGAGAACATTGCCAGATCGCGCACCGCAGCCGGCACTGAGTACAACCCGATGCTCCACATGATAATGATCCTCGCGGCCCTTACAGCAACGCTGGTCGGCGCCGGAAGGCTGGACCGGCTGGCGGTTCCGGCCGGTGATCGCGCGCCGCGCGGCCCCGGGGAGGCACGCCTGCTGGGAGCTGTTATCGCCGGCTGGCTCTGGCTGCTTTGGCTGGGCCTGTCGGCGCGGCCGCTTTTCGCCGCCGTCGCCGCGCTGGTGACACTGGGCGTGTTCGTCGGCATCTCGCGCGCCAAATACGCCTATCTGCGCGAACCGCTGGTGTTCAGCGACCTCGGCTTCCTTACGACGCTGATCCGCCATCCCGCGCTGTTCTATCTCGACCGGATCGCGGCCGCCGGCCTCGGTCTCGCGGTTCTGCTGCTGGCCGGCATCATCGCGGCCTGGACGTGGGCGGAGCCCCGGGAGCTGGGCAACACGGCGCAATTCGCAGCGCTGGCGGTTGCTGTCCTCTCCGCGGGCGGACTGCTGGCGATGCCGGGCCGTCTTGCCGGCCGACTTCCCGTGCTCAACCGGCACCTGCTCGGCCTTCCGGCCAGAGACTTCGTCGGCCTTCTCGGCCTCTCCGTCTCCCTGGTCGCCGGCTTCGCCCTGTGGCGAAAGGACGGCCGGCGTGCGGGCGGGAGGCCTCCCGCGCTGCAGGCCGGCGGCTATGACGCCGTCATCGTGCTGCAGTCGGAATCCTTCGCCGATCTGCGGCGCGGCGGCGTGGCGCTGGACCTGCCGCATTTCGACCGCCTGCGAATGCGGGCGCTGGCCCATGGCCGGCTCGACGTGTCCTGCTACGGCGCCTACACCCACCGTTCCGAAGCGGAGATGCTGACCGGCGTGGCGTTCGCCGCCCAGCGCATGGACCGCTTCGATCCGTATCTGCGCCCGGAGCGGCTGGCGCCGGCGTCTCTCGCCCGCCGGCTTGGCGGCCTTGGCTGGCGCACCTGCTTCCTGCACCCGCACGACGCCCGCTTTTTCCGCCGCGACAGGGCCATTCCCAGCCTCGGCTTCGCGCGCTTCATCGACGAGACGGCCTTCGCATGGGAAGACCGCGTCGGCCCGTATGTCGGCGACGCGGCAGTCGGCCGTCGCATCGTGCGCGAGATCGACGCCGCCGGCGCGGCCGGCGAGCCGCTGTTCCTGATGGCGGTCACGATGGAGGCGCACGATCCCTACGGCCCCGGCCGCCTGCCCGGCATCGATGACCCGGTCGCGCAATATGCCCGCCACCTCGCCAATGCCGACGCCCTGCTCGGCACCGTCGCGGCCGCGCTCGACGCGCGCACCGGCCGGTCGCTGCTGGTGTTCTACGGCGATCATGCGCCGATCCTTCCCGGGCATGAGGGTTTGGCGGAGGACAGGGCCACGGATTACCTCGTGCTCGACTGCGGGCGGGCGGCGGCGAAGGCGAGCGAGCGCCTGCCCTCCGCGCGCTCGCCGGCGGAGATCAACGCGCTGCTGCGCTCGAAGCTTGCCGAGGGACGCCAGCCGGACGAGGGGACGGGCATGGACGGCGCCTCTGCCACCACGTCGATGATCCGGTCGACGATGGAAAAGTGATCCTTCCAGCGCGGCATGCGGATCTGCGCCAGCTGGCGTAGCTGCGCGGCGCGCGCCGCTGAATCGGGCTGCGCGTAATCCTCGATCGCGCGCGCCCATCCGAGCCCGTCGATCGGGTCGAGATAGCAGGGCGCGGCGCCGGCAATGTCGCGAAACGCCTGCAGATCGGAGCAGATCACCGGCACGCGCAAGGCCATCGCCTCGAACAGCGGCAGGCCGTAGCCCTCGGCGAAGGAAGGGAACAGCACGCCGCGCGACTGCTTCATCAGCCGCCGCAGCTGGCGGTCGGGCAGGCGGTTGCACTCCAGCACGTGATCGCTGAGGTTCCGGCAGCGTTCGATGATGTCGATGACGTTCTCGTTCTCCCAGCCGCGCCGGCCGACGATGATCAGCTTCGGCGCGCGTTCGCCCAGCTTTTCCACCAGCACCCGCCAGGCATGCAGCAGAACCAGATGGTTCTTGCGCGGCTCTATGGTGCCGACGGTGAGGAAGAAGGGGTGGCATTCCGGCATCGCCGGCTCCTCCTCGTCGAACTCGTCCTCCACGCCGAGCGGGCTCACCACGCTGGGGGGCATCACAAGATCGCTGCGGGCGGCGAAGGCGGTGAGCTGGCTGCGCGTGTGCTGGGAGTTGCAGATGACCGCCTCGGCGGAATTCAGCACGGTGCACATGCGCGTCTCGTGCTTTTCCGCGTCGCCCGGCCGGACATATTCCGGGTGGGTGAGCGGTATGAGGTCGTGCACGAGGTACATCGGCTTCAGGCCGTGCCCGCGCACCATCGAGCGCACGCCCGCGATGGAATTGAGCCCCTCATGCGAGACGTTGAGATAGACCGCGCCATGCGAGCTGCGCCGGCGCATCAGGCGCGGCAGAAGATTGACCGGCGAGAACAGTTTCTGGAGCGGGGGCAGCACATCCGGCAGCGACGCGCGCGGCAGCACTTCGGGCGCCGCCTCGCTCAGCGCGCCCGGCGCGAGTTGCAGAAACCCCTCGACATTGCTCAATTCGCGCCGGGTGATGCGGCCTTCGGACTGCTTCCAGCGCTTGGCCAGCGCCTCGATGAATCCCGCGACGGTCTCGGCGTCGAGGTACCAGGTCGAAGCGCGCACGCGGGCGACGAAGGCGGTGCGGTCCTGATAGTGGCGGCTGCCCAGCAGATGGCGGGCATAGGCCAGTTCGACCCGGTCGATCCCCGTCGGCGTCGCCTGCGCGGAACGGCGCAGCAGGCGGGTAATGTCGAGCACGGCCTTCATGGTCGCATCCTCCGCTGGGGTTCGGAAACCGCCCCGTCCTCCTCGCCGCAAAAGCCCAGGGCGGCGAGAGAGCGGGAGCACTCGGCAAGCTCCTCGACGAGCCAGCCCATGGCCTCGTCGATCTGCTGCGCGGTGTGGGCGGCCGAGATGAAGAAGCGCAGGCGCGCCGCGCGGTGCGGCACCGCCGGGTGGATGATCGGCAGCACATTGACGCCGCGCGCCAGAAGCCGTTCCGATAGCAGCACCGCCTTGAGGGAATCGCCGACCATGATCGGCAGGATGGCGTGGCCCTCGGCAGTGCCGGTGGACAGGCCCGCCGCCTGGGCCGCGCCGAGGAAGTGCCGGGCATTGGCCTGAAGCCGCGCAATGCGCTCGCCCTCACGGTCCATGGCGTCGAGTGCGGCGAGCGCGGCGCCCGCCGCCGCCGGCGGCAGGCCAACGCTGTAGACGAAGCCGGGCGCGGAAACCTTGAGATAGTCGATCAGCGGCTGGGGCCCGGCGATGTACCCGCCGCAGGAGGCCAGCGCCTTGGAGAGCGTGCCCATCCAGATGTCGACGCCGGCCGGATCGAGCCCCGCATGCTCGGCGATGCCGCGCCCCTGCGCGCCCAGCACGCCGACCCCGTGCGCCTCGTCAACCATCAGCCAGGCGCCGAAACGCTGCTTCAGGTCGATCAGTCGGGCGAGGTCGGGCACGTCGCCATCCATCGAGTAGAGCCCCTCGACGACGATGAGCGCCCGCCGGTAGCGGGAGCGCTCGCCGGCGAGCATCCGCTCCAGCGCGTCGAGATCGTTGTGCGGAAAGCTGCGGCGGGCGGCGCCGGCCAGTTCGGCCCCGACGATGACGCTGTTGTGGATGAGCGCATCGTGGAACACCGCGTCCGGGGCGCCCACGAGGGTGCCCAGCGTGGTGACGTTGGCGGCGTGGCCGGAAACGAAGGACAGCGCGTCCTCCGCCCGGTGCAGCGCGGCTAGCCTCGCCTCGAGCGCGCGATGGATGGGGCGTTCGCCGGCCACCACGCGGCTCGCCGAGACGCTGGTGCCGTAAAGCGCGATCGCGTCCTGCGCCGCCTGCCTCACATCCGGGTGGTGGTTGAGGCCGAGATAGTCATAGGAGGCGAAGTTCAGCACCTCCCGCCCGTCGATGCGGGTGAGCGCGCCGGCGCAGCCCTCATGGGGGCGAAAGAACGGGTTGGCGATGCCCAACGCCTCGCCGGTGGCGCGGATCATCCTGAGTTCGTCATAGCCCGGCAGCGTCTCGAAGGACGTGTCGTAGGCGGGTGCGGCGGCGGGCACCGCTTCCACCGGCCGCCCCCGCATGCGGGCGAGCAGCGCCGTGCGGGCGGCCGCGTCGAGATGGAGATCGCTGGCGGGAGCGCTCATCGCAGCAGGCTCCCGTCGCGACGGCCGCTCTCGACCGCCTTGGCCTTGACGGCGTCCATCACCGCCGCGCTCGGCGCCGCGTCGAGGTGCCGGTCGACCAGCCGGGCGCTTTCCTCCGGCAGGTGGATGCCCGGCGCGGGCGGTGGCTCGCCGGGGGGCTCCGCCTGCGGGCGCAGCTTGCGCAGCACGCGGTCGGCGACATCCGCGAGCGTCGCACCCGAATCCAGCCCGAGCATGGGCAGCGCGACCTTGTGGCGGCGCTGCATTTCCAGGTCGAGCTCCAACCCCATCAGCGAGTCCATGCCGATGTCGCCGAGCGCGCGGGCCGGGTCGATGGAATCGGGCGGCAGCCGGAGGATGCGGCCGAGCTCTGCGGCGAGCAGGCGCAGCACCGTCCCGCGCGCCTCGCCATCGGACTGCCCGCGGATGAGGGCGACGAGGTCGTCCTCGCCGCCAGCGTCGCTCGTGTCGTCGAAGGCCGGGCGCAGCGCGGCGAAACTCGCCCCGGTCATCACCGCGAGATCGCGTGCCGCCCGCCAGTTGACCGGCGCGCACACGCTGACCGGGGGCGTGTCGTCGCGTGCCAGACATGCGCCGAGATGATCGAGCGCATCGCTGGCGGTGAGCGTGCCGAGGCCCAACCGGCGGCTCAGCTTCTCGGAGGTCGCAGGGTCGCGCGCCAGCACGCCGGCATCGGCGATCGCGCCCCAGGCGACGGCGAGCGCCGGCCGGCCCTCCCCCCGCCGGCGGCGGGCGAGGCCTTCGAGATAGGCGTTGGCGGCGACATAGGCCGCCTGTCCGGGATTGCCGACCAGCGTGGTGGCGGAGGAGAACAGGACGAAATAATCGAGGTCCAGCCCGGCGGTCGCCGCATCGAGATGGCGGGCACCGTCAACCTTGGGCGCGAGCACCGCCTCGAAGCGTCCGGGATCGAGGTCGCGGATGAGCGCATCGTCCAGCACCATGGCGGTATGCAACACCCCCGCAATCCGCCCGTGGCGGGTGCGCAGGCGCTCGATGAGCGCCGCACAGGCCTCGGCGTCGCACACGTCGAGCCGCTCGGCCACGATGTCCGCGCCGTCGATCTCCAATGGCGGGTCGACCAGGCCGCGGCGAGAGGCCATGACGATATGCCGAGCCCCGTGGCGTGCCAGCCAGCGGGCGGCCTCGCGGCCGAAGCCCCCGCCGCCCACGACGAGGTGAACCCCGTCCGCCGCCGCGACGAACGTGCCGGCCGCTTCGGGGGCGGCAGGCAGGCCGGCCGGCGGGCGGATCAGGATCTTGCCGACATGACCGGAGCCCTGCATCAGCCGGAACGCCGCGCGGGCTTCGTCAGCGGCAAAGACGCGGTGGGGCAGCGGCCGCAGCGCGGCCGTTCCGAACAGCTGCCCGATCTCGGCGAGCATGCCGGCGACCAGTGCCGGTCGGGCCGCGATGAACTGGTCGGCGTCGACCCCGAAATAGGTGAGGTTGCGGGCGAAGGGGCGCAGGCCGAGGGGGGTGTTCGCCACGAAGTCGCGCTTGCCGAGTTCGACGAAGCGGCCGAACGGCTTCAGTGCGCGCAGCGAGAGTTCCATCGCCCGCCCGGCGAGCGAATTCAGCACCACATCGCAGCCGCCTTCGGCCTGGAGCTTCTGTGCGAAAGCCGTGCTGCGGGAATCCTCCACGATCTCGGCGCCGAACAGACGGGCCAGTGCCCGCTTCTCCGGCGTCCCCGCCGTGGCCACCACACGGGCCCCGCGCATCCGGGCGATCTGCAGCGCGGCCATGCCGACACCACCGGCAGCACCGTGGATGAGCACCGTCTCGCCCGCCTCCAGACGGGCGCAGTGCACCAGTCCGTACCACGCGGTCAGGAACGCCACCGGCAGCGTTGCCGCGGCGTCGAGGGTGAGGCCGGCGGGCGCCGGCAGCACGGCGGCGGCGGAAACGGTCACATGGGTGGCGATGGCGCCGGGCGCGAAGGCGACCACGGCGTCGCCCGGCTTCACTCCCTCGACGTCGCTGCCGATGCGGGTCACCGTGCCGGCGCACTCGAAGCCGAGCGTGGGGCCGGCGAAGCCGCGTGCCAGCATGTCGTCGCCGACCAGTCCCTGCGCGAACATGACGTCGCGAAAATTGAGCGCGCTCGCCGCGATGGCGATTTCGACCTCGCCGGGTCCCGGAGCGCGGCGCGGCTCGGACTGCCAGACGAGACGGTCGAGCGAACCGGGCAGCGCCATGGCGAGCCGGGCGGCAAGGTCGGACCCGTCCTCCGCCGGCGGCCACGCCGGTTCCAGCCGCATGGCCTTCAGGCCGTCGCCGTCGATGAAGAGCTCCCGCTCGCCGGGCACCCCGGCGACCGCGCGCGCCAGCTCACGCATCACGGCCTCGTCGATCACCGGGCGGGCGAGACCGACCAGCCGAACGTCGAGATCGGGATACTCGTTCATCGCCGTGCGGCCGAAGGCCCACAGCGCCGCCGCCGCAGGCGCGTCGCCCAGCGGATCGCCGGCCACGAGCAGGCGCAGCGCGGGTGCTGTCGGTCCTGCACGCAACGTCTCGAGCAGCAGGCGCGCCTCGCTCAACGCGGCAGCGAGCGTGCGCGCATCCTCACCCACGGCGAGCCGCCAAACGAGCACGCTACCCGTGGCCCCCACCACCTGTGCCGCCGGCACCGGATCGAGTATGTAGCCGGCTTCGGAAATGAGACACGCACCGACATCCTCGCGCAGCATCGCCGTGAGGGCCGCCACCATCACCTGGTCGTCCACGGCCTCCGTCGCGCCAGTGGCCAGCAGCGCGATGTCCGTGGCGGCACGCGCCCCGCGCAGCCTCTGACCGCCGCGGATCGCGGTGGAGGCATCCAGCGCCATCAGCCGGCCGAAGCCGGTGGCGGCGAAGCCGAGGGCGACCAACGCGCCTCCCGGCCGCAAGGCTTCGGCGAGGCGTCGCGACGTTTCCCCGGCAGGGTCGAGCGGGAGGCGCGGGTCGAAGTGCAGGATGAGGTCCGCCTCGGGCACCTCGTCCGGATGTCCGAGGCGGAGTCCGGCCGACGGCCGGATACGATCGGCGAGGTTGGGGCGGGCGGCGGGGTCGGAGGGGAGAACGGTGAGGACGATGGCGCCCGCCTCGACCAGCGGGCGCAGCGCCCCGAGCAGCGCACCATGCCGCTCCACAACGATCACCGAGGCCGGCGCGTCGAGGCCGTGCACGACGTCGCCGACCAGTGCCGCCGCCTGTTCGGCGAGGGTGCGGGCGGCGGGGGAGGCGCTTTCCCATTGGTCGATCAGACCGGCGCCGGGAACGATGGGGAACGCTCCGCGCAGATAGGCCGCGAGGTCGGTGGCGAGACGGGCTCCGAGAGCGAGTTCGGCGGCACGGTCCGGTGCCAGTCCGGCGATCTCGTGCAGCAGCGGCTCGGGCGCCGGCAGATCGCTCTGCGCCTGCACCCGCCACCCATGCGGCGGGGCGGGGCGCGCAAGGCCGCCCTCGGCCAGAAGCTCCAGCAGCGAGCGGAAGGCCGTACGCCTCTCCGGCGCGAGCCGGCCCTGCTCGATCAGGGTGTCGACAGCGAACGGGACGTCCCCCCGCAACGCCGCGCCGCCGATCTCGGTCACCGCCCGATGGGCGATGGCATAGGCCAGCGCGTCCAGGATCAGCGCATCGTCGGCAGGCTCGCAATCGCCGGGGGCGGCAAGAAACGCCTCCACGCGCAGGCGCGCCTCGGTCACGGCCGGGCCGAGCCGCACGAAGCCCTGCCGGAAGTCGCGGTCCAGCGCCTCGGCAGACGCCAGCGCTATCGCGCGCAGCTCGACCTCCTCGATACGCGCGATCTCGTCTCCGCATGCGTCGAGCAGCGTGACGTCG
>JAEYTJ010000300.1 GCA_023434095.1 Pseudomonadota bacterium | reverse complement strand
CGGCATCGGCCGCGCCGGTGCGGACGCGCTGTGCGCCGCCGGCGCACAGGTCATCGGCTTCGATCTTCATCCCCCGCCGGACGAGACCCGCTGGCCGACCATTCTGGTGAACGTCGCGGACGAAGCCTCGGTCATTGGCGGCATGGAGGCGGCGGTGGCGGAGCTGCGCGGGCTCGATGTCATCGTCAACTGCGCCGGCATCTGCGAGGAGACGCCGCTGGCGAGCCTCAACATCGCGACCTTTGAGCGGATGGCGGCGGTCAATGTGCGCGGGCCGATGCTGATGGCGCGAGAGGCGCTCTCCCGCTTCAGCGGCGAGGCGCCGGTGCGCGGGCGCATCATCAACATCGCGTCCGAACTCGCCTATCTCGGCCGCGCCGGCTTTTCCGGCTATGCCGGCACCAAGGGCGCCGTGCTCACCCTCACGCGCTCCTGGGCGCGGGAGCTGGCCCCACATGTCCTCGTCAACGCCATTGCGCCGGGCCCGGTTGACACGCCGCTGCTCGATTTCGCCAATCTCAGCGAGGAGTTGAAGCGGCTGGAAACCGGCAATCCTTCCGGCCGCGTCGGACGGCCCGAGGAGGTAGCGCAGGCCGTGCTCTTCCTGGCGAGCCGCACCACCACCTTCATCACCGGCCAGTGCCTCAGCGTCGATGGCGGCGCGGCGATGCACTGAACCGGCAAGACATCAGCACTCAGGGGGACCGGATGGTCGACAGCGTACGTCTCGACGAACTCAGCTGGCCGGAATTCGCGGCGAAGATGGCCGCCGGCGTGCCGGTGTTCCTGCCGCTCGGCTCCACCGAGCAGCACGGCCCGCATCTGCCGCTCAATGTCGATGTGGTACTGCCCACCGGCGTGTGCGAGCGCATCGCCCGCGAGGTGGGCGGCCTCGTTGCCCCCACCGTCGCCTATGGCTGCAAGTCGATGCCGCGCTCGGGCGGCGGCGAGCAGTTTCCCGGCACGCTCAGCGTCGACGCCCACACCTTCGCGCTGGTCGTTCGGGACGTCATCTGCAACCTCGTCCGCCAGGGCGTGCGCCGGCTGGTGGTGGTGAACGGGCATTATGAGAATTGCTGGCCGTCGGTGGAGGGGCTCGACCTCGCCCGCCGCGAGATCGCCCGCGACGGCATCACCGACCTCACCGTGATGCGTCTGGAATACTGGGACTTCGCCCAGCGCCCGACGCTTGAGAGCATCTTCCCCGCCGGTTTCCCCGGCATCGAGTTGGAACATGCCAGCCTGATGGAAACCTCGCTGATGCTGGTGCTGCGGCCCGACCTTGTGGAGATGGACAAGGCGCCTTCCGACGGCCCGGCGACCTTCCCGCCCTATGACCGCTTCCCCGTTCCGGACGATTTCGGCCTGCCGCCCTCCGGCGTGCTGGCGGTGGCCACCGGCTCGACCGTGGAAAAGGGCGAGGCGCTGATGGCTGATTACGTCGCCCACATCTCCGCCGCCGTCCGCAAGGAGTTCGGGCTTTAGGCCCGAACGAACGCATCAGGTTCCGCCATGACCAACGCCTTCGAACCCCTCGATTCCGGCACTGTCCCGCGCTTCGCCGGGCTTCCCACCTTCATGCGCCTCCCGGTGGCGACGCCGGCCGAGGTCGACATCGCCATCATCGGTGTGCCCTTCGACCTCGGCACCACCAACCGCGCCGGCACCCGCCACGGCCCGCGCGAACTGCGCAACCAGTCAAGCCTGATGCGGCGGGTCCACCACGTCACCGGCCTCTCCCCCTACGACCGCGCCCGCGTCGCCGATTGCGGCGATGTCATCATCGACCCGTTCGACCTGATGCGCTCGCTCGACATCATCGCCGCGCATTATGAGGGCGTGCGCGCGGCCGGCGCGCGGCCACTCACGGCCGGCGGCGACCACCTGATCAGCCTTCCGATCCTGCGCGGTCTGGCCAAGGACGGCCCGGTGGGGCTCATCCAGTTCGACGCCCATTCCGACACCTATGACAGCTTCTTCAACGGCAGCCGCTACACCCACGGCACGCCGTTCCGCCGCGCCATCGAGGAAGGGCTGGTCGATCCCAAGCGCTTCGTGCAGATCGGCCTGCGCGGCGCCATCTCCGACGCCGGCAATTACGACTATGCCCGCGAGATGGGCGTGCGCATCATCTTCATCGAGGAGTTCATGGAGCGGGGCGTCGTCGAAGTGATGGCCGAGGCCCGTGCCATCGTCGGCGACGCGCCGACCTATGTGACCTTCGACATTGACGGCATCGACCCCTCGCAGGCGCCGGGCACCGGAACGCCGGAGATCGGCGGCTTCTCCACCCGCGAGGCCCAAGCGATGGTGCGCCTGCTGGACGGGCTCGACATCATCGGCGCCGACCTTGTCGAGGTCGCCCCGCCCTTCGACCCTTCCGGCCTCACCGCGCTGACGGGAGCCACGATCATGTTCGAACTGCTCTGCGTACTGGCGGGCGTCGTCGAGAAGAAGGGAGCACGCTGATGGCTCACGGTTATGAGGGCGGCCGGCTCGACCTGCCCTTTGTCGGCATCTGCACCTTCGGCAAATACCCGCTGCAGCTGGACTGGGACAAGATCGACGCTGATGTCGCCATCGTCGGCGCGCCTTTCGATCTCGGCACGCAATGGCGCTCGGGTGCCCGCTCCGGCCCACGCGCCATCCGCGAGGCCTCGACGCTGTTCTCCTTTGGTCACGCCGGCGCTTACGACCACGAGGACGACGTCACCTATCTCGCGGCGGAGACCACCCGCATCGTCGATATCGGCGACGCGGACATGATCCATACCGACACCGAGGGCAGTCACGCCAACATCGAATATGCCGTCCGTAAGATTCTCGCGGCCGGTGCCCTGCCCGTAGTGCTCGGCGGCGACCATTCGATCAACATTCCCTGCATCGAGGCGTTCTCCGATCAGGAGCCGATCCACATCGTCCAGTTCGACGCTCATCTCGACTTCGTCGACGAGCGCCACGGGGTACGGCGCGGGCATGGCAATCCGCTGCGCCGCGCGGCGGAAAAGCCCTATGTCACGGGGCTCACTCAGCTCGGCATCCGCAACGTCTCCTCCACCGCGCGCGAGGGCTATGAGGCGGCGCGGGCCATGGGCTCGGACATCCTTTCCGTGCGCCAGATTCGCAAGCTGGGCACAGAGGCGGTGCTGGCGCGCATCCCCGCCGGCAAGCGCTATTACGTCACGATCGACATCGACGGTTTTGACCCTTCCATCGCGCCCGGCACGGGCACCCCGAGCCATGGTGGCTTCACTTATTATGAAGTGCTGGAACTGCTGGATGGACTGACGAAGCGCGGCACCGTCGCCGGCGTCGACCTCGTCGAGGTGGCGCGGGAATACGATCCCGGCGGGGTGACCGCCATCCTCGCCGCCCAGGTGCTGCTCAACTTCATCGGCCGGATTCTTCACAATCGAGGCTCTTGATTACCGTTCGGCGCGGCCAATCTTCATGCTGTCGGCGCAAGCGCGCGCCGCGTGGCCGCCCGACGGTGCCGCCGGGCCGTCCCAGGAAGAGGATCTCCCATGTCCGACCACAAGACCGCGAACAACGTTCCCTCCAACGCCAAGAAGGTCGCCATCGACCTGCTCAACGCCAACCTTGCTGCGGGCATCGATCTCGCGCTGGCGATCAAGCAGGCGCATTGGAACCTGAAGGGGCCGCAGTTCATCGCGGTGCACGAAATGCTCGACGGCTTCCGCACCGAGCTCGACGACCACAACGACACCATGGCCGAGCGCGTCGTGCAGCTCGGCGGCACCGCGCTGGGCACCACGCAGACGGTCGCCGACGCCACCCCGCTCAAGCCGTACCCGACCGACATCTACGCGGTTCCGGACCACATTCAGGCACTGGCCGGGCGCTTTGGCACTGTGGCGAACAATGTGCGCAAGGCCATCAACGATTCCGACGACGCCGGCGACCCGACGACGGCCGACATCTTCACCGCGGCCTCGCGCTCCCTCGATAAAGCGCTGTGGTTTCTCGAATCGCATCTCGAAACCCCGCGCTGAAGGTTTCCGCGTGAGCCGGCCCCTTTCGCTGCGGGGCCGGCAGCACGGCAAAGACGTAAAGACGGATTTTCCGGGGAACGCGGCGTTTCTCTCATAAATCCGTTGGCGGGCGCCCCAATTTCTCAATAATCTCCTGACCATCATCATCGACGTCCTGCGCGTGGCGACTCCCGTCACGGCACGGGCGGGACAACGGGTGGGCAGGTGATCGATACGGGGACGGGGACAGCTGCTATGAGGTCAACCGCACGCAAGGCTGCTCCGGCAGCCGAAACGCTCGAAGACTCCGACGCGACGGGCGCGACGTTTCCGATAATGGCCGCTGTCGATCCGCCGGGAGGTGCCGCGCCGGTCACCCCGCTGGAGATCGGGCGGCTGATCGAGCGCGCCCATCGCCGCTTTCTCGACGTGCTGCGCGCCGAGCTGACCCGTCTCGGGGTCGACGACATCAGCCCATCGCAGGTGATGCTGCTGTTCAACATCGGCAATGACGAGCTTTCCGTCCGCGACCTTCTGGAGCGCGGGCACTATCTCGGCTCGAACGCTTCCTACAATCTCAAGCAGCTGGTCGACGCGGAATATGTGCACCGCGCTGCCTCGCAGCGCGATCGCCGTTCCGCCCGCCTGCGGCTGACGGCGAAGGCGCAGAGCCTGTGCGACACCATCCGCGCCACGCATGAGAGCCGGCAGGTCAGCCAGGACGACGAGAGCGACGAGTTGACCATCGCCTATGGCGTGCTGCGCCGGCTGGAATTGCTGTGGACGGGCGCCTTGCGGTAGCCCTTCGCCTCGCCCGGGCGCCGGGCGAGGCCGCGATCTCCCGCGCCGTCCTCAGGTGATGACGGTCGGCGCGCCGCGGCCGGTGCGGCCCTCAATATCCGGCAGGTCGCGGGCGATCCGCACCAGAGCCGCCAGGGCGTCTTGGGTTTCGAGGTCGTGACGGGCAGGATCGGGTTCGAAGCGCTCGAGATAGATGCGCAGCGTGGCACCCGCCGTGCCGGTCCCGGAGAGCCGGTAGACGATTCGCGAGCCGTCCTCGAAGAACACGCGGATGCCCTGCTTCGTCGTCACCGAGCCGTCCACCGGGTCGTGATAGGCGAAATCGTCGGCACGCTCTACCGTCAGACCGTTGATGACGGTGCCGGGCAAGGTTTCGAGTCGCGCCCGCAAATCCGCCATCAGCGCATCGGCGGCCGCGCTGTCGACCTCCTCATAATCGTGCCGCGTATAATAGTTGCGGCCATAGGTCTTCCAGTGCTCGGCGACGATCTCGGCGACGCCCTCCCGGCGCACGGCGAGGATGTTGAGCCACATCAGCACCGCCCAAAGCCCGTCCTTTTCGCGCACATGGTTCGAGCCGGTGCCGAAGCTCTCTTCGCCGCATACAGTGGCGAGCCCGGCATCGAGCAGGTTGCCGAAGAACTTCCACCCCGTCGGCGTCTCGTAGCACTTCACGCCCAGCGCCTCGGCCACGCGGTCCGCCGCGCCGCTGGTCGGCATGGAGCGGGCGATGCCGGTGATGCCAGCCTTGTAGCCCGGCGCGAGACGTGCGTTGGCGGCGATGATGGCGAGCGAATCGGACGGCGTCACGAACCGCCCCCGCCCGACGATCATGTTGCGGTCGCCATCGCCATCGGAGGCGGCACCGAAATCCGGGCCGTCCTCGGCCATCACGAGGTCGTAGAGTTCCTTGGCGTGGACGAGGTTCGGGTCGGGGTGGTGCCCGCCGAAATCCGGCAGCGACGTGCCGTGCATCACGGTTCCCGGGCGGGCGCCGAGCGTCTCCTCCAGGATCGCGGTGGCGTAGGGGCCGGTCACCGCGCTCATCGCGTCGAAACGCATGGTGAAGCCGGAGGCGAAGAGGTCACGGATGGCGTCGAAGTCGAACAGCGCGCCCATCAGTTCCGCGTAATCCTCGACGGGATCGACGACATCGACCACCATGTCGCCGAGGCGGCCGATACCAAGCGTGTCGAGGTCGATGTCGTCGGCGTCCAGTATCCGGTATTCGCGGATCGCCTTCGTCCGTTCGAAGATCGCGTCGGTGACATGCTCCGGCGCCGGACCGCCATTGCCGATATTGTACTTGATGCCGAAATCGCCGTGCTCGCCACCGGGATTGTGGCTCGCGGACAGGATGATGCCGCCGAAGGCCTCGTGCTTGCGGATGACGCAGGAGGCGGCCGGCGTCGACAGGATGCCACCCTTGCCCACCAGCACCCGGCCGAACCCGGCGGCAGCGGCCATCTTGAGCACGATCTGGATCGCTTCGCGGTTGTAGTAACGGCCGTCCCCGCCGATCACCAGAGTCTCGCCTTCGAAAGCGTCGAGACTGTCGAACAGCGCCTGCACGAAGTTCTCGATGTAATTCGGCTGCTGGAACACCGCGACCTTCTTGCGCAGGCCCGACGTGCCCGGCTTCTGGCCCTCATACGGCGTGGTGGCGACGACGCGGATCATGCTTGCTCCCGGACTTTGCTCAACCCATCCCCGACAGCCGCAACCGAGCCGGGATCGTTAGACGTTTGGCGAGGGGACCCGGTTCCCGCCACGGAGAACCGGGACGGGACGGACGTCATTTCCCGACGAGATGGCGCAACAGGCCCGCCGCCGAAGTCGAGAGGCTTTCCGGCGCCACGCCGCTTTCCACCGCCGGCAGCAGCGTGCTGGCGAGTTCCTTGCCGAGTTCGACACCCCACTGGTCGAAGCTGTTGATGTTCCACACCGCGCCCTCGACGAACACACGGTGCTCGTACAGCGCAATGACGCGCCCCAGCGTGTAGGGGTCGAGCGTCTCATAGGCGAGGGTCACCGAGGGCCGGCTGCCGGTGAAGACGCGGTGCGGGGCGATCCTGTCGGCAGCGGCCTCGTCGCGGCCCGCGGCGAGAAGCTGCGCCTTGGCCTCCTCCAAAGTGCGACCGCGCATCAGCGCCTCGGACTGGGCGAGGCAGTTGGCGATCAGCATGGCGTGCTGGCGTTTGAGGCCCGGCTCGGTCTCTTCCGCGTGGCCCTTGGCGGCGATCAGGAACTCGACCGGAATCGGGCTCGTGCCCTGATGGATGAGCTGGAAAAAGGCGTGCTGGCCGTTGGTGCCAGGCTCGCCCCACACCACCGGACCGGTGTCATGCGCCACCGTCTGGCCATCGAGCGTGACATGCTTGCCATTGCTCTCCATGTCGAGCTGCTGGAGATAGGCCGGCAGCCGCGCCAAATGCTGGTCATAGGGAATGACGGCACGGGTGGCGTAGCCGCATACGTCGCGGTGCCACAGGCCAACCAGCGCCAGCAGGACCGGGAGGTTTCTTTCCAGCGGCGCGGTTCGGAAATGCGTATCCATCGCATGGCCGCCGGCGAGGAAGCGGCGGAAATGAGCCTCACCAACGGCGATCATGACCGGCAGGCCGATTGCCGACCACACGGAATAGCGTCCGCCGACCCAATCCCAGAAGCCGAATACCCGGTCCGACGCGATGCCGAAGGCGGCGACCTTGTCGAGCGCAGTGGAGACGGCCGCAAAATGGTTGGCCACCGCCGCCTCGCCGAGCGCCTCGACGATCCAGTGCCGGGCGCTGGCAGCGTTCGCCATCGTCTCCTGGGTGGTGAAGGTCTTGGACGCGACGATGAACAGGGTCGAGGCCGGGTCGAGGTCCTTCACAGTGTCGTAGAGATGAGCCCCGTCGACATTGGAGACGTAATGCGCACGCGGGCCGTCGTGATAGGGCGTGAGCGCAATGGTCGCCATGACCGGCCCGAGGTCCGACCCGCCAATGCCGATATTCACCACATCGGTGATCGGCTTGCCGGTCCACCCCTTTAACGCGCCGGAGCGGATGCCCTCGGCAAAGGTCGCCATGGCGGCGAGCACCGAGGCGACGTCGGCGCGCACGTCCTGCCCATCGACGACCAGCGGCGTCTCGCCGGGATCGCGCAGCGCCGTGTGCAGCACGGCCCTGTCTTCGGTGAGGTTGATGTGGACGCCCGAGAACATCGCCTCGCGCTTCGCCTCGACGCCAGCGGCGCGGACGAGGTCAAGCAGGAGGCCGAGCGTCTGCGCAGTCAGCGAGCACTTGGAAAAATCGAGCAGCATGTCCTCGAAGGAGGCGGAAAAGGTCGCGAAACGGTCCGGATCGGCCGCAAACAGGCTCGCCACTTTCTCGTCGGCACGGGAAGCATGGTCGGCGGCCAGAGCCTTGAAGACGTTCTCGGTCGCTGCGCTCATCTCATCCTCCAGACGGTCCCCTCGCGGGACATTACACGGTACGGCCCGGCTCGCTCCGGCCCATGCTCGCCTTCACCGCCTCGATCAGTTGCTTGAGCGTGAACGGCTTGGGCAGGAAACCGAAATCCGCGCCTTCGGGCAGGTTCTTAGCGAAGGCTTCCTCGGCATAGCCCGACATGAATATCACCTTGATGTCGGGATGGGCGGGGCGCAACTCCTTCAGCAGCGTAGGGCCGTCCATTTCCGGCATCACCACGTCGGAAAGGATCAGTTCGACCTCGCCGGGATGCTGGGCCATGACTTCCAGCGCCTCGACGCCGGAGCCGGCCTCCAGCACATGATAGCCCCGCGAGGCCAGGGCTCGGGCGGCGAAGGCGCGCACCGCTTCCTCGTCCTCCACCAGCAGCAGCGTGCCGCGTCCGGTGAGATCGGCGGTCTTGGCGGGAAGATCCGGCTCCTGCACGCGCGGCGCCATCTCGGCCACATCGGGAACATGGCGCGGCAGGAAGACCCTGAACACCGAGCCGCGCCCCACCTCGCTGTCCACCTGCAGCGTGCCGCCCGTCTGCTTGACGATGCCGTAGACGGTGGAAAGCCCGAGGCCAGTGCCCTTGCCGACTTCCTTGGTGGAGAAGAAGGGCTCGAAGATCTTGTCCAGAATATCGGGCGGAATGCCGGTGCCGGTGTCGGCCACCTCCACCAGCACATGGTCGGCCTCCGGCAGACCTGCCTCGGCATAGGAGGCGCTCTGCGCAGCGCTGACATTCGCCGTGCGGATGGCGAGCGTCCCGCCCCCGGGCATGGCGTCACGGGCATTTACGGCAAGATTGACGATGACCTGCTCGAACTGGTTGAGGTCGGCCTTGACCGGCCAGAGATCGCGCTCCTCCTTCACCTCCAGCTTGATCGTCTCGCCCAGCAGCCGGCGCAGCAGCATGGTGAGGTCGCTCATCACGTCGCCAAGGCGCAGCACCTGCGGGCGCAGCGTCTGCCGGCGGGAGAAGGCAAGGAGCTGACGCACCAGCCCGGCAGCGCGGTTGGCGTTCTGCTTGATCTGCATCACGTCCTGGAAGGACGGGTCGGTCGGCCGGGCATTAGCCAGCAGGAGGTCCGAATAGCCGATGATGGCGGTCAGCTCGTTGTTGAAGTCATGCGCCACGCCGCCGGCAAGCTGGCTGACCGCCTGCATCTTCTGCGATTGCGCGAACTGCGCTTCCAGCGCCCGCTGCTCGGTGGTCTCGATGACATAGACGATCGCCGCCTCCCGCGCGGCGCCGCCATCCTCGACCGAGGCGAAGTAGAAGCGCGCCGACCGTCCACCCTCGCGCTCCAGCACGATGTCGAGCGGCGCAGCAGGGGCCTGCCCCTGTACCGCCGCCGCAAGCGCGCCCTGCAGCGGCCCACGTGCCGGCTCGGGCACGACATCGGCGATGTGCCGCCGCTCGTCCTCGCGTCCGCCGAACAGGCGGGCGAACATGGCATTGGCGCGCACGACGCGGCCCTCGGCGTCGACCTCGGCGATGGCGATCGGCGAATTGTGGAAGAAGCGGGCGAACCGCACCTCGGCGGCGCGGGCGGGGTCGGCGGCGTTGTCCTCGCGCGATCGGTTGACCACGAGGGTGCGTGACGCCCCCGGCGTGCCGTCGGAGGCATAGGCGACCCGGTGCCAGAGGCGCACCGGCAAAGGCTGTCCGTTCTTGCGGCGGAGATCGAGGTCGAGCACTTCGGTGCGCACCCCGCCGGGAAGCGGCGCCATGCCGGTGAGCAGCGCCGCCGCCGGCCCCGGCACGATGTCGCCCACGGTGAGACCGCCCGGGCCGAATTCGGCGAGGTCGTAGCCGAGCCAGTCGACCAGCGTGGCGTTTATGTAGTGGATGGCCCCACCCGCCGCCGAGAAGAAGCCGGCGGGGGCGTGGTCGAGATAATCGATGGCGTGCTGGAGCTCGAGAAAGGCGCTCTCCTGGCGCTCTCGCTCACGTGTGAGGTCGCTCACCGTCCAGACGGCGGAGCGAACGCCCTTGCCCGATGTCGCCGGGCGGGCGCCGAGGCGCAACCAGCGCACAGGCTGGCCGGGAATGGCGTGGCGTACCTCCTCGGCCGAGGCCCGCCCCTCGCGCACGCCCTGTGCGAGTCGATAGACCGCTTCGGACACGTCGGGATCGCTGGTGAACAAACGCTCGACCGGCCGTGCCTCCTGCATCGAGGCGGCGCCGGTGATCTCGCAATAGCGCGGATTGGCGTAGAGCACGCGGCCGAGCGTATCGACGATGCTGACGCCTTCTGGGGCGCTGTCGACGATGCGCCGCGCCAGCTCGTCGCGCAGGTCGGGCGCGCCGAAGCGCAGCAACCCTGCCGCATAGGCGAACAGGGCGAAAACGCCGACGACGGCGAGGACAGTCAGCAGCCCGATGATCCACGGATCGGCCCGGTCGCGCCCCAGCAGCAGCAGCGACACCACGGCGCCCACCAGCGCGAGTGCGACCAGCAGCACCAGCCGGATGCTCCCGCCGATCTCGGTCCGGTCGAGGGTGGGGTCGTCGCGTCCGCTGTCCGCCATGTTCAAGCCAGAAGCCTTCCGCTGCTGCCGCCGACGCCGCGCAGCGAGGCGATTCAACCTGTCCTTCTTGGTGCCCGACCCGCTCCGCCGGGGCAAGGCCCGATTGGGCTTATCCGCCGGCCGCAGCGGTCTGTGCCCCGCGCGAGAGGGCGGAAATGAGGCCGGGACTTGCCGGCCGGGCCCTTAAGCGACACAAAGGGGCATGTGATCGGCCTGTGCGACGCCAGCGCAGGCCCCGGCCTGCAGGAGAACTGGCGCATGATGGATCTACTGGCCGATCTCGGACCCTACACCGTACCGATCCTCGCCCTTGCCGGCCTGATCGTGCTGGCGGGCCTCGTGGTGTGGCTGGGCCGCCTCGCGCGGCGCAACCGGAGCCAGGGCGTGGTCGCCGGCCACCGGCTGGCTGTCATCGACCACATCCAGATCGACGAGAACCGCCGCCTCGTGCTGATCCAGCGGGACGACGTCCAACATCTCGTCGTCCTTGGCGGCGGCAGCGATTTCCTCGTGGAAAGCGGCATCGCCGCCGTCCATGCCCGTGCGCCGCAACATCCCCCGGTCGCGGTGCGCGGTGCCGACCATGGGCGCCCACCCGAGCCCGCGCGGCCGGCGGAAGCCCTGCCGCATGAGCCCCCGAGGGCTGCCGAGCCCCTGCGGGCCTCAGACCCCTCGACGCTCGATCCGCACCGCTTCGACCCGGCACGCCCGGCCGAGCCCTATCGTGCCGCGCCTTTGCGTGCCGAGCCGCAGCGCGAGCCGCGCGCGCCCCGCGACATGACGCCCCCAGCCGCGCCGCGGGCCCCGCGCCCGGTTCAGCTGCCGCCGGAAGCGCGCGCGCCGATGATCTCACGGGGTCCCGCCCGCGATATCGGCATCGAGCCGGCTCTGGCGCCCTCCGCTTCGGCGGCTGCCGCGGCACCCGTCGGCCGCCGTCCGCTCGAACCGCGCGTGCCGGAGTTCGTAGAGCCGGCCCGCATACCGCCGCCGGCCGCCCCTTCGCCGAACACGCCCGCTGCCGCTACGATGGGTCACCGCGCTGAGCCGATCGTCACGGCTCCCTCGGAGCTGGAGGCGGGCGCCCGGGTCACCGTGAAGGTCGATCCGCTCTTTGCCGACATGGCGGAGCACCTCGAAGAGGCGCTGCGCCGCCCGCCCGCCCCCGAAGCCGAGCCTGTCCGGCCGCCGGGCCCGACCTCGGCCTCGGCCTCGGCCGTCGACTCGCCGGCCTTCGAGCGGGCGCTGGAAAGGGCACTGGATCGACCGGCCCGCCCCGCTCCGCCCCCCGCCCCCGCGATGACGCCGGCCCATGTACCGATTCCGGTCCCCGTCGCCGCGCCGGCTCCCGTCGCGGCGGTGGCGGCCTCGGTGGTCGAGCCGGCGCCCGTGCCGATCGTGCGCGCGCCCCATGCAGGGGCACCAGCCGTGAATCCTCCCGCCGGCGCCCCCGATGAGTCCGTTCCCGACATCCGCCTCGACGTTGGCGTGGAGCCGGCGTCCACCCCGATCCCGGCGGCACCGCCGGTCAGGGCCATCGACATGTTCGCGCCGGAAATCCGCCTTCCCGACGACGCCGGCAAGACGCCTCGGAGCGACGACGAGGATCTGTTCGAGGAAGAGATGGCCAGCCTTCTCGGTCGCAACCGCCGGCCCTGAGGCGGGTGGTCCGTCCGCCTCGAGGACGCCAAAAACGAAAAGGGCGACCCGTTATACGGGCCGCCCTTTTTCATATCCCCTCGCCACCTGCACGAACGCCGGCCCGTGACGGCGCGAGCGTTCTAGTCGTCGCGATACACGCGCTCGCGGCGCTCATGCCGCTCCTGCGCCTCGATCGACAGCGTCGCGATCGGGCGCGCCTCGAGCCGCTTGAGCGAGATCGGCTCGCCGGTCTCCTCGCAATAGC